>NVWT02000024.1 GCA_002733735.2 Robiginitomaculum sp. | reverse complement strand
AGAATTAAAAAGAACAACGCGGTAGACATGGCGCGCATATTGACCGGCGCCAGGGTCTGAGCTATCGCAAATGAAGGGCCTAGATACATACCAAGAAAAATAACAAAAACGCTAATTACAGCCATATGCCCCCACACTGTTGGTACCCAAAAAGATAGAATAGCCAAAGGCAGTGCACAWAWRACRGTYAKSRYMGGWATAARWGCATARGCMCKSACATTGTTRTTTTGCTTRGCAAAMCKRTCKGCMAGRTAMCCRCCMAACCAWGTRCCAAAACCATARGCAAWCATRTTGATWARRCCWARKGYRWACATCATGSYYTTAAAYCCRACRGGAYTTTCWGMCTGRCCRTCAAAYGGYARRAGATARTCYATYTGCCATGTTGAAAAMGCATAMCCRGCAAATGAAGCRAAGGCGATWCCMAAGCACATTGCCCACCAAGATGGAATGCTAAGTAAAACCTTCAACGCTTCTTTGAATGGTGGCGAGGCCGGTGCATCACTTGCTTTTTTGGCTTCCTGTGCGCCGCGTTTAGGCTCRCGAATGACMARCCKKACAAYAACCGCAAGYGCCACGCCGGCAATACCGAGCCAAATTAGCAARYTRCGCCARTYAAAACTCGAATCTGGATTACCCAGAGCAATSCCRGCAACAAAATAGGCAAAGCCTAGGCCGATTGGAATYCCCAGAGCGTAAACAGCCAAAGCACCGGATCGTTTTTCCTTTGGGTATAAATCTGAAATGATTGAATGCGATGGCGGACTGCCGCCRGCTTCACCAATCCCGACGCCAATCCGCGCCARGCCAATTTGAACAAAATTACCYGCCATTCCGGTGAAYGCCGTAAAGGCACTCCACACAGCCAAAGATGTAGCAATAATATTCACGCGATTATAGCGRTCGGCYAGCCAKGCTATAGGCARRGCGGTGACAGTATAAAACAGCGCAAACAAAAAGCCTTTCAAAAGCCCCATCTGGGTATTAGTCAAACCAAGGTCTGCTTGTATGAAAGGTGACAATATGCCRATAATTTGACGATCAATAAAATTGAACGCATAGACCAAAGTCAAAAGCAAAAGTACTAGYGTGCGGTAATTTTTATTCTCGCTCATRGTGTTCCCATTATTYTTTGTTGTATTTAGCCGGATAATNSCCCCAATATTTAAGGGCACTGAYAAGTAGAGCGGTAAGCTATTACATTCTATGTTGCTTATAGACAATACCGTGTGCTTCTTGCAATTCACGAACATATTGAATGATACCGCCAATATCTTCGTCTTTTACATTTGGTCGTGGCGGCATATCACCAAACTGCCAATGGTGCTGCACGGTTCCTTGCTTAATYGCCCGATAAAACGACATGTCATTATGATGACCGGGATTATATATCTCATGGATCAATGGCGGGCCAATTTGGGTTCCCATCATATTATCACCGTGGCATGCGGCGCAATTTTTGTCATAAGCAATTTTACCCTGTACGGCCAACGVAGTGAATTGTACTTCACCGGACGTATCCGTGGTGTTTTTTGTTGTCTCGTCTTCGATACTAGAAGACGGCGCTTCACAAGCGACAAGGGCAAATGCAATAAAGACCATTATAATTGGCAAAACCGCCATTTTATTCATTATCAACATCATTATTTCCAATATCTGTTACCTGTTTTCAAAACATGGATTTCAAATAACCCTATAAGCCAGAGAATAGCAAATTATCATACAGACAGAAGCGTATTTTTCACCAAAGAGCTTTTTTGAATGTCTTTTTCCTCAAACCTTGCTAGATAAATATTGTTCGCAACTGTTTTTCGGTAATTACAAAGGTCAGCCCCAGATGAGCATTAAATTATCAACCGGTTTTGCCGATAATATTTCCAATAAAGAAACCAGAAATGCGGTAATTGAAACAATAAAATCTTTGTCGGAAGCTGCCAAAAAAATCGCCTATTTGTGCGCACACGGGCCATTGCTTGACGGACTTGGCGCAAATACTGGCGCCAATAATGCTGATGGTGATGACCAAAAAGCACTAGATATTCAATCCGACGAGATAATTATAGACCTGCTTCGACGCGCTCCGGTGGCTTATTATGCCTCCGAGGAAGAAGAGGGGATCAACACTCTTGATCCATCAAAACCTATTTGTGTGGCCGCTGATCCGCTAGACGGCTCATCAAACATTGATACCAATGTCTCTATCGGTACTATTTTTTCTATTTTACCAACCATGCCGGGTGATGCGGAAAATTCTTTCTTTAGGCCGGGAAAAGAACAACTTGTTGGCGGATTTTTTGTTTATGGCCCGCAAACCAGCTTGATCATTACCACTGGAAACGGTGTTGAGTTATATGTGCTGGATCCTGAATCAAAACAGTTTGTGCTGGCGATAGATGACTTAAAACTAGCCACAGCAAAGGCCGAATATGCAATTAATGCTGCCAATGCCAGACACTGGCAGCCGCCAATACAAAACTTCATCAATGATTGTTTGGCCGGTGTTGATGGGCCGTTGGCCGAAAATTATAATATGCGCTGGGTTGGATCTTTAGTTGCCGATGCTTCACGGATTTTGTCTAGAGGTGGGTTGTTTTTGTATCCGGCTGATGCTCGAAAAGGTTATGAAAAAGGCAGACTGCGGCAATTATACGAAGCAAACCCGGTGTCATTTGTTATCGAGCAAGCCGGTGGAAGCGCAACAGACGGCAAGACCAGAATAATGGAATTACCGCTAAGCGAGCTGCATCAACGAGTGGGCTTTGTCTTTGGCTCGAAAAAACAGGTAGAAATAGTCGCCACATATTGATTCTACATAACCACAATTCGTCATAAGGAAATACGCTGATGACAAACAATGAAACGCCAACACCTGAACAAATGGCCAATGCAATCAGGTTTTTGGCAATCGATGCAATTCAAGCCGCCAATTCTGGCCACCCGGGCGCACCCATGGGTTTGGCCGATGCGGCGACAGTATTGTTTAACAAGCACATAAAACTTGATCCGGCTTGCCCTRMTTGGSCGGATCGTGACCGGTTTGTAYTATCAGCCGGYCATGCMTCAATGTTGCAATATGGRTTGCATTATCTGCTTGGCTATAAGGATATGAGCATTGAGCARATYAAAAAYTTTCGYCAGTTAGGAGCAATTACCGCYGGCCACCCTGAATATGGCCATGTGGAYGGRGTTGAAGCCACYACCGGYCCGTTRGGSCAAGGYATTGCYATGGCGGTTGGYATGGCRYTGGCCGAGCGGATGAATAATGCCAAATTTGGTGATGAATTGGTTGATCATTATACTTGGGTRATGGCTGGYGATGGYTGTCTGATGGAAGGCATTAGCCACGAAGCSATTGATCTGGCYGGTCAYATGAAATTRGGYAAGYTGATTTTATTTTGGGACGAYAATTCTATTACCATTGATGGCGGYACYGAYCTTTCTACCAGCACCGACCAGATAAAACGCTTTGCTGCTTCTGRMTGGCAGGTRATMRAGGYTGATGGYCATRACAGCCAAGAYATTGATGCGGCAATCATTGCTGCAAAAAGCAAYACYACACARCCRASYYTRATTGCCCTTAAAACCATAATCGGCAAAGGCTCWCCCAACAAATCAGGAACCAATAAAGTTCATGGTGCGCCMTTRGGAGAAGAAGAAATTGCCGCAACYMGWAAGGCYTTAAAYTGGTCAGCYCCGGCATTTGAAATACCAAATGATATTTTAGRTGCGTGGAGAGCMGCSGGACGAAARAGCGTTGCCGCCCAAGAARAATGGCAACARCGATTAAAWGCTTCGRACAARKCGMAAGAATTTGCYGSYGCAATGCAAAMRSARSYRASCRGTGATTTGGAAGCTGTTATTRCCRAATTAAAACAAMAGYTKGTYAAAGATCAACCAAAACAAGCMACMAGRGTWGCYTCACAAAARGCMYTGGAAGTWATCAATCCAGTTATTRCTAATACAGTTGGYGGYTCGGCKGATCTTACYGGCTCGAAYAAYACTTTAACTGCTGATCTKTCGRTTATATCGCCRCAGRACTATAAYGGCMGRTATATYTATTAYGGTGTSCGYGAACATGCSATGGCSGCRRTAATGAAYGGCATGGCCTTACATGGTGGATTTATTCCTTATTCTGGCACATTTTTGGTATTTGCTGGTTATATGCTCGGCGCAATGCGGCTTTCAGCTTTAATGGGCTTGCGAACAATTTATGTGCTTACCCATGACAGCATCGGCCTTGGCGAAGATGGGCCAACCCACCAACCGGTAGAAACTTTGGCGACATTACGAAGCCTGCCAAATATGTTTGTCTATCGTCCCTGTGATGCCATTGAAACTGCCGAAAGCTGGCAATGCGCTTTGAACGAAACAGATGCGCCATCAACATTGGCACTAACCCGCCAAGGGCTGCCAATGCTGCGCGTTGAGAATAGCAACGAGAACCTTTGCGCCAAAGGTGCGTATATATTGCGGACAACAAAATCCGCACGCGATATTACCTTGATCGCCACTGGCTCCGAAGTGCATTTGGCCGTAGAAGCCGCCAGCAAACTGGCAAAACAAGGCGTAAGTGCAGCCGTGGTTTCAATGCCTTGCCAAGAAAAATTTGAACAGCAAAACAAGCAATACCGCGAAACAGTATTGGGCAGTGCGCCGCGCATTGCCGTCGAGGCCGCAGTAGAGTTTGGTTGGTCAAGATATACTGGTTCTGCTGATCACTTTATTGGTATGAGTGGCTTTGGTGGTTCAGCACCAGCAGATAAGTTATATGAGCATTTTGGAATTACAGTTGCGGCAATTGTTGAAAAAGCAAAAAGTATATTATAAGTTGTTCAAGATCGGAGCGATAAATGAGCACAACCCTAATATCACCTAGCATTTTATCGGCTGATTTTGCGCAATTAGGCAATGAGATCGAAGCTATAGAGCAAGCCGGCTGTGACTGGGTGCATATTGATGTCATGGACGGGCATTTTGTCCCGAACCTAACCATCGGTGCCGATGTTTGCGCCGCGCTCAAACCGCACATTAAAACCGTAATGGACGTGCATTTGATGATCGAGCCAGCGGATCCATATTTGCAAAGCTTTGCCGATGCTGGCGCTGATAATATTTCCGTTCACCCAGAAGCCTGTTTGCATTTGGATCGAACATTACAAGTGATACGCGATCTTGGCTGCAAGGCTGGCGCAGCATTAAACCCTTCCACCAGTGAAACGGTTTTGCAGTATGTTCTTGATCGGTTGGATATGGTTATTGTGATGAGCGTAAACCCCGGATTTGGTGGGCAAAGCTTTTTGGACAGTCAGGTTGAGAAAATCCGCCGCCTAAAAGCCATGATCGGTGATCGTGATATCTTGATCGAAGTTGATGGCGGGATCAATCCAATAACAGCTCCCTTGGTGGTGGCAGCTGGCGCTGATGTTTTGGTTGCAGGATCGGCGGTGTTTGGAAAAGGTGCGCAAAGCGTTGCAACCTACCAAGCAAATATAAAAGCAATCCGTGATGCCGCAGATACGGTTCGTTCTTGAAGTTTATTTCTTATTCTATTTCGAGAAGAGATTTTTTATAAATACTCATCCATTCATCAGGTGTCTTTGCAAATTTTTTCGTTGTAATATTCATAAAACACCCCAATTGCCGCCCTGAAGCTGCTAATTTATTTTCAACATAAAATTCATATACTCGAAATACTCGGAAACCCGCAAATTATGGTTTGTGCGTAATCTCAAAGGCATAAAAGGCTACAAAGTTTACCGAGTTCAAGCGCTTCATAGCCCCTACCAGTAATCCAGCATAGCAGTGACAACCTCTTGCGGGCGTTCGATGGGTGCAAATAAGCATCCGCCCTCAATTTCACTGAGGCGGTCGCAGCCAGGAATGGTGTCGCGCAACCAGAAGGCCCACGGCAAGCCAAAATAGCTATCCTCAGTACCCCATATCAGATGCGTTGGTATGTTGAGGTTTTTTAGCGCCGGCTCAATGCGCACCAATTCATCTCCCCGTACCGAGAGGATGAAGCGTTCAAAGTTACGGCGCCCATGAATAGCCAGATCGTTACGAACTTCACCAGTGTCGGCGGTTACTCTATCAGGTGCAAATCCTGGCCCCAACAATTCCCATACGACAGCGGGGGTCAGGTTTTTTGGATTTTGGAAACCGCGCCCCGGAAATAGACTGTGCGCAGCCTCGATATTATCCAGCATGAACGCCACCGCATCACCTAATTTCCCTGATTTGGCCAAAGGCACTATTTTTCGAAGATCAATTGGAGGCCCCAAATTGTAATGCGCATCGCAATTGGTCAGCGTTAGCGTCCGCAATCGATCAGGGTTGTTAATAGCAAAAATTTGCGTAATCCCGCCGCCAAAATCATTGGCCACTGCATCGACAGTTTGTAAGCCGAGAGTTGCACAAAATTCTGCCAACATCTCGGCCTGGCTTTCCATACCGATATCCTGCTCCAAGCTTACTTGACTGCGCCCATGCCCCATAAGGTCTACCGCATAGCAGGTTCTATGTTCACCTAACCTGCTGATAACTTGCCGCCAAACGCTGTTATTTAGCATGAGGCCATGCACGAAAAGAGCCGCAGGGCCTTCCCCAGCAACCACATAGGAGATTTCACCTTGTGAGAGCGTCACGGTCTTTCTGCAAGCGTGATATTGACTTGGATTCATTGCGCACCTATAATATAAACTGACTGTCAGTCTATATTAGTGAGAACCCACCATGTCAAGCCATGATTTAAGAACCCAAAAGGGCAAATCGACCCGCAAGACCATTCTCGCAGCTGCGAGGCAATTATTTGGTGCCGTAGGTTACGGAAAGACTTCGATCGAAATGGTTTTAGATGCATCCGGGGCTAGCAGGGGTTCTCTCTACTATCACTTCCGTAACAAAGAGGCGCTTTTCAGGGCAGTGGTTGAGAGCGTTTGCACAAGTCTGGTGGACCGGGTTAGGCAGGTAGCCACCCAACAAAACACTGCCGCCTCCCAGCTAAGGGCTGGCTGTATTGAATGGTTACGCGCATCCAGATACATGGAAGTCCAGCAGATACTTCTTCGAGATGCGCCAGCAGCTCTAGGATGGTTCAATTGGCGTAAACTGGATGAGCAGTATTTCCTAGGTTTATTGCACCAAGGACTGACTGCTGCGGCTAAATCGGCTCAATATCCGATCAGTGCCGAACATATACCAGTTTTATCCAAAATGCTTATGGCTGCGCTCAGTGAAGCGGCCCTTCTTATTGGTATGGAAACCGACGAAACACCGATAGAAAATATAGAAGCCAGCGTGAACGATCTATTAGACCGCTTGCTCGGAATCGACTTCAGCACCTAGAAGAGCTCCTCAAAAAGCTGGCCGCAAATATGGGCGGCAGAAATAACCACATAGTGTATAGGAAATGAGAATATATACCCAATCTACCCCATAAGCGCACGCCTAAGTCTTTATCACCTGTTACATGTTCGAGTTGTTCGTGAATGTCTTTTACGAGGCCTTGTTTTTTTTCTTCATTTAGAGCGCCTTGCGGAACGGTAATTTCAACGCGCCAGTGATCTTGCTTCAGCGGTTCTCCAGCAACATAAAACATACTCGCATCTTGTTCAGTAACAAACCCCCATGAAACCGATTGCGCAAAGGCGCTATCAATCGGCGCGCCTTACCATTTCAGCAATATATCTGTTAGGTTTTTCATTAACTTGTTTTGTTTGGTTTTCGTCAGCGCATTTTTCGGCACGGTTAATTCAATCATAGGTATAGTAAATCTCCATTTAGGTTAAGGTTTTTTTGAGGCAATACAGCTTAGCGGGCCATTTTTTCTTGCCATTTTTCCATCTCATTATGGGCAACAACCCCTATAAATGGTCGGTCCTTTATATCCATTTTCTGCAAATATGTCAGGTCGAACTCCAAGATGATTTCGTCATTTTTATTAAAGAGCGCCCACTGCACATCAATGCTACGAATTGCGCCAATTTCACTGGTAATGGTTTCGCGAGTGATTTTTGCATATTTAAATTTGTGAAGACGGTAAACTTTCAACAAACGCTCGATGGCTGGTTTGAAGTCCGCCTTTGTTTTATACAGCAAGGTGTCTGAATTTGTTATGACACATAATGGGTAACGATAAGACCCAACGATCGCATTAGCGTCTAGAGCGTTAAATGCGACTATATAATCAGTAAGTGTTTGTGGCATTTTTGATCCTTAATTTTAGCGTTTTAATAATTTCGAAATATAGTGCGTATTGTGGTTTTCTTCATTGACCCTTGTATCGGAAAAGACACCATGCAAATATACGAATGTTTGCAGTTCGTTACTGCAATAATGCAGGTAAATAATGAATTGGAATGGCGTAAAATATTTTATCGCCTTGTACGATGAACAATCGGTTGCTCGAACTGCCCGCAAAATGGGCGTGGGCGCCACCACGATTATGCGGCGCATTCGCCGGCTGGAAACGTATTTAGGAGGCGCTCTTTTTCTCGATAAAAAAGGGGAGAAAGTGTTGTCAGCCCTAGGGTTTGAAATTTTGCAATGTGCCAATGAATTGCAAATAAATGCACGCGCGTTAGAAATAATCGCAAAAAATAAATCCAAGAAACCGGCTGGAAATGTAATCATTAGTGCAACATTGACTGTAGCTCGGCATATTATTATGCCTGCCCTTAAACCTTTCAGTGTTTCATTTCCAAATATAAATATTGATTTGACATCTGCTTATGCGCAAGCAGATTTACCTGCATTGGAAGCGGATATTGCATTGCGTATGTATCGGCCGGAAAAGGGTGCGTATCGGATACGCAAAATTGGAAACATGCACCATAATATTTATGGAAAGCTAGGCGATGGATCCAATGAAAACTGGGTAGGGTATTCTGCATCACTAGCTACGCTTAACACTGTACGCGAAATTGAAACGCATATGCCAAGTGACTTAATTCGCGTTCGCAGTAATGATCCAATTGTTATGGCCGAAGCCGTTGCTGCTGGCCTCGGAAACTCTGTATTGCCGTCTTGGATTGGAGAACATGATCCACGTCTAGTGCGGATAAAAAAGCTTCCTGATGCAACACTCCCTATTTGGATGGTGATGCGTGAAGATGTTGCTCGCTTAGCCTGCGTTCGAGCAACAGCTGACTGGTTAGTACAGGTTGTAGGTCAGCCAATAAGCACCTAGATTTATTTCTTAGCAAAGGCCGCCGATAATGCAGCGTGCTGGTCGGACACCACATTAGTTTGTTCTTTGCGTCCCTTTTCGCCGTAAATTTGCGCATCAAGGCGGCTAATACGATCAAATACTTTATCTGTGCGGGCGATTAGATCTTTTAAAGTTGCTGGCGTTTGCTTGTTGTCCAGATCTGCTTTTCTGATTTTGTCACTACCCAGACGGTATTTGTCATCACAAGCATCTTCAATGCTCATTTCTTTTTCACGAACCGCTCTTTGTACCAATAACCAACTAGCTACCTGCATAAGGCGCGTGGTCAAACGCATGCTTTCACCAGCATAGGCCAATGCGCCGTCTCTTGGTAAAGCTCGGCTTTCTTCACGGCCTGGCCCATCAAGATAAGCAGCGGCCTCTTCAACCAGATCCATGCCTTCACGAAAAGATCGCGAAAACAACTCAGAAGCAGTAAAATCATTCAATCGGTTAGCAAATTCATCAGTCATATTGCATATCTCGTCTCAAAAAGGAGCAAAAAGGAGTATTTGACAATGGATACTGCAAACACCTTGCCATTTTTTTCATGATTTGCCAAATAAAGCATTTGCAGCACTCATTCCAGCTGATTTTTGTTTGTGAACTTGCCTTGTTCGTACAACTTCTTGCTCAAAGAGAATAATTCTCTGCTCTAGCTCCGCCACTGAAAAATCATATAAATCATCGCCAATGGCVGYAGGYTTTTTTGTCTGTGGTAAATCGTCTTCTAGTTTCATTTTGTTTCCACAACTTAATTCTACTTATAGCGCATACCGTAAACGGTAACAAAAAACCAGTGCTAAAAAYYYYMYKMGCCATAAGAAAAGGCAGTATTGRCGCTTTGCTTTTTAKYARAACMKCTTTATAAGKCRTRAKAATWGTTAGCTTTGGTATTATTTCTCCAAGACTAACATCTGGTACAGCCCGGCTGATCAGCCGGGCTTTTTATATTTTGGAGCTATTTTGATGACCGATATTTTGATGCCAAAGGCAACTGCCGTCTGGCTGGTTGACAACACCTCACTGACATTTTCTCAAATAGCTGATTTTTGCTCTATGCACCCTTTGGARATYAAAGGCATTGCCGATGGYGAYGTCGCACAAGGTGTGCGTGGCCTTGATCCAATTAGCGGCGGACAATTAACCAGAGACGAAATCAAAAAAGCCGAAGATGACAGCGATTATAGAATGATTGCGGTTATTCCCAAGCACGCTGATAAAATGCAACAAAAACGTAGAGGTCCGCGTTACACTCCGGTATCCCGTCGTCAAAACAGACCTGATTCAATTGCTTGGATTGTTCGCAATCACCCTGAGGTTTCCGACGTACAAATTTCCAAATTGATCGGCACAACCAAACCAACCATTATTTCTGTTCGTGATCGTACCCATTGGAATGCCAGCCAGATCAAGCCTGTTGATCCGGTATCCGTTGGCCTTTGTACGCAAATTGACCTTGATTCTGTGGTTAAAATCGCCGCCGAGAAAAAACGTATTGCTGATGAAAAAGCAGGTATTGTTCATGACCCGGTGGAAGAAGATACATTGGCGCCAGCTGATGAGCCAGTTGATCTTACACCAAAAAGGGTTAGTGCCGAATCGGTCTTTGGTTCGTTTTCAGATGATAAAAGCTAGAGCAGGCTTTAAGCCGGATCTACTGTATAATTTAGTGCCAABCGBCCGCCATCTGCATACAAACACTGCCCGGTAATATAGCTGGCATCTTTGGACGCAAGAAATTGTACGATGCTGGCAATTTGCTCCGGCTCGCCGATATGACCAAGCGGGGTACGTGACATAATTTTCTGTTTTGCCTCTGGATTATCGGCAACCGATTTTAGAACATCTGTGTTAATACTACCAGGGCCAACGGCATTTACCCGTATTCCATACTCCGCCAACCGCARAGCCATTGCCTTGGTCATTTGGTTAAGCCCACCTTTGGTGGTGACATAGGCCAATTGGCCGGGGATCGCCATAACGGCGTTAACAGAAGACATGTTTATTATTGCATAATTGCCTAATCGCTCCCGTTCGCGATCCTGATCTTCTTCTATTTGCTCGACCATTTGTTTGGCGGCTTCTTGGGCAATTAAGAAGCTACCGCGCAAATTAACCCCCATAACCCGGTCATAGTCTTCTATTTTTAGCGATAATATATCGCCGCTGGCAACGATGCCGGCATTATTGACCAAAACATCAAGCCGGCCAAAATTTGATCTAATCTGGGCAAACAAGTTACGCACTGATAATAGATCGCTAACATCACAAGAAACGAACAATACCTCGCCTTTTTCGCCACTTAGATCATCAGCGGCGCGGTTCCCGGCTTTCTCGTCATTATCGGCGATAACCACATTACATTTGGCCTGAGCAAATTTTCTGGCACAAGCTAGGCCAATGCCCTTAGCTCCACCGGTTATTAAAACGGTTCGTATATCTTGCATGATCTTTCCTGCCGAGAGCAGAAAAGAGCTGTTCTCGTTGTTAAATTAAGGTTTCTAGGGTCAGTGTTGTCGTTTTAATCCGGTAAGTTGTTCTTTTAATGCTAATTTTTGTTTTTTAAGGGCGGAAATATAAACCGTGTCAAAGGCCGGTCTTTTTTGTTCTGCAGTTATTTTAGTTTCAAGTTTTGCGTGACGATTATCTAATTCTTTGATCCGCGCTTGTATAGACATTAGCATCTCCTTTTGTAATGAAGACTGTTAGTATGACAGAAAACCGTGTATCCGTCACATCACAATTTGTCGCATGGATAACTAAATGCAAGTTCAACCTTCTAATTTACCGATTGTTATTGGCGTTTCTGGCGCGTCGGGCAGTATCTTTGCTGTCCGGTTATTGCAGATACTACGCGAATTAAACGTGCCAACCCATTTGGTGATGAGCAAGGCTGCCGAACTGGCCTTATCGATGGAGACCGATTTAAGTGCCAGTGAAGTAAAATCGCTGGCAGATGTGGTTTATAAAGTAGCAGACGTTGGCGCAGCGATTGCTTCGGGGTCATTTCTAACCAGAGGCATGGTAATCGCTCCTTGTTCGGTGCGAACCTGGTCGGAAATTGCCACTGGCGTTACTTCGTCTTTGCTGACCAGAGCTGCTGATGTGACCCTAAAAGAACAGCGCAAGCTTTTGCTGATGATACGCGAAACGCCATTGCATTTGGGACATTTACGCTCGCTTACCAGTTTGGCTGAAATGGGAGCAATTATTGCTCCGCCAGTACCAGCTTTTTATCTAAAACCGCAAAACATCGAAGAAATGGTCGATCAAACACTGGATCGGGTATTGGACAATTTCGGTTTAGCGCGAGAAGATGTAAAGCGGTGGAGTTAAGTATACTAAAAACTTCAATTAAACAGTATTTTTAGTATACTTAATCTTTGCGATCCATCAACTTAACCAAAAACCGCTACCCACTTTTTGGGTCGATGGAGTATATACTAATTAGGAAAGGGTTTGAGTTTGCAATTATCAGATGATTTAAATGAATTACGAGCAGCTTTAGCTCTTTTGAATGAAGAGCACCGTGATCTTGACAGCGCAATTGCAGCTTTGATTGAAACCGGTGCTTCTGATCAGTTAAAAATCGCTCGTCTTAAAAAGAGAAAACTGGGTCTTAAAGACAAAATTGCCAAAMYAYSRAWSCGGATTATACCGGATATTATTGCATAATCTTTGGATTTTGGCCGCGTCATTGTCGGCACTGGTTATTTCTGATAAAAAGGGTACTTTAAGCTTTGAAGTATTGTTTTGATCAAAAGGAGCATTAAATGGCCATCATGAAATCTTCGCAAATTTTATCGGATTCCAGTAAAAGCTTTGAGCACGCAGTGACCAATGCAGTTGATCGCTTTAGTAAAACCGTAAAACACGTTAGATCCGCCAGCGTCAACCATCTTTCCGTTACGGTAAAAGACGGAAAAGTAGACAAATATAGAGTAAATATGCAGATCACTTTTGAAGTTAAATAAGTCTGTAATAAAGCCTAAGTGTAAGCTTCTTTATCTTGACGAATTACGCTCAAGGTATGATCTTGCGAGATCATAAATAATTATTTTTCATGAGGAAATTTCGATGTCACAAATCCAAGACCCTGTAGTTATTGTTGGTTTTTCCCGCACCCCGATGGGTGGTTTATTGGGTGAATTATCTTCACTATCAGCCAATGAGCTGGGCGCAATTGCCGTCGGCGCGGCATTGAAAGATGCCGGAATTGAGCCAAAAGAAATACAACAAATATTCATGGGCAATGTGCTATCTGCCGGACAAGGACAAGCCCCCGCAAGGCAAGCAGCGTTAAAAGCTGATCTGCCTTTGTCGGTAACGGCTACAACCTTAAACAAAATGTGTGGCTCTGGCATGCAAGCAGCAATTATGGCCAATGATGCGCTTATTGCTGGTTCCGCAAATGTAATAATTGCCGGTGGTATGGAAAGCATGTCAAACGCCCCGCATTTATTGGCATCACACCGCCGTGGTCATAAATACGGCAATGACACAATCCAAGATCATATGGCGCACGATGGTTTAACCGATGCTTATGGCGGTGAGCCGATGGGGGTTTATGCAGATGCGGCGGCGCAAAAATACCAATTCACCAGAGAAGCTCAAGATGCTTATGCCTTAGAGACCTTGGCACGAGCACAAAGAGCCAGCAAAGACGGTGATTTCGATCGGGAAATAACTGCGGTAACTGTCAAAAACCGCCGTGGAGACATTGTGGTAAGCACTGATGAATTACCACGCAAAGCCCGTCCGGAAAAAATTCCAACATTACGAGCAGTGTTTACCAAAGACGGCACAGTAACTGCGGCCAACGCTTCGGCAATTTCCGATGGTGCGGCGGCCTTGGTCATGATGCGCTTGTCCACGGCAAAAACTATGGGCGTTACTCCTTTGGCCAAATTAGTGGCCAGCGCCGCCCATGCTCATGAGCCAAAATGGTTCACCACCGCTCCGGTTCCGGCGATGGAAAAGGTTCTTGAAAAAGCCGGTTGGAGCAAAGACGATGTTGATCTTTGGGAAATAAACGAAGCCTTTGCCGTGGTGCCGATGATTGCCATATCAGAGCTTGGACTTGATCCAGCCAAGGTAAATGTCAATGGCGGGGCTTGTGCTATGGGTCACCCAATTGGCGCATCTGGCGCGCGAATTATGGCGACTTTGATTGCCGCCTTACAAAAACGATCCTTAAAAAAAGGCGTGGCCAGCTTGTGCATTGGCGGTGGTGAAGCAACTTCTGTGGCGATTGAGCTTTGTTAAAGCGATAAGTTTAATCAACGGTGTGTGAGGGTTGTTAAGGATATTGAGAATTGAAGTGGGTTTTCGTATTTTATTGATTTTAATTGGATTTTTATTTCCGGTTGCCGGTGATGCTTCTCCAACGGATGACGGATGTTTTCCTAATTACGATATAGGTAAGGGAAAAATTGGCCAACTGGAAATTGGTTCATATCTTCACGACTTAAACAAAGAACATAACATCCTTACCACAAGATCTCTTTATTCGGATACCAGCTATACGAATAACTTGCATTATGAAGTCACAATTTGTCACACCGAAATATCTTTAAGTTGAAACTAAAGCAGACCGCCTAATAGTAACACTATCAACACCATCGCAATTATTCAGTACGAGCGCTGGCGCCAAAGTCGGAATGAGCATTAGGCAGCTACAAGCGCTCCACCCAGAAGGAATTATCTCTACCGGAGTAGAAGAAAGCGGATGAGTCGCGTTTCAACTTAAAGATATTTCAGGAGACTTCGAATTCAGTTTGGATGGAGTCGAATTTTCTTGTCTACAGGACAAACGGACGTGTTCTCCTGACTTTTATGGTCGACCATCTATTCGATACTGGGTGGCTGATTGAAAGCAAGAATTCGTGAATTACGATAATAGTATAAAGCCAACGCTGCTTCTAATTAAGCATAATAAGAAACGCAAAAAGACAGAGCTTACTCTTGGGTTTTCAATTGAAAATGCCGACCATCAGCTAATTTGACATCCAACACACCTAAACCTCCATCAATGGTGTAGGAATTAATTAGCTCTTGGTTGCAGACAGAATCAACAGAAAAAACCTTAGGGTCTCTGATTTTATACGTTTTCTTTCCGGCCTGAAAAGATTGATCTTCTGTGATTACATTCTTCGTAAATTTAAAGCGACAATCGTTTTCAATGAAATCTACAGACCCTATTGCCACGGTCCTTGGTAAAAAGATTGCCATTCTTGGGGCTTCAGAATAAAAAGAGAGACCTTGTTCGTTTTCAATAATTTTTAAATCAAGAGCTTTTCCATCAATACGTATTCCCCTTAAGCTTCCCGCTCCTTGAAAAACAAGTACACTTCCATTTTTCTCAACCAAGGTGATATTTTGCACAAAATTCAGACACTCGCCGACATCGCTATAACCATCGCAGACACATTCATCGTATTTGTTTAGCAAACCTCCATCACTAAGACATTCATACGCTTTGTTATCACCAAAAAATAATATCCCCCAAATCAAGGTCACGAGCAGAACTGGCGTTAAAATCATTAAGAAAATTTTCATTTACTTTGCCGCCTTATCAACGAAATCAGAATTATCCTTTTCTTGTACATCGTTTTCTCACTCATCTCCACTTCCACCTTTGGATCAGTCGTATTTACGGTAAGTCTCTTGTGAAAAAATGTGTGCTGTTTTTCATAAGAATTAAACCTTTAGTGCCGCGAGACAAAACAAGCATACCATTTTGCAGAATATTGCTAACTAGGTGCGACCGCGCCTCGGCCGGTCAGGCCGCCTGTCGGAGGCGGTGCTTTAGCACTTCGCCGCGAGACAAAACTTGAAGTGCAAACAAGGGTCTCATTTGCACTTCTCGCAAACCTTTGTTTAGCAATCATTGGCAAAGACGGTATCTACGCCAAGGCTTAATTGGCAAATAATTAGCACTTAATTGCACTTGTTCACCCTGTGGACTCACGATTGAAGTGCAACGGTTTTGAGTTTTGTATATACTTCATTTGGAGTTTGATAGTCCAAACATTGTCTTGGTGTGTTGTTATAAG
>NVWT02000008.1 GCA_002733735.2 Robiginitomaculum sp. | reverse complement strand
CTGCTTGCGGCGGGGTCGTTCATTTGAGGGTCTGATGGCATAGGTGGTTCGCATCGAAAACTAATAATCCGTGATTTCTCCACCTGAGATGCGGCGGGGTTCTTTGCCGAATTCAAGCGGGTGATCGGTGCCGGGAAGGATGGTGCCATCGGGTGAGTAGGGGCCTATCTTGCTCCACGTTCCCGCCTGATGTTCGGACACATATTCCATTTCCAGAATCGCTTTCGGATTTTTATAACCGTATTTGGAAGGCGCGATCAAGCGTAAGGGGAACCCATGTGCGTCGGTGAGCGGTTTGCCGTTCATCGAATGCGCAAGAATAACTCGATCCTGATTTAATGCGGTGCGCGATAGATATTCCTTATATTCATCGGCGCAATGAAAGAGAATCCCTTTAGCGTTGGGCTGGGGTCGAACGATTTGTTCTAGTTCGTGAATAGAAAACCCAGACCATTGTGCGCGTGCGGACCAGCACTCAACGCATTTCATACGTGAAGATTGGGTGGTTGAGGTGAATGATTTGAAATGTTCCAGCGTGAAAGATTGCGGCGCATCACAAAGTCCGGTTATTTTCAGTTGCCATGTTTTGCCGTTGATGCGGCGCATGGGTTTCCAGAAATTGATGTAGAAATTTTTATATTCTCCCTCACGAGTTTTACCTATGAAATCGGTGCCTTCGTATGTATGAAGTTCTTTTGCATGGGTTGAGCCGCGAAACCAGCTCCAGAAAATGAGAGTGGTGGCCCAGAATCCACGTTGAAGAAAAAGACGGCGGGTAAATTTTTCTAACGTGCGCATCGAAATCCTATAAATGGCAATCGGTTTGATGAAGCAACTAGATTGCGGTCAAATGTTTTGCTGAATTCGTATTCTAGGTGGAAGTTCCAGAGTCCACCACGTGTTATTTTTTTACTTTCGACTTCGCCTGCTGTCCATTCCCAGACGGAACTTGCCATATCGCGGACGTTATARGGAGAGACGTCCTTTTTGTTGAGTCCGATCCGACGTTTGATTAGGCCTGAGTGGAAGGGATGCGCTTTTTTTCTTAGCGGTTTGTTACCCCAGGGGTAGAGACGTGCATCTTCTCCCCGTGCGGCCTTTTCCCATTCTGCTTCCGTCGGCAGTCGGTAGGTGCGGGGGGAGGAGCCCGAAAGCCAGCTCAGATAAGCCAGATAACTAGCAAACATCAAAAATCCGGCTATCCGGCCAACTGGTTGTCGTGAAAATGCAAATATCGCTAACAACACACTGGCCGCCAGCATGATCGGCAGATCAAAGTACAACAGACTTGGGTCTACCGGCAAATTACCGGCCATAGCCGAAGCTCCGCCAACCGCAAAAATATTAAAGATATTCGAGCCAAAAGCATTACCAATAGCCAATTCCGAATGACCACGAAGAGCGGCAATCACTGACGTTGCCAATTCCGGCAATGAAGTACCTATSGCAACAATSGTTARRCCAATAATTGCRTGGGAAACRTCAAARTAYTCAGCAATRTCCACAGCATTWGTRCCGACCAGATAACCGCCYAGCGGYAARCCGATMARYCCRCTAARTACAAAYAAAGCAATGCTKGCCTTCTTCTTTGGCAAGCCGTCCATATTATCGACATCAGCCATTTCAGAAATGTCCGAAGCTATTYCCTTRCCGCTTCGTGCAGATACAAATAARTARATCAAATAAATTAYGATCAATGCAARCAACATTGCACCTTGCCAAAATACAATCACTCCGCCMGCSGCCATCAGRAAGAAAATAATCGTTGCCACAATCGCAATCGTAATATTGCGCCGAATACCCGGAGCCGTTGTGACTATTGGYAATATCATCGCCGGAATACCAAGCACCAACAACATATTGGCAATGTTGGAGCCGATAACATTACCCACGGCCAAGCCAGGAGCACSAGCAAGCACGGCACCGACACTAACCACTAATTCTGGTGCCGAAGTGCCAAGGGCAACCACGGTAAGGCCAATGATCAATGGCGGAATGCCCCAACCCTTAGCCAAAGAAGCAGAGCCACGTACCAATAAGTCACCAGCAATTATCAGAACTACAATTCCAAATACCAGCCACAAAGTAGGAACAAAAACTTCCATGATTATCTGTTACTCCTAGAAGCAAAACTGCATTGCTAAATTCCTCGTAGCACCGTTTCTCATAACCTACGCGCCAAGACAAGGAAATTGCACATTTTAGCGAATTTCATATTCTCTCTAATAGCACAAAACTGCAGAACAAGTGCCAAAATGACATAAAAACGCTATGCTTTATATGCCCACGAATATCGTTTAATTCGGTATTTTGAGTATATATTATAATACGTACACAATAATTATTCTTGCAAATAGTTCTTGTTGCATTTATGAAATTCTGCTGTAGAAAGTTCACTTCGTGCGGGTGTGGTGGAATTGGTAGACGCGCGGCACTCAAAATGCCGTTCCTTACGGAGTGTCGGTTCGAGTCCGACCACCCGCACCATTTTTCTTGCGCTACCGCAATGATGTCTTTTCTTTTCTACCGATGGTAATCATTTCTTGCGTTTCCCGCGGGCTACCTCAGTAGCTAATGCTTCGAATTTTGGTGTCCAAAACTGGCGAAACGGCGACAACCAATCATCTATTTCTTTCAAACCAGAAGTATCAAGTCCGTAGATACGGCGCGCTCCATCTATCGTCACATTGGCAAATCCATTATCGCGTAGTACTTTTAATTGTTGAGAGATTGCTGATTGACCAATACCAAACTCCTTGTGGACAATATCAACAATGGTACCCGAAGATAGAGAGTTGCCTGACAATAATTGGAGAATGTGGCGCCTAACAGGGTCACCCAAAACATCAAATGCGTGCATTACTCACCTGTATAAAATTTGGCCGTCAAATTGGCCATGTCATCTGCGATGTCAGCTGATTCTCCTGAAGCAATATGAGCTGCGCCCCAATTTTGCGCGGCATTGCGTATGAAAGCCTTCCCATTGTCTGATGCCATCCATGCGGCATTTTCTTCTGGGTTAATAGTGGCACCATTATTTACCAGATGATAGTTGAGGGCAAGAAAGGACAGGTCCCACCCAACACCTGTTGCGCCAGGGCCGTATTGCTTCCAATAGGATTCGCTATCGGCATCTTTGAGCATCACATGCTCGAGCAATAACCGAGTACCTCGCTCTTTTGCATCCAATTTTACCCTAACCCAACTTGTGTTGTTCCCAACCTCCCACGTTACGCTAAGCGCTTTGGGTGGGTCACATTCGGTAATTTTACCGCCAGCATGGCCTTTGAGTTGGTAATGCCCTCCCAGACGAAAATCGCCACTGACGGGAAGAAACCAACGCGGTATTCGTTCCGGATTTGTCAGTGCATCCCATAGGTCATCAATTTCGGTAAGAAATACTCGCGTACCGGTTACGCTGCGAGCAGGCTTGCCCTTGTACGTTATTTCCTCTGTGCCTCTAAATTCAATCCCAAATGCGTTGCCATAATTCATAATTCGCCCCTAATATTAATTCAACCTAATATTAGTGAGTGGTAATATCAAGTAAATATGTAAGATTTGTAAAACCAAAACAAAGTCTACCAATATGATAATGTATACTCCATCGATCCAAAAAGTGGGCACCAGTTTTTGGGTAAGTTGATGGAGTACAAACAAAATGGTGATCCCGGCGCGATTCGAACGCGCGACCCCCAGATTAGGAATCTGGTGCTCTATCCTACTGAGCTACGGGACCAAAACAGGCTTACTCCTGTTAAAAAAGCTATTCCTTAAAAACTGAACAAAGTAATGCCCGGTTGGAACAAAACAGTCATAGTTACTTATCAGCTTCACGACGAGCAGTTCTTGCAGCAAACCTAGCTGGATGCAAAGCTGTTGCCGCCTCTTTTTCCAAAGGTGATGAATGGCCAACAATATCAGCAGTAATCGCTTTGGCTAATATCGGTGCCAAGGTTAACCCGCGCGAACCAAGACCATTTAACATATACAGCCCAGATTGCACCGGCGTTGAAGAGTAATCGTCAAGCTTGCCCCAATATTGCTTTGCCCATGCTTTGCATTTATCGAGATCTGGCACTGCACCGGCCAATGGTTGCAGATCAGGACTGGCGGCGCGGTAACTTGTTCTTCCAGTTAAAGCTGAGGCATCTATTTGATCCACCAATTTTGGAAGTAATGCCTCTAATTCTGCAAGGTTTCTATGATGATCGCTAGGTTTAACATCTGTATCAGTTACTTCGTCTACTCGATCATGGGTCGCTCCGAAAAGTAACTCCTTAGAACCAATAGATAGCGCATAGGATTTACCAATAACCGGTGTTTTTGGTCTGTCGGTTATATTGCCGGCAATTGATATTTGCCCGCGTAATTTTCGTAAAGCAGGCAGACCTAATCCGGCTATTTCTCCGCACCCATGTGCCAATACAACTATATCGGCTCTGGCAATCACCTGATCATTTTCATCACGAGCTACCCACTGACCACTTTCGTTGGCTAATTTAGCCACATGTTTAGCAACAATATCAGTATCTTTGACCAAAGTTTGTATTGCTTTGATGGGTTGTAATGTACCAGCGGTGGGAAGTTGCAGTTCCTGTTTTTCTGCATTTAATTCCAACATCTCTTTTGGCAGAGCTTGATACTCATAAAGCTTGGCAAATTTGTCCCATTGTTCCGGTGATTGCGCCATACGATTGATGCCAGTTTGCTTAAAGCTTGAACTGGCATTTTGCTGATAAAATTGAATAGCATAACAAAATGCGGTTCGGTAAAACCGTGCCAATGGCGTATCGTCCAAATCCAAACGTGGACTTACCAGACCAACCGGGTTGCCGCTGGCGCCACTTGCTAGGCCAGAGCTATCAATTAATGTGCAATCCATATCATGTCTTGCAAGTTGATGAACCAAACAAGCGCCAGCAATACCGCCGCCAATGACCATTACGGTTTTTGGGGTCACTGCCCGATCAGGCGAGGGCTTTTTACGAGTAAAGACAGCTTCCAACCGATGACGCTTATATCCGTGTCCGGGTTTTTTCTCTATTTCAAAACCGACGCGTCTTAATTCGCGACATACCGACCCGGCGACACTAAAGCTTGCCAAATGAGCCTTCGGCGCGCTTAACCTATATATTTCATCGAAAACTTGAGCTGACCACATTTGCGGATTTCTCGCCGGAGTAAATCCATCAAGAAACCAGCTATCAACATTTGCTTGTAATTGTGGCAGCATTTCGCCAACTGGCCCATATAATAAGCTAAGCTCTATATTGTTTCCAATATGGCAGTGATGAAAGCCTTTAACAGCCTGTGGTAAAACCGCGCGAAGTTCTGCGGCTTCATTAGTTAACTCTGCGAATCGTAAATGGGCGCGAGTCATTTCTTTTGCTGATAATGGGCTATTTTCCACTGATATATAATGTAGTTTTTGCCCCGGTTGGCTGGTTTTGCGCCATAAAGCGACACTTGCCAGAAAATTTAACCCAGTTCCAAAACCCAGCTCAGCAATAGTGTGAAGTGGTTGCTCATTCCAGCTTCTAGGAAGACCGCAGCCGTTTAGGAATACAGTTTTTGTTTCTTGAATGCCGTCAGTGGGAGAAAAATAAACATCTTGCGAAACTTTATCTTGTGGCTCGCCAGTCTCGCCCCACAACAGTTGCGCTTTTGGTAAACCATGGAAATGTGCGGCCATCTTATTCCGTTCTGAACGGCTTTAGATAAAAGCTACCCGTGAAGAATGACTTTTTTTAAAGCTAATGCTGCTTAATAATTACTCGTCGCCGCTTTCTGCTGGAACTTGCCTAACTGCAATGTCATCAACATTTGCTTCGACTTGCTCTATTTCGGTTTGTATGTCCGATGCTACTTCAGAAGCTGGTTCAGTATTTTCGACGATTTCTGCTTCGATAACCTGCTGAGCATCTTGCATTGCTGGAGCAGATGTATCAGTTGCACCATCAGTTACTTCTGCAACGGTATCGTCCATCATATTTTCGACCATATCCGCGGCCACTTTCTCCGTAGCTTCTTTTATCACTTCTTTTGAGGCTACAGCTTTATTGCTCGCATCTGTAGAAATAGTTGCACCTAAAATAACCTCGCCGGTATTGCTAACCATTTCCTTTGCTATATTGGCAACAGTGTTTGCTTTGTCATTAGCTTTTTGCTTAGCCAGTTCAGGATCACCCTTGATTATAAAAACTGAAACCAAAATTGCGGCAATAAGTACACCAATTACCCGCACCCATATATTGATACCATTATTTCCAGACATGCTTTTCTCTCCCTTCAAAACAGAATCCCATGACCATTTCTATACACAAAGCATAGTCATCTGTCCCCAAGAATAAAAGAAATTTAGCTAACTGTGACTATACTGCCTCAATGCTGGATAGGGCTTCTTCAAGCTCGGCAAAAGTTGGCTGAGCTGGACTAGGCACAACACCGCGTCCTAACTCAACAGAAATTTGCGCCGCATTACCATGCAGGTGCGCAACCAGAACTGTCTGAATTATCTTATAAAACGTGGCTTCTTCATCAATAACTGCCTGTAATCTGGTTCCGAAAGGCCCAACCAGACCATAAGCCAAAAACACGCCCAAGAACGTACCGACCAAGGCCGAACCAATCATTTGTCCCAAATATTCCGGTGGCGCAGTAATTGCGCCCATGGTTTTAACAATACCCAAAACCGCTGCAACAATTCCCAAGGCCGGCAAAGCATCGGCCATATTTTGAATTGCGTGCGCCGGATCAAGTGCTTCATGATGGTGTTTTTCTAATTGCCGCTCCATCGCGTCTTCTACTTGATGCGGATCTTCAAGGTTCATTGTCATCATCCGCAAAGTGTCGCAAATAAAGTCAGTTGCAAAATGGTCTTTCAAAATTCTAGGGTATTGGGAGAATATGGCGCTGTCTTTCGGGTTCTCAATATGAGTCTCCAGAGCAATCACGCCTTTCATCTTCATAGTCTTGGTCAACGTAAATAATAACGCCAATAAATCCGAATAGTCGGTCTTCTTCCATTTTACGCCAGCAGCCATTTTAATGACGCCAGCGGCAGCTCCAATTGAGGTTTTACCCTTATTACCGATCATCAAAGCCCCAACAGCAGCTCCTCCGATCATCATCATCTCAAAGGGCACAGCTTTTAACACCGGAGCCATCTGTCCACCGGACAAAATAAACCCGCCAAATACCATACCGAAAACGATTATTACGCCAATGACCTGTAACATTAGTTATAACTTTCCTGCTCGTCAAAACCTTGCTGGGATGTTTGAGCTGTCCCAATCTGGCACTATCATGACTTGGAATGCTTAATGCAGTGTTGCCTTAATTAAATCTTTTTGTGTATTATTGCGGAACTAAAAAATGGGTGCTAAGGTAAAATCTCTGGAACCGACCACTCGCGAGGGACACCGCGTTTGTAATTTAGCCGGCCCAGGAGCTGTCAGAATGTTAAAAATCAAATCACTGGCTATTGTAATAGTTCTTGCTGGGATCAGCCCCAGCATTGCATCTGAGCCATGCCAAGCACCAAGTGTGCCGGATATGCCGGTAAATGGTGCTGTTATAACTTATGAGCAATTAAATARTTCTGCCAGCATGGTTGCYGCTTTTTCTAAAGACAAYACCGCTTATAAAACTTGTCTTGATCATATAATTATCGCTCCGGGTGATCACTCAAGAACCAGATGGAGGGAAGCGCTGGAAGCATATAATCAAAGTATTCCCACCGAACATGCTATGTGGGCGACGTATGAAAATCTTTCAAGGGATTGGGTAGCAGCCAATCAAGCAAAAAAATAAACTTTAACAGATAATATTCATTTCAGTATTCAGGAACCAAAAATGAAAAATTTCAAATTTGCCATCGCCATTTCAATGATTGCCGTCTTTTCTACGGCAACGATAGCCGCAGATGGATACCGTCCGCAAAACGATGCTCAGCGTAATTACAAAGCCTGTCCGCTTGATATGATGGTAAAAGGCGTGGATCTGGTTGGGCCAATGTGTGGCATTTTGCCTAAACGCCCGGTATTTCCTGGATATAAAGATGCGTTTACCGGTAAATTATCAAAAGCTGAACTTGATGCATTTTCGGCAAGATTAGGAGTDTTCAAAAACTTAGTGGCTCAATATCAAAGCTGTATCAATAACCGGGTGATGGCTGATGGCTCATTATCGAATGATACCTTGAACTTTGCTGCTTGTGCTGATCAATGGGCGGTTGAGCAAAAAGGTAAATCAGCCGAAGAATGGGGCTTTTCATGTCTTGGTCAAAATGACTGGCAAAACCCCGGCTCCAGCGTTCCTGTTGGTTGCTTTGCCGAGACTGATTAACTTTACTATACTCCATCGACCCAAAAAGTGGGTACCGATTTTTGGTTAAGTTGATGGATTGCTAAAGAAATGTATACTTAAAATACTGTTTAATTCMGYATTTKMWKWMYAMWAWATAATAAGTCATTTAGGGTCGCTTTTTAGCGACCCTTTTTGTTTTCGAAATGAAAGGAAACATCATTCAAACAAACCGGCACATACCATTTGCTTTGCTGTTTACGGTAATGGTTTTGATTGGCATGTCCAATTCAATGATGTTTGTTATTCTGCCAGCTCTTACCCGTGAATTAGGCGCTGGCGAGATGTATGTCGGGCTAATCTTTGCCGGATCCTCAATACTTTATATGTTTTTTAGCTCATTTTGGGGTTGGTGGTCTGACATTATTGGCCGCAGGCCTGTTGTCTTAATAGGGGTGTTGGGAAATGCTCTGTTCTTATTGTCTATGGGTTTTGTTGCGGCGTGGATAGTGAAAGACAGTGTTGGCGCATCTGCGGCTCTTGTTTTGTTAGCATTATCGCGGGCTATTTATGGTGCCTTTGGCAGTGCGGTACAGCCGGCCTCACAATCATATATCGCTGATCGCACATCTAGATCCGAACGAACTGTATCCTTATCTTTACTGGCCGCTGGTGCCGGAGTTGGCACGGCAATTGGCCCACCTCTTGCGGCATGGATCAGTCATAGCTTTGGMGTTCCCAAYTCTATGTATTTTCTGGTTGYRRTTTCACTKMTCTTGTTTGYTTTGGTGGCYATTGGCATGCCRGAGCGCAAAAARCCWAGCCAGCAAACAGTAAGWRGTTCATCGCTTKTTTCTTTRATTTTTGACATYAGRTTRCGATCATTAYTGRTTATCGGCGCTATTGGYTGGATGGGSTATGGRGTGTTTTTGCARACSYTKYTGTTTGTKCTTTCTGAYCGTYTRGGYTTRYTGRTKATACATGCAATACCGMTTGCSGGCATCATTATGGCAATTGGYGCRYTKGGTGTYTTGAYYGTRCAGTTTATCATTATTCCRKTRCTTYMSCCTTCRCCGCGCMMRYTAWTGATYWCMGGTAGYSYMAGTRCAATATTYGGCGCRGSAATKATGRYATTTGCYRATTCRCAATGGTTGATAGGATTRGCMTTTTTRCTGGCTTCGKCMGGCTTTGGYGCTATTCGCCCGGGAAYGTCTGGCGCGGCCAGCCTTCGRGTTAGYGAACAYGAACAAGGTGCTGCTGCTGGATTGCTTGGCTCCACCGCCGGGGCTGGRTTTTTATTGGCACCATTTACYGGTTTRGCAATTTATCAGTTTTTCGGCTCYTCAGCGCCTTATTTATTTCTTTGCGGATCATTGGCTATAGTGTTTTTTATGGCCYTTTTCCAGCCAACAGATAATGAGGGTGAGGTCTAGAAAGCTTAAGGTACTGGCTGGCTTACTTTTAGGTTTTGCAACATTTGCTCGGAAGCAAAACCATCAGCCAATAAGCCGATACGTTGTTGATATGCTCGTAAAGCYCGCCGTGTATTTGGYCCTGCCAAACCATCAGCACCACCGGGGTCGTGACCATTGCTCTTTAGTAATTCTTGCATTTGTTTTATTTGCGCCCGTCGCAATGGTTTAACATCCCGTGGCCAGGCGGTAATCAAGCCYGTTTCATCAACTAATGCCCGTGCCAGTAAACCAACGCCCAAAGCATAAGCGGTGGARTTATTGTAACGYTTKATMACSCGAAAATTACCRCTAATTAGTAATTTGGGTCCATTTGCGCCAGCGGGAAGCAACAATCTTGCACTATCACCTAATTSGTCTTTCGACCACTTACGRTCTTCGGYCAAGCTKGCRCCGCGCACCTGCCATGAACCAATGGAGAGCACTGTGTCTTCGGCCAAATGATATGGAAAACCAGTCGCCAAATTCACTTCCACTCCCCATGTTTTATCGGCTTTCCAGCCATGTCTGCGTAGATAATTAGCCGTAGACGCCAACGCATCAGCTTCTGAATTCCAAATATCTTTTTTGCCATCACCATCGCCATCAACCGCATATTGCAAATAAGTTGAGGGTAAAAACTGAGTTTGCCCCATTGCGCCAGCCCAAGCACCTTTAAGGTTTTCTCGTGTCACCAGCCCTTGATCCAGCATACTCATCGCCGCCAATAATTCACCTTCGGCCCAGTTACGCCGGCGGCCATCATGTGCCAAAGTTGCCAATGAGCGAATAATGTCAAAATCACCTTGAATTTTCCCATAAGCACTTTCCAAGCCCCAGATGGAGGCAATTATTTCTGCTGGAACCCCGGTAGAGCTTTGCAAATCGCTTAAAGTTAAAGCGTGCTGCGTCATTGCCTGCTTGCCGTTCTTTACTCGCAAGGGCGAAACCGCACTTTCAAGATATTGCCAAATAGGACGGGTAAATTCCGGCTGATGCCTATCGCGATCCAACACTTTCATATCTGGGGTTAAATCACCAAGTAGCGCCCTTACTTTGGTTTCTTGGTGGCCTTCAGCTATTGCCCGTTGCACAAATTGCTCAAGCCAAWCGGGATAGCTTAATTGCTGTTCAGCCTTGGCTAATGGTGAAAACAAGAAAAGTGCGATTATAATTCCGTATATATATTTCATCGAATAACTTTCCTCATAACTGTAATTCAGCGTACGCATTCTATCCAAGTTGCAAACAAAACCAAGATAAAGCGGTAGATACACTAAACAATTTAGTCTATTTTATGTTCTTAGCCAAATCGAAGATTCTGTAGTTGACAGCATGACAACAGAGCCATAAGTTCCGCGCTCTTTTGAGCCACATCATGTAGGCTCTTTTATTTTATGAATTTATAGCAATGGAACCGGGACTATGRRRSWKCNNAGYTYTMTRAARWYMTYAAWANWWYCGNKCAYMRMGRCKRYARMKTSRTWSGYYSCMAAGGTCGCTTGTACGTGATCAACAAGACCAACCCGCGCTTTAAAGCCCGTCAAGGCTGATCGTCTACACTTTTATTGATTGTTTTGATTCTTACGGAATGTGCAGAAATGCATGACCAGTGAAACTATTGCAAAAACGAAACGTGACGTTTGGGTTTGCAAACACTATAATAACATCATGAAACTGTTTTTATACATATTCATTACTTGGACTTTGCTGTTTCCTGTGTCGGTTTCCGCGCAACAGGAAAATGCTATACCGGTTGAAGAATTACTAAATCGGTTGTCTATATCTTCCGAAGATCACGAGGCCGAACTATTAGCCGAAGAGGTTTGGGCAAGGTTTTTTGACTCTGGCTCACCTAGCGTTGATCTGATTCTACAACGTGGAATAGACGCACAATACAGCGGCGACCTTGAGCTGGCTGGTGACTTCTTTTCTGATGTTATTGAGTTCGCACCTGATTTTGCCGAAGGTTGGAACCGTAGAGCTGCGCTGGAATATGCTCGTGGCGAATATGCTGCGGCGGCTGAGGATCTGGGAATGGCTATTGAATTACAGCCACGGCATTTCGGTGCTTTGGTCGGCTTAGGCCTTGTGCTTGAAAGGCTTGGGAGTGCTACAGGGGCTTTTCAAGCTTATTCAGATGCATTGGCTATTCATCCGTTTTTGGCTCAGGCACAAGAGGGCGTTGATCGCTTAAGCAAACAAGTTGAAGGTAGGCAGCTTTAACTGGTTCCCAGACGAAGTTTCTCACATATAATTACCGCAAATATGATTCTCACTTTGCCAACAGGAAAACAAATATGACCGTAGATATGGGCCAAAGCACCCGCGAACAATTAAAATCAACTCTGGCTCGCGTTGAGCGCCTTGAAGAAGACAAAAAAGCAGTACTTGAAGACATCAAGGCTGTGTATGACGAAGCCAAAGCATTTGGTTTTGATACCAAAGTTTTGCGCCAAGTGGTGCGTATTCGCAAAATGGATCGTGAAGAGCGTCA
Organism: Robiginitomaculum sp.; assembly: GCA_002733735.2. GTDB lineage: Bacteria > Pseudomonadota > Alphaproteobacteria > Caulobacterales > Maricaulaceae > Robiginitomaculum_B. Next base: position 90,455 of record NVWT02000008.1, on the reverse strand, counting down.
GGAACAAGAGGCGATTTTAGATCTGTACCTGTCAGCCCTTGGCGAGAACTAAATTTAGGAGAAGYTTTATTGYCTTTATGSTTGARAAMTTTAATTTCCATAATAGTTGTGGCATTGATAACCACAACCAATGTTTCTTGCGCTGAAGATCARCAAATGATCGAAGTTACTGATAAGCAACCGYTGATCGTTTTAATTTCGCCAAACAAAGGCGATACTTATTATGCTGACATGGYAGAGGACATATTAAAGTTCCAACTGGCWTTTGCACAACAAATTGCCGTTCATGATCAAGTYTTAGTATTAACYGATCAGGAAAATTATCRCACTTTTGCYGATGTCTTGGGAGAGCAAAGAGTGCTAATCGCGCCGCAAGATGAYATTTGGGCGCGAGATTTTTCYWCATCAAAYAYTAYCGCTCCAATGATGTTTCGYTATACCGCAGCCGGCCAAGGCGGYGGMCGGCGCGGCCAAAATGATGCYGATTATGTGCAAAAYAATTTTGYAAAYTTCCTGATCGGCGCAGGATTGCAGTTTGAAACAAGTAATTTACTAAATGATGGCGGTAATTTTGTTTCAGATTTTAGTGGTAACACCGTTATTAGTACTAAATTTCTTGYCGATAACAAACTTACCGAGACCAAAGCAAAAGAGCTGTTACTGGCTATGCCCGGTATCAATAATTTGGCATTTATCGAAGCCGATGAACAAGGTGGCTTACAACATGCCGACGGTGTGGTGGCTTTCGTTGATGATAATGTTTTGGCGATCAATTCCTATCCTGATGATCCCGATTATATGCAGCAACTAAAAGCCGACCTAAAACGCTCCCTGCCAAATGTGAAAATATTCGAGATCATTACTCCTTATGACGGCAGTGGAATTTATGATGATCGCTTTGGTTCTGCCTGCGGAATTTACACAAATATGCTGGTAACAAAGGACAGAATTTACCTGCCACAGTTCGGTATAAAAGAAGATGTTATTGCCTTGCAGCAAGTCCGGGTAATGACAAACAAGCAGGTAATTCCCGTGCAGTCCGGCACTGTTTGTAAGATGGGCGGCGGGGTGCGTTGCATGTCGGCGCAATTTCATGGCACTATTGCCACCAAATTATTACGGGTTGTTGGAAAACCGACTGATGGACAAGAGTGACGATAAAAAACGTGAACGAGCGCGATTACGTAAAAAGCGCAAAGCCTTGTCCAGATTACGCAAAGCACTGGAAAAGGCAAAAGACTTGCCGCAAGATAATGAATTYACCGAATGGGAAAATGAATTYGCCAATGGTTTGGARCAACGCTTRGAAACCTTTGATAGCGCATTTATAGACCCGGACAAAGGTAAGCCCGATGAAGCAYTGTCTTATTTACAAGCGATCAAACTAAAAGAAATAGAAGATAAAGCCAAAGGCAAAAAGCCCAAAGTTTGGAGCCGTGGTGGCGGCTTTGGTAGACAAAAACCAGCTGGTAAAAAGTATGGNGTTCGCTCATTTGTTGATGATGCTGATAGTCCAGAAGATCCACCGGAAGCGATTAAACTACCGCCCTCAAAACCAATAATAGTGAAACCAAAACTAACTATTATTAAGGGCGGCAAAGAGTAAACGTGGGTAGAGTTTTTACGGTTTTACTTCGCCCAGCTCGCTTTTTACGTAATCATAAATTCCCGGTGTGCTGGCTAAAATAGATGAGCCGTCTATTTTTAACTCACCGTCCATATCCGTTACCAGACCACCAGCTTCACGAACCAATATAATCCCCGCAGCAATATCCCAGATATTGAGATTGCGTTCCCAAAAAGCATCATAACGACCAGCCGAAACCCATGCCAAATCAAGAGCAGCAGAGCCCATGCGCCGGATACCGGAAACCTGTTGGCTTAAACGGTGAATTTCTTTGAGCGATTGTGAGTGACCCGGTTTTCCCATAAATGGAATACCGGTGGCCAATAAAGATGCTGGCATGCCATTACGTGCCGAAACCCGTAGACGGCTATCATTTAGAAAAGCACCTTTGCCTTTTTCCGCCCGGAACATTTCATCGCGCAATGGATCGTAAATCACTCCGGCGATTAATTCGCCCTCGCGCTCCAAAGCAATGGATATGCAAAAATGCGGAATTGAATGCAAATAATTGGTAGTGCCGTCCAATGGATCAATAATGAAACGGTGTGAGGGATCAGTTCCTTTGATCTCGCCGCCTTCTTCAAGCAAAAATCCATAGCCGGGACGAGAAATTGATAATTCCTCAACCAGCACTTCTTCGGCCTGCTTATCTGCTCGGCTAACAAAGTCAGCCGGGCCTTTTTTAGAGACCTGTAAATGCTCGACCTCGCCAAAATCGCGATTAAGCGAGCGGGMGGCTTTKCGAGCCGCACCCATCATAATATTATGCAGACCAGAAGCTGTTACCATAATCGTAATCCTTGAAAGCTGAATAAAATTTAATCAGCGCGCTTTACATAAGAGCCATCAGCGGTGCTGACTACTATTTTYTCATCAATTCCGACAAAAGGCGGAACTTGAGTACGAACACCATTTTCAAGAATAGCYGGYTTAAAAGAATTRGCCGCKGTYTGMCCTTTAACCACWGGCTCGGTRTCTTTTATCTKTAATACCACYTGTTCTGGCATAGATATTTTAATTGCYTGYTCGCCRTGRAACTCAATACTGATCTCCATACCATCTTGCAAATACGCAGCTTGATCGCCAATAAAYTCTTTCATRAGCTCAATTTGTTCGAAATTTTCACTATCCATAAAAGCCAATGTATCGCCATTATCAAATAGATAAGTGTGTGTTTTTTGCTCTAGCCTTACTTTTTCGACYTTTTCGGAGGAGCGAAACCGCTCATTTAGCTTTGAGCCATTGATCAGRTTYTTTAGYTCCACCTGATTAAAMGCRCCACCTTTGCCCGGTTTAACTGCATTGCATTTAACTGCCAACCATAAGGARTTTTGATGCTCTATCACATTACCGGGACGAATTTCATTACCATTGATTTTCATATCATACTCCAAAACTTGCTTCACTGGCTTCCTGTAAAGCATTTCTTACAAAAGTGTAAGCAGTTTTGCCATTYTGGAATGCGTAAATTATTTAAGCCAGAGCCRTGCTTATTCTGYGGCGGGCATTGGCRCTGGTTTGATCGCTATCATAAGCGGCATTTTTGCTCTGGCATAGATTAAATCACGTTTGGCTGGCGGCAAAGCCATGCCTAATGCCTCGGCTAATTGGCTGTACTGTTCTTCGTCGCTTGCCGCGTCTTTGGCGCGTAATGCCCACTCATAAGCAAGTTCACGATCCATGCTTATTCCCTCACCCTTGGCCAAAGACAGTGCGTATAAGTACTGGCCTTCCGGCTCACCGCCTTCGGCTGCTTTGCGAAACCATCTAGCCGCACTGGCTGGCAAAGGCGGTGTACTACTGGAAAGAAATATCCCGTAAGCTGTCATCGCCAGCAAATTACCAGCTGTCGCGGCAGTTTGTAATTGCCGCCCAGCATTTTGGGGTGCAAAAACTAAGCTATCTGGATCAGCTTGTAGAACTCCGGCTTTCCACGCGGCCTCTGCGGAGCCACCAAACACAGCCGTTTTATAAAGCGCAAGCGCCGCATCATCTTTGTTCTGGCTTAACAATAAATCAGCTAAGGCAACCCGTGCATCATTAACGCCATTGGCGATTGCACGTTGAAACCACTGTTCGGCTTTTACTTCATCAGGTTGCCCGCCAAACCCAGAAGTAAAGCTACGCCCCAAAGCCAGCATTGCTTCTGGAATTTCTAGCCTGGCTGCCTTGGTTAGAAACTTGCGGCCATCACTAGATGACAATCCGCCTCGGTTTTCAAAAGCTATTCCAGCCAAAGCAACCCAAGCATCCCCGACACCATTATTTGCTGCCTCCCGATACCATTTGATGGCATTGGTTGTTTGTTTGTCGCCGCCTAAGCCATTATCTAGCAATATTGCGAACAAAAACTGCCCTTGCGGATCGCCATCGGCTCCGGCAAGTGCCGCCAATACTCTGGCTTTGACATAATCACCGCCTTGCCATGCTTGATATGCCAAGGCTGTTTCGCTTAATTGATCGATTTGCGAAAATCCAGACAATACGGTGTCTGGGTTTACCGGTATTTTGAACACACCTTGCCAATCGTCCACAGTCGGCGGTTCTGCTGCTTTTTCTTCTGCTGGTTCAACAATATTCGCGCCAAGGTCAATAATGTTTTCTTGCGCTTGGACCGAAAAGCCCAAGAAGATAAATATTAAAAAGCTCAAGAAAAATCTATTAAAGCTCAACACTGGGTCAAACACCTAATTGTTTGGCTAGATCATTTATCGCAGTAACAGGCTTATCTGTAGCATTCCAAATTCCGGAGCTAAGGCAAACGAAGTCTGCACCGGCCTCAACTAAAGAGCGAACATTTTTAGGTGTAATGCCGCCAATTGCCACACATGGAATTTCCATCATCTCGACCCACCATTGCAAAAGATCAGTTGTGGCAACAAATTCTGTCTTTTTGGTGGCGGTAGCAAAAAATGCACCAAAGGCCACATAATCAGCGCCGTCCTCGGCAGCGCACATCGCCAAATGCCGTGAATTATGCGCGGTAGCGCCGATCACCATATTTGCGCCAAGCAGCTTTCTGGCAGCTTTTACCGCCATATCACTTTGGCCTAAATGCACACCGTCTGCGCCTAACTCTAATGCCAAATGCGGATCGTCATTTATTATCACAATTGCGCCGTGTTGGCGGGCAATCGGAGCAAGTCGCAAAAACACCCGCTTTATTTCAGCTTGATCCACGTCTTTTAAGCGTATTTGCAAGCTGGCAATTTCTTGCGCCTGACAAACAGCATCAAGATCAGCAGCAAACCCCTCTAAGTCAGGAGTTTGTGGCGGTGTCATCAAGTAAATTTGAGTGTTCATTGCGATAAAGCTGTTATGCAGCCAAACAAGAGTTACTCCTCAAGACTGATATTCCATTGCCCCTTACTGGCCAGACCGTTCATTTTAGCGCGATGTGCAAAGGCTGCTTGTCCAGCAGCAGTGTCATTGCCATTCCATGCAAGCAATGGTGCAGCTTGTAAGGCTCGTCCATAAGAAAACGTCAAATTCCACGGCAGATCATAGCCGGCATTCATCGCGTTTAAGTGCGCGGTTGCATCAATGTCYGACTGACCGCCGGATAAAAAGGCAATKCCCGGAACCGAAGCTGGMACMGARGCYTTTARMACSGCAACNNWKTTTTCTNGNCTACYTCTTCGACACATGCTTGAGAGCCACATTTCTTGCCTGAAACTACCATATTAGGTTTTAAGATAATACCTTCTAGTTCGACACCTTGATTATGTAATTCGGCAAACAGGCTTTTTAAGGTTGCCATAGTGACCTCAGAACAGCGACTTGCACAGTGATCCCCGTCCATAAGCACCTCTGGTTCAACAATCGGCACGATCTGTGCTTCTTGGCAAATAGCAGCATATCTGGCCAGCGCGTGATTGTTGGCGGTGACACATGCTGATGACGGCCGTTGTTGATCAATCTCAATAACCGCCCGCCATTTGGCAAATCTAGCGCCAAGTTGATAATAATCAGCCATTCTTGCCCGTAAACCATCAAGGCCAGCGGTTACTTTTTCGCCGCCAAATCCAGCCATGTTTTGCGCGCCAGCATCAACCTTGATCCCCGGAACTGCGCCAGAAGCATTTATCAACTCAACCAATTTAGTTCCATCATCGGAACTTTGGCGTAAAGTTTCATCAAATAAAATCACTCCACCAATATAATCGCTCATTGCTGGCTCGGTACGAAACAACATTTCGCGCCAATCGCGGCGTTTATCTGAGGTACTGGTCAGATTTATCGCATCAAAGCGTTTTTGTATGGTTCCAGAGCTTTCATCAGCGGCTAATATGCCGGTTCCTGGTGCAGTCATTTGGTTAGCAATTTTATTTAAGTCTTGTAAGTTCATAATTTTCCCCTTTGGTAAGTTTATTGTTTTGTTTCTAAGCAGGTCAGCCCGGGCAATTGTTTACCCTCCATCCATTCAAGGAATGCGCCGCCGGCAGTTGATATAAATGTAAACTGTTCTGTGACATTTGCCAAATTAAGTGCGGAAACTGTATCACCGCCGCCAGCTACCGAAACAAGCTTTCCAGCTTGGGTTAGTTCAGCTGCATATTTAGCAGCAGCAACAGTGGCGGTATCAAATGGCGCAAACTCAAATGCTCCTAATGGCCCGTTCCAGATCAAGGTTTTTGCCCGATCCATGGCATTGGTTAGTGCCGTCACAGCTTTGGGCCCAGCATCAAGTATCATCTCGTCAGCAGCCACATTTGTCGCCAGTTTTGTTTCATTTTTCGCACCTGCAGCAAATTCTTTCGCAACCACTACATCTTCTGGTAATAAAATTTCACAATTACTGGCTTTGGCATTTGCCATAATTTTTAGCGCTAATTCTGCTAGATCCGGCTCGCACAAGGATTTGCCTATCGGCTTGCCAAGCGCATAAAGAAACGTGTTGGCCATGCCGCCACCAACGCAGAGCATATCTACTTTGCTAACAAGGTTTTGCAATAATTCAATTTTGGTTGAAACCTTGGCTCCGCCAACTATCGCTAACACCGGATTTACCGGATTACCTAAGGCCTTGCTCAAATGATCAAGTTCATACTCAAGCGCCAAACCGGCAAAGGCTGGTAAATGTGCTGCCAGGCCAAAAGTTGAAACATGGGCGCGGTGGGTAACGGAAAAAGCATCTATTACAAATAAATCACCCAAGCTGGCCATTTCAGAGGCCATAATCGGATCATCAAGAACTTCGCCACGGTGAAACCTGGTGTTTTCCAACAATAAAACATCGCCAAATGATATTTGTGCAATAGCGGTTTCAGCAATTTCACCAACGCACTCAGTAGCAAAATAGACTTTGCAACCTAATACACTTTCCAGCTCTGGTATAACTTGCTGCAAACTAAATTTTGGTTCYGATTGTCCTTCTGGTCGGCCAAAATGTGACAGCAAAATCACCTTGGCACCAGATTGGCGCAATAAATCTATCGTCGCTTTGGCGCGTAATAAACGGGTGTTATCGCTAACTTTGCCACTTTGCATTGGCACATTAAAGTCAACACGAACCAAAGCCCGTTGACCGTTCAGTTTTGCATCTTTTAATCGCCGAAAATCAGCCATTAGGACTGCCTCTTACAGGAACTTGCCCATAGCAACAGCGGTATCTGACATTCTTGAGGCAAAGCCCCATTCATTATCGTACCAAGTTAAAATCCGCACAAAACGTTCGTCCAGAACCTGAGTTTGCGGTAGAGCAAAAATCGAAGAATGGGCATTATGATTATAATCAATCGATACCAAAGGCAGATCAGAATATGCTAAAACGCCCTTCATTGCGCCGTCCGCTGCGGCGATAATGGCGGCATTTACACTCTCGACACTGGCATCTTTACCGGCATCAAAACACAGATCAACACAAGAAACATTTGGTGTTGGAACACGAATAGAAGAGCCATCTAGCTTGCCAGCAAGTTCGGGTAATACCAAGCCAACAGCCTTGGCAGCACCGGTAGAGGTCGGGATCATCGACATTGCCGCAGAACGAGAGCGATAAAGATCGCCATGCATCCGGTCAAGAGTTGGTTGATCGCCGGTATAAGCATGAATAGTGGTCATATACCCGCGAAGAATACCAAAGGTGTCATTCAAAACTTTGGCAACAGGTGACAGGCAATTAGTTGTGCAAGAAGCATTGGAAACTACAACATCATCAGCAGTTAAAGTATCGTGATTAACTCCGTAAACGATGGTTTTATCAGCGCCACCTGCCGGAGCAGAAACTAAAACTCGTTTCGCGCCAGCTTCTAAATGTGCCGAAGCTTTTTCCTTGGAAGCAAAAAATCCGGTGCATTCCATGACAATATCAACGCCAAGTTCTGCCCACGGAAGCTGCGCCGGATCACGTTCCGCCAAAACCCGAACCGATCGGCCATTAACCGACATGCTATCTTCGTCGGAAGTAATATCAGCATCTAAAATGCCGTGCGAGCTGTCATATTTAAGCAAGTGTGCATTTGTTGCCACCGGGCCAAGGTCATTAATTGCCACCACTTCGACATCTGTGCGGCCTTGTTCGATAATTGAACGAAACACCAAACGACCGATACGACCAAAGCCGTTAATTGCTATACGAATTGCCATAAATCTTCCCCTAAACGATCAGCAAAATAGGAAATTTGCCGAATCCATTGATAATATACTAAAAACCCTGAATAGGGCAGTGTTTTTAGTATATTATATCTTTGTGACCCATCAACTTAACCAAAAACCGGTTCCCACTTTTTGGGTCGATGGAGTATATAATACATTTCTTAGGCGGGGTCATACCGGAACCATTGTTTCAGGGCAAGTATAGTTGAGGCTCAAACGGTAAAAAAATGGTTTTTTTAATGGCTAGCTAACCCATGGCTCGTAATTCACATTCGCGCATAAATAAGCCCATTTCACCGCGATACTCTTCCAGCTTGTTGGCTAGATCGGTATAGTTTAAATCGGCCATAGATGAATTTAAGTTTTCAATGTTTTTTAACAGATCGGCTATTTTTGTTCTTAACTGCTCACAAGGCATGCGTGCCAACTCAACCATTAGATCGCCTTCGCGCTCCAATCTGGCCATTCGTGCATCCATCTTGTTCATTGTAGCACCTGCGCCAAGCTAAGAGGTTCGAGTTGTGTCTAAAAACGTTGCGAATGACAAACGGGGTCCAGCAGAAAGAGCAATGAAAGAAGAAAACGGGGATGTCACCTCTTTTATGCTTCATGTCTGCCAGGGTCAGTCATTCGCAACAAAACCAACATAACAAAAAACCAACATTAAAAAACCTGTCTGCAATTACAGGGGGTTAACAAAATCTTTATAGAACAATTTCCAGCAGCCTTGCCGCCGCAACTACCGCTTGTAACCTAGTATCGACACCCAGTTTTTCTCTGGCATTTTCCACATGGTATTGCACGGTTCGCTCGGTAATCATCAAAATTTGCGATATATCCCAATTGGTTTTKCCCTTTGAYACCCATGTCAGGCATTCTCGCTCGCGGTCRGTTAGTATTACTGTATCAGTAACATCCAAYACCCCGTTAAGRGAAAATAATTCGGTAGCTCGGCGGTACAGTGAAATGCCATACATTTCCAAGTGCATTATGTCTGATTTTGAAAAGCCGGACACATCCCCAATAACATTAAATAGCGTAAAACGATTAAGTCGCCCTTTTAACGGAAAGCCAAGCCCATCTTTTATTCCTTGGTTATTTCGAAAATCAAATATTTCCTGCACTCGTTTTGGGTTATCATTGTTGGCTAGATATTCAGAGTACCGCACCGGTTTATTTGAGGTTAGTGTCTTACGGACAATTGGATCATGGAACATATAATTGCCGTTTCGCCAGTATTTCTTCAAATAACTATCGGGCAAATTTCCAAGAGAAAGGTTTTTGCCTGGGAAATCATCAATATCAGTAATTTCTGATAGCTGAAACAAAACCAGGCCTAAGTTGAGTATCAATCCTTCAAAATAGTCCTTGAGTTCTGGCAGGGTGTTTAATTTCTCAAGCGCAGAAATAACTTCTTCAATATCAGGAAATACAATTTTGCTGCCTTGCTTCATGCCATTTCGGCTCCCCGTTTATCCCCAACGCGAATCTTTTCCGCATCGGGAAAAATAGAATAAGAACAAGTTCAAACCAGCACAAGGGGGGCGTTGAAAAATATACAAACTTAAGGCCTTGGCTAATAGGTGTCATAAGTGGCACAATGCACAGATGAGCAAACAGCCAACAGATGATTCGTTAACTAAAACTGCCAACCGGTTAAACAAGGCACTAGAACAATTAGAAGTGCGTACAGGACAATTACTTGCGCAAGTTCAAGGCGCTCGCAATGCCTCGGACGTTGATGAAGATCGAGCACGATTAGCTGCGGAATTAGATGAGGCACGAACAAGAGCAGCCCTTATGGAAGATGCTGCGCGTGACGCAAGATCGGCGCTTGATGCCGCAATCAGCGATGTTCGCGAGGTATTGGAGAACAGTTCATGAGCAAGGTTTCTATAAAAGTAAACAACCGGGCTTTTTCCATTGGTTGCGAACCGGGGCAAGAAGCTCATGTCCAAGCTCTTGGGGATAGTTTTGCGCAAAAAGTAGACGAATTGGCAGATCAAGTCGGGCAGATAGGGGATCTGCGATTGTTTTTAATGGCGGCACTGGTCATTACTGATGAGTTAGAAGCAACCAAGCAGGGCTCAACAGCCGATCAGGATCAGGACAAAATCAAGAAAATAGAGCAGACTGCGTCAAATGCTCTAAATCAAGCAGCAATTAGAATAGAAAAAATTTCCGATAGCTTGAAATAACATTATTTTTATATGGTTTAACTCATATCTAGGCTTCACTTTTCCTGAAATTGCTATAAAAGCCAGCGCAGGCGGTTTCTGCGGCACGCGTCTGGGGTCAAATCCCGGCGACCGTAATCTCTCCTGAGGGAACGATCCCTGATTGAGACCGTGGTCTCTTTCACATTGTGCCCACCTGTAAACTTGGGTCATCAGGGCATTTAATGCCCCTACGGTGTATGTGGAGCCGCCAACATGGTGTTGTTTAAAACCAGCGATAAGTCTGATCTTCGTTCTAAAATGAAGCGTAAAAGAGGCACCTTAGCCTCGTTATATCCGCGATCCAGCAGCCAAGTTGCCGCTAGGTTTCCGGCTGAACTGGTAGCTAGAGGCGGCTTAACCATTGCTGGTTACGCGCCAAAGGGAAGTGAAATAAACTGCATACCATTGATGGAAAAACTAAAGGCCAGGGGCGCGAAAATGTGTCTGCCAGTGGTTACAGAAAAAAATGGTATCTTGATTTTCAGATCATGGGAACCAGGACAAGAATTGGTACGCGGCGACCACGACATAGAAGAGCCAGCCGAAGATGCGGCGGTTTTAGTGCCTGATATGTTATTAGTTCCGTTGCTTGCCTTTAACTCCAAAGGCTTTCGTTTGGGTTATGGCGGCGGTTATTATGACCGGACACTGGCAAAACTACGTGCCGAAAACGAACATTTGGTGGCGGTCGGTCTTGCCTATGAAGCGCAAGGTGTATCGCGATTGCCAGTAGAGCGTCATGATGAAAAAATGGACTGGGTAATTACCGAAACCCAAGCGCACTCGATAACCAGAAAAACCCCTTAAAGCCGCTTTGCTGTGAGATCCTTATTCCTTGGTGATGTTGTTGGTCGATCTGGCCGCGATGCRGTTAGCAATTATCTGCCCGATCTGATCAAAGACYTGCAACTTGATTTTGTWATGGCCAATGGTGAAAATGCTGCTGGTGGTTTTGGRATAACCGAAAAAACTGCACGGGTTTTGTTCAATAGCGGAATAGATGTCATCACCCTTGGCAATCACGCTTTTGATCAGCCAGAAGCCATTGGCTTGGTAGCTAGAGAGCCTGCGGTTTTGCGGCCAGCCAATTATCCGCCAAGCGCCGGAGTTCCCGGTAAAGGTACTTATTTGCACACAACAGCAAATGATCAAAGAGTTCTGGTTATTACAGTAATGGGCAGGGTTTATATGGACGCGCTTGATGATCCRTTTGCTGTGGTTGGCAAAGAAATAGATGCTTGTGARCTTGGYCKTGATGTTGATCTGATAATGGTTGAAATTCACGGTGAAGCCAGCTCGGAAAAAGGGGCKATGGGGCATTTTTGYGAYGGTCAAGCATCAGTGGTGTTTGGAACMCATACCCATATTCCAACAGCCGACARTCGAATMCTTGCCGGTGGCACTGCTTTTATGACTGATCTGGGAATGTGYGGTGATTATGATAGTGTCATTGGYATGGACAAAGAAGARCCGSTACGACGYTTTACCACCAGATTACGCGGCTCTCGTTTCAAACCGGCTACCGGCGAGGGTACTTTAAGTGGGTTATTTGTTGTCACCGATGATAARACCGGCCTTGCCAYTTCRTGCCAACCGATCAGAATTGGTGGTTGTTTGGAYGAGRCAATGCCAAAGGAACTAAGCGAATGAGCAAGATGATTTTCAAATTTTTTCCCTTTATTCTTAGTCTTGGCATCGTTTCTTGCGTTTCATCAGAACCAACTAGGTTCAATCATGATTATCCCGCTCCGCCCAGCGTTAAGCGTTTAACTGAGGCTGGAGCATGTCCCGGCGGAGAAGCTTTGTCAGGCGTGAGTATTACTTTACCTAAATTTCCTTGGCGGGCGAAACGTCAAGGGCGGCAAGGCTGGGCAGTTGTTTCATTAGACGTCGGCATTGATGGGACGACTAATAATGTTTTTATTAAACGATCAGCCCCAAGATCAGTATTTGACAGAACATCAATCAAGGCGGTTGAAAGCTGGCAATTTGCCCCTCCAGGAGCAGAGCAATTATCCGGTTGTTTGGTGTTTATTAGCTACCGCCTTGGAAAAGTTACCATCGGTCAGTGAATATAAGTTCTGACAAGCCTAGATTTTTCTAACGAACACCGCAAAGATGTGAGCAGATTAAGGACGTATTAACGCCTGTAAGGTGATTTTGTAGCTGTGACGATCACCGCAAGCGCAGCCCAYCACGAAAGAAGCAGGTAAGCTCCATGAGCCARTACGCACAAGCAGCATCAATAATAGTCAGCCTAGGGGCGGTTTCAYTAGCAATTGCRGTTGCTCTTTGGGCRTTTCGATTAACTGTCGGTGCGCGRGCTGTAAATCTTCAATGGCGYGAAAAGTCCGARAAKCTTGAACAAAAGCTAAGYCGTTCCAATTCTRTTTTTTCTGCCCACCCGGGATTGATTTTAGTYTGGGACGCTGATGACGCGCAAGATGACACRTGGGGYGATCCTGATTTATTTGGATCGGCTGTGGCTTTGGGGGCGATGTTGAAGTTTGCTGAGCATACCAAAAAAGACGATCCGGCCAAAGGCATTTTAGACGGGCTGGCGGATTATGAAGCCCGTAACAGCACTGGACAAAGCACTACTTTACGACAAGTTTTGTCTGAGTTGCGAAAAAACGGTACAGCGTTCTCACTAACTATTATTGGCCCGACCGGACGGTTTCTTGAGGCTGATGGCCGGGCAGCTGGCTCGCAATTGGTGTTATGGCTTACTGATAGCACCATTAAAGGTTTGGAAGAGTCCGGAGCTAGAGGCCGCCTAGAAGAAGTGCGCAATATACTATCCGAAGATCCAGTAGCATTTATTGATATGCTAGGAAAAGCTCCATTTCCTGTTTGGAGAATGTCATCTGGTGGTAAACTTATTTGGGCAAACTCTTGTTACGTCACTATGGTCGAGGCGAAAAACCTTGATGCGGCAATAAAACAACAATTAATGCTAAGCACTGATTGTGAAGAAATGGCCAAAGCAACGCTTAACGAAAACGATGCTAAAAGCGGTGTCTATCAAGTGGTAAATGATGGTGAATTGCGGCATTTCGAGATCGGCATGTGGCCAGTGTCCGGCGGCCTTACTTGTGTAGCTAGAGATGTTAGCGAGCAGGTATCGTTAATTGAGAAAATGACCAGACAATCACGGGCATTTGATGAAACCCTTGATCATTTRGCTGATGCCGTGGCRATATTTTCTTCYGGTCAAAAAYTRATWTTTCATAAYAAAGCTTTYAGRAAATTATTTGAACTTGATGAGCATTGGCTTGATGAGAGACCAGAGCACTCAATGTTACTTGATCATCTACGTGATCGCCGGCGAATACCGGAACAAGCGGATTACCAGACATGGAAACAATCGGAGCTGGATCGTTATAACGATGCACCGGATCAAGAAGCTGTCGATCAATTGTGGCCGTTACCTGATGAGAGAACATTGCGCGTAGCAACTTTACGTCACCCAATGGGCGGGCTGTTGTATATCTTTGAAGATATTAGCGATCAACTGACCTTACAAACTAAGTTCAACACCTTGATCAATGTGCAAACAGCAACATTAGATAAACTATCTGAAGCTGTTGCTGTTTTTGGCTCTGATGGTGGTTTGCGCCTGCATAATGAGGCTTTTGTTACGCTTTGGCAGTTAAATGAAAGCGAGTTAGCCGCCGGTGAACCGTTCATGGAAATTGCTAAAAAATGTCAAATTTTGCATCATGAGCAAAGCTATTGGGACGAAATGCAAGCGACAATTACTGATATGAGTCCAGAAATACGCGGCCACAAAGCAACAGAGATTAAACGTGCCGATGGTAAAATACTGACTTGGGTATCATGGCCGCTGCCCGATGGCGCAACTGTAGTTGCTTGGCTAGATATTACCGCTAGCAAAATGGTCGAAAAATCTTTACGTGAAAAAAATGAAGCTATGGAAACGGTGGTTAGTCTAAAGGCTGATTTTGTGGCTCATGTTTCCTATCAGTTACGAGACCCGTTAAATACCATTGTTGGTTATGCTGACATGCTACATCAAAACATGGCCGGGGAATTAACCAAACAACAAGCCGGCTCGGTTGAAAGTATTTTGACGGCGGGTAATCAACTAACCGCGGTTTTTAAGAACATTCTCGATATTGCGGCTATTGATGCCGGAACCTTAGAGTTAGAACTAGATGATGTTGATATTCACCAGCTTATCGAAGAAACCGTGCAATTGATACAGAGTCACTCCGAGATAACGAAAATCAAAATCATTATTGATTGCCCAAGTGATATGAAAAAAATCCGCGCCGATGAAGCGCGATTAAAGCAGGTTATGTATAATTTGCTGAGCAATGCAGTAAAATTCAAATCGGCCAATAGCGAGATAACTATCGGCTGTAGAGAGCAACCAAAAGGGGTTCAGCTTTGGGTGGCTAATCAAGGTCAGGCAATTACCCTAAAAGACCAAACAACAATATTCGAGGAATTTAAAAGTGGCAATCAAGGGGGCGCTGGTCTTGGTTTAGCGCTGGTTAGAAAGTTAATTGATATGCATGGCGGTTTGGTGACATTACAATCAAATGATGCCGAGGGAACTGTTGTTACTTGCTTTTTGCCGACGATGGCTAACACTAAAAACTCCGCCCCTGAGCTAAACTTGGAAACGGTAATTAGTGAATAACCAACTTAATCCTTAGAGCCATTATTTGCAAAATTCAGATAATTAGCTAAACTGAAGTTCTGTCAAAATGAAAGACCTTATAGAATAAATGCACGAAAACAAAAAATTCAAAGAAGTTAAGCTGCCTAATTGGCAGCTTGTGTTTTGGATGTTAAACCCTCTTTTAGCGCTCAATGAATTTATTTTTGGGCAACGTATCCCGAAAATCACTTTAATTGACCAGCACTCAGACGAGATTTTTGCTAACCGCAGTTTTGTGCAATGCCCCCATTGTCAGACAATTCATTCTGCACACCGTTGGGGAAAGGGTAATGCTTTTTGGCACTTTGCCGGACTGTATTGCCCTACATGTGAGAATAAAATCCCAGTTCTGCATAATATTTTTACTATTGTTTTGTTGGCTCTAAGCTTTCCAATATGGAAGCCTTTGCAAGTGGTTTTTGCAGAGCGCTTTAAAAAATGGGAACTTTCCCGGTTACACAAAACCAAAGGCATTGAGAAAGCCCCCCCACAAAAAATAAGCGTTATAAAAATTGGCTTACCATTCGGGTTGTTTATGGGGTTATTTTATGTTCTTTATGGTGGAATAGGAAATGGCTATACTCTTTTGAATACCATCATTGGCCTGCTTTGCGGCGCTTTGGCAGGGGTGTTGGTTGGACTGATAATGGCGTTTATGGCCAACAAGAAACCCCGAACAAGCGCGTCTTAGGTGTTCATGCAAATTCTGTCAGAACGGTTTGACAGAGCAGTTTGTTATAAGTCTATTACTGGCTCAAGCAGTTTTACGAGCTGTAATTTTTGACCGCAACCAAATTGCCGCTGGATCTTTTAACGCCAATACTGGCTTTTCCAATAAGTACCAAGACAGTGCGCCCATTATCACACTGGCCGGAATTGCCAAAGCCATCATAGTGTATGGGTCTCTGGCTAGATTATAATACCATAAGGCCTGCATTATTGGCCATTGCCAAATATAAACACCATATGAAAAGTCTGGCATTTTTGACATTTGCAAACGTCCAGGCAGCTTAGCAAAACCGATCAGCAAAATACCTGCAGCCAACACAAAATTTAGCATTATTTCAAATGAAACTGTTGGCCCTGACAATAATGCAAGTCCGCAAATCAAAGCGCCAACACCCCACGACAAACGGATCACATCACGGTAGCAATAAATTACCGCGCCTAGCATATAAGTCACAGCAAAGCGGCTTAGGTCTTCTAATTGCACTGGCAATCCTAATGCTTCGATACGCACTAACATAAATGCGGCAACACTTAAGACAAATATAGCTAGCATTAACTGCCGTGAACGAGATACTCCGATCCAAGCCAAAACAGCCGTACCAACATAGGCGATGGCCTCATAGCGTAATGTCCAAAGTGATGCTGACCATTCACCTTCAAATAAATTACCCGGGAATATTTGCGGGGGGCCACCAGCGGTGTCGCCAAAGCTCAAAATATTAGCAACATAACGCCAAGTCATCGGATCGGTAAAATACGCTGCTGGTGAAAGATCGCTAACCAATGGACCAAATACAAAACTGGCAAGTATTGCCATGGCAAACATTGCCGGGAACAATCGCAAGAACCTAGCGGTAAAAAACCTTATAAAATCTGGATTACGATCAATCGAACGGGTGATCAATAAGCCGCTTAGGATGAAAAATCCATTCACCGCAACGTAAGAAATCGTCATGTTAAAAAGTGATAACGGCTCTGGAATATCTGGACCAAAATTGATCACATAAGAATGTCCCAATAACACCCCCAGCGCCATTACCATGCGTAACGGAGTGAACAAATTAATACCGCCAGCAAGCCCTTGCTCTACAGTTGGGCTTTGGTGCCAAAAAGATAGAAGCTTATTATTTTTGTTTTTCATCAATCAATTCCGTCAAACCTAATACCAATAAAGTTTTGGTGATTTAATAGCGGTAACACAAATAACCAAAATTTCCGTTAACCCAGCCAAGGTTTAACTTATGCGCTCGTACAGGAGGGAAACTAAAGCAAAAGCCCGTAAAGGGGCGGCTCCACCACACCCGTCATGCTGGACTTGATCCAGCATCCATCCTTGCAGGTGGTGCATGGTGAACGGTGGGACATGATCAACCGACCTTGATGCAATTACCATTGGTGGATGGGCACCGGATCAAGTCCGGTGTGACGAGCGGTGGCAATAAGAGTGCGAGATAAAGTAAGGTTTCCTCCTACCGCTTGCGGGGGAGGTGGCGGCGAAGCCGACGGAGGGGGGACTAAAGCAAAAGCTCGTAAAGTGACGATCATACCTACCGTCATCACCTGTTTATTCGGGGGATCCAATTTTCTTAATTGCGACTTTTAATACCCCTCAACCCAACCTTCTCCCCAGCGGGGAGAAGGAGTCCGCCTCGTGATGTTTTGGTATTTGATGGCGAGACAGAAGAATATTACTAACTAGGTGCGACCGCGCCCATTTTAAGATTTGGGGGCCGGTCAGGCCGCGCCGTCGCAGGCGTGAATTTTTAGTGGTCGCAATCTTTTGCCGTAAAACCGGTTCCCACTTTTACTGAAGATTGCTCCAGCTCACATTTTGCCGCGAGACAAAAGGACAAGTGCAAAGCAAGGGTCACGTGACCCTTCATGCTTACCCCTTAATTAGCAATCATTGCCAAAGGCTGCCCATAACATAAGGGCTAATTGGCAAATAATTAGCACTCATTTCCCCTTGGCCGCAATCAAAGGTCGGGGATAAGTTCCAATCATGCTCGCAATGTCCGAACTTGTTATAATGGTGATGCAGATGGTTATAACTAGCCATTTTGCGGCTCTTTGACATGGTAAATACGCGAACAACCCAATGAAACATGGGTTTTGTTGAAGTATACGACGGGGTTTGTAAGAACAACGAATTCCTTCTCGTTGAGCCGCTTTAAGGTTTATCCACTGGGGAAAGTAGATAATGTTGTGTAGGTGTTTTTTGAAATGATCAATTTCATTGAAAAAGTGCAGCTTTAGCTATCTTCTTTTGCCTGCGGTTCTTCGACGAATTGTAATAACTCGCCCGGTTGGCAATCCAACTCGCGACAAAGGGATTCTAATGTTGAAAATCGAATAGCTCTGGCTTTGCCAGTTTTCAAAATAGACAAGTTAGCCATGGTAACTCCGACCCGATCACACAGCTCGGTTAACGACATCCGTCGATCCAGTAAAACYCTGTCTAATGTCACTCGTATGGCCATAAAATTCCTAAATGGTCAGTTTCTGCTCAGCGCGTAATTTCGCGCCTTCACGAAAAATTTCGGTTAGAACAATCAACACAATTACCGCCAGCCATAATGACCAGTTGATATGAAACTCTCCTTGTAACTGCAAGAAAGCATCACCAAACAGCTTCTTTGCCATAAGTGTGCCCGATGAAAACAGCATGTTCAATACTTCGAACCCTGCCAATACGATCCAGATCGTTCGCATGTGAGATGCATTTTCTGGAACAAATGGATCGCCTTCAATAAGGGTGGCGAATATTTTACGCAAACGATGAATGATAATTTGAGTGGCCAGAACGAAAACTGCAAACATAATTGCAAATGGCCATACCAGAGCTGCCGGCGGCGCATTGGCCACCCAGCTTAGGTCTTTGTAGCTGTCAATAATAAGTGCAGGAATACCAAACAGAAATAACAATCCTAATGTTGCCCATAACGCCCAGCTTATAACCCTAAGGATAGAGTCCAGTATGACGGTGATGGAATTTTTCCCAAGGGCTTTCACTGGTAACAAATTCTTTCATTAAAAATAGCGATGGTGAAATAGCTTCTATTACTGTTAATCGATAAACACTGCTAGAATAACAATCAAGTGAAAAATCGATAAATTGCCGAAGGTTCATCTAACACATCTGTTGCTTATTGTAATTTTGTGACTGATCCGGTATCCAGATTTGACAATAGGACAAGAAATAAATGGCCAATATAAGCAAACTAGTAATTGCCAGTCATAATCGCGGCAAAATCCGAGAAATAGGTGATTTRCTRCGACCATTTTCCATTGAAGTTAGCAGTGCGTTGGAACTTGGGTTTAGTGATGTGGAAGAAACCGGAACAACGTTTGAAGAAAATGCTTGCTTAAAAGCCGTTGAAACCGCGCAAAAAAGCGGCCTTGCGGCATTAGGTGATGATAGTGGGCTGATGRTTGAGGCCTTGAATAATGAGCCTGGCATATATACCGCTAGGTGGGCMGAGCAGCCAGATGGCTCTCGTGATTGGAACTTTGCSATGGSTAAAGCYGCTGACAAATTACGTGATCTTGGAACAGATAATTGGCGGGCAAAGTTCGTCTGTGTATTGGCYCTGGCGCTGGGTGATGGGAGAGTTGTTGTTGAGCGAGGCGAAGTRTCAGGAACGCTTGTCTGGCCGCTTAGAGGCGATCKGGGCTTTGGTTATGAYCCMATGTTTGTGCCTGATGGTTATCAGCAAACYTTTGGTGAAATGYCTSCGGCTGAAAAACATAGTATTAGYCAYCGGCACATCGCGTTTGAAAAAATACTACAGCAGCATTTATTGTGAATGTTAAATTAAACCGCCCGAAACTTGGCCTTTATGTGCATTGGCCATATTGCGCCCGCATCTGTCCATATTGTGATTTCAATGTGCGAAAGGATCGTGGCCAAGACACCGACTTTTTGGTTGATGCAATAATTGCTGACATAAAAGGCTGGCGGACGCGCCTTGGGGACATGCCAGCGTTAAGTTCCTTGTCCCTTGGTGGTGGCACACCGTCGCTTTTGCAGCCCAGGCAAATGCACAGGATAATTCAAGCTGCCGAGAAAAGTTTTGGTTTTGTTGCGGATATAGAAATTTCATTAGAAGCCAACCCAACTGATTTTGAGACAGATAGATATGCCGATTTTGCTAGCGCTGGGGTCAATAGACTATCACTTGGTATTCAGTCATTAGAGCAGCAGCAGCTTGAGTTTCTAGGCCGTGACCATACTGTGACAGAAGCACTTAATGCGCTGCAAGAAGCCCGTAAGCAATTTACCTCGGTTTCTGCTGATTTCATTTATGGCTTGCCAAAGCAATCAGTTGCTAAATGGCAAGAGCAGCTTACAGAGATACTTGAGCTTAGTTTGCAACATTTGTCGCTTTATTGTCTGTCGATAGAGCCAAAAACCATGTTCTTCAAGCAATACGAGCGTGGCCAATTAACACCAGTAAACGATGACCAAATGGCTGACTTGTACGAATTAACCCAAAGCATGACTGCGCAAATTGGTTATGCTGCGTATGAAACTTCGAACCATGCTATTGATGATGACAATCGCTCAAAACACAATTTGCTATACTGGCAAGGTGATGACTGGATCGGGGTTGGGCCCGGGGCGCACGGGCGTGCTAGCATTGATGGTTCTCGTCATGAACTGGCCAGCTACCGTCAGGTGCAAAAATACGCTGATGCTGTGCGCAAAACTGGTTGGGGTGTCGAGGTCAGCCAGAAGATATCGCCAGAAGACGATCTGGCAGAGCGATTATTGCTTGGATTGCGACTTGAAGAGGGTATTGATTTATCAACGATGCAATCTAGAGCCGGCTGTGAAATTGATCGGCAGCTTCTGGAAAATTCAACCAAGGCTGGATTAGTATCGATGGAAAATGGAATGTTGAAAGCCAGTATTCCGTTGCTGGTTGATCGTATCGGAGCTGAGCTGTTATTATGAAGCCAAAGGTAGAGAAAGCATGAGCAAAGCCATTAGCAATAAAACACCACGGGCTTGGCAAAGAATGTTGTCGGGAAGGCGGCTTGATCTTGGTGATCCATCGCCGTTTGATATTGAGATCGAGGACATAGCCCACGGGTTGGCCAGAGTAGCCAGATGGAATGGTCAAACCAATAGCAAATTTGCCTTTTCGGTGGCGCAGCACTCGGTCATAGTCGAGCAAATAGCTAGGCTCTTAAAACCTGATCTGCCTTTACGGTGGCAATTAGCAGCTTTACTGCATGATGCTCCAGAATATGTAATTGGCGATATGATTAGCCCGTTCAAAGCCATGTTAGGTTCGCAGTACAAGGAAATTGAGAGCCGTTTGGAAAAGGCGGTGCATTTGCGTTTTGCGTTACCGCCAGAATTACCAAAAACTGTGTCACGTCTGATCAAACGAGCCGATCGGATGTGCGCTTGGTTCGAGGCCGGGCAAATCGCCGGGTTTTCAGCACCAGAGGCTCGTAAGTATTTCCTAAATCCGCCAGCAGAACTTGATATTAGTATCGAGCCGGTATCGGCGTCAAAAGCACAAGCCGAATTTCTTGCAAGGTTTCATGAAATACAAATACAAATGGCGAAAATAGATAAACCCGGCTCTAAAAAATGAGCTCTGCGCCTAACATGGTAATTGATATACGGTTGTCGTTACTGGCTTGTGATGCGCAAAGTGCAAGGGTGCTAACCACGTTGGGCAGTGATCATCGCACCAGAAAACTACCAGTGTTTAGTGTTGATMTTAAAAGYTTTGATACGCCGCAAAAGGCCTTACGCCAGTACTTAGGCGAGRCATTGTCTTTACAATTGCCGTAYCTTCAACAAGTTGCTGTTACAGTTGAAAATGGTAAATTGGTGTGTGATCTGCTGGGTTTAGTKGCMAATMGAGATAAGTTTCGCCCGRCMGCTTGTGACTGGTGGTCATTRTTTGAGCTRTTTCCATGGGARGAYTGGCGCAAATGCACCCCAAAGAATGTTGCGGAAGTTTTGCTACCCGAACTATATTTGCAAGCTGATAAGCAAGAGCAGAAGCTTGGTGTTATTAGCAAATTATTCGGGCAGAACGGGTTCTTATGGCAWAGCGAAAACATCGATAAACGCTTTGARATGTTATACCAGGCGGCTTTGTTRCCAGAGGCGTTACGKGATCGKTCTGGCGCGAAAATATCAGTACGTCACCAKCATGTAGCRGTCTTTGGRCAAACCATGCGCGGCAAAGATCGTYTGCAATTAGGTAARAGCMTTTCACGTTTGCGAGAATTATTGTTGGTGCGCCCGATAATTCATCATTTGTTATTAGAGCCGTTCTCTTTGGGTGATTTGCAAAAAATAGTAGAAAATATTAGTGGGATTGGATTGCACACTCAAAATTTCCGCCGTGATGTTTTGCGTGCAGAGGAAGTCACAGAGCTTAACACTATTCGTAGCTCCGGAGCAGGCCGTCCGGCCAAGCTCTATAATTGGGCGAAGCCGTTATGTTCAGAAGTAAGCGATGCAGTAATTCCAATGCCACGCAAGAAATGTGATTGTTAAAATTATTGAACCCCAATCTTTAAAAGATCGAGGTTCAAAATTCTTTCAAGGTTGTGATGAGTTATCTATTTCACCACAGGTATTTCGGCCTGCATATCAGCTGGTCTTTGTTCTGTCATTTGTTGGACTTTCAACAATGCCTGCACTTGTTCCGTATCAATAAGGAACTGCAATTTTGCCATGGTTTTTGCAGCTTCTGTGGATATGCCGAACATTGCAAATAATTGCTCCATCGGTGATTTTTCTGCCGGGAAACGGCGTAGTTTTATATTGTCGCTTTCGTCAAGTTCAAGCAATTCCTTGGTTTTAGCAATGGCCGTTTTGAAGCCGCCAAGTTCGTCAACCAAGCCATTTTCTTTTGCTTGCACACCAGTCCAAACCCGACCCTTGGAAATTTCTAGAACTTCCTCCAATGGCATATTGCGACCTGCGGCAACCTTGCCGGTGAAGTCTTCGTAGATATTAGCCATTCCGGCACGAAAGCTTGCGCGTTGCTCGTCAGAGAAACTCTTTGAAGAAGAGTATGCGCCAGCAAACTCACCGCCGACTTTCAATTGCTCAACATTATATCCGATCATGTCATAGGTTTCGTCAAGAACGATTTTCCCACCAAGAACTCCGATTGATCCGGTAATTGTGGTCGGGTAGGCGATGATGGCATCGGCACCTGCGGCGATGTAATAACCACCAGATGCTGCCAATTGACCCATAGAAATAATGATTTTCTTGTCTTTGGCTTTAGCACGTTCAATAGCATTCCATATTTGATCTGATGCAATGGCTGAACCGCCAGGGCTGTCAATTCTGATTAAAATCGCTTTTACTTTGTCATTTTTGGTTGCAGCGATAATGGCCTCTGACATCTGGTCTGAATATATACCGCTATCAGAAGAAAACGGATTGCCAGCACCTTCACCGGTGGAAATGGCACCTTCACCGCTGATGAAAGCAACAATGGTCGCGTCTTTCATTGCCGTAAAAGGCGGCGAGTAGTCAGACATTTGTACTATTTCGCCGCCGCCAGCTTTGGCTAATGCAGCCTCACGGGCTTCAACTACATGGCCAAGTTTGTCGACCAAGCCTGCTTCAATCGCTTGCTTTGATGTGAATGGTGCTTGATCGGTAATGGCGCGTAATTGCGTAGCGCTCATGTTTCTATCAACAGCGATCTGCTTTATCGCCGAGTTAAATACATCGGTAATCCATGAGAGAGTCGATTCGCGGTGTGCGGCAGTGAAAGTTTTCTTGGTAAAGGTATTGGCTGAGTTTTTGTATTCGTAGAATTGTTCGAATTCCGGTTTGGCGTTGATTTTTTCAAATACTCCGCCAAAAAAAGCAGTTTCCGTAGAAAGACCAGTGGCAGCAAATGCTGCTGTGTCTTGCAACCATATCTCATCAGCCGCACTGACCGACAGATAAGAAGTAATAGATGTATCGTCAAAACCTTGTGAATGGACAATTACGAATTTGCCA
This sequence comes from Robiginitomaculum sp., assembly GCA_002733735.2. GTDB lineage: Bacteria > Pseudomonadota > Alphaproteobacteria > Caulobacterales > Maricaulaceae > Robiginitomaculum_B. The sequence continues at coordinate 66,591 of NVWT02000008.1, read as the reverse complement.
GAATCACGAAAGTCTTTAATCGCCAAGCGGATTTGCTCGGCCTTAACGGGGCCCATGCCCCAAGAGTTTGCTCGAATAAACAAACCTTTTACATTGTCGTCACCTTCCGCTTTGGCAAGTTTGTCAACTATGCCCAATAAGGATGCTGTGTCCTGAAAAATACTATTTTGAGGTTGATCTGTCATTGCCTGCCTTAGGTCCAAGCGTAGAACCTTCGAAGCGCTATGACTTTGATTCGGTTTTTGTGATACCGAGCTAGCGGTGGACGTAATGACAGCCACTAAAATAATAAGTGGTATGATAGAAATAAGGAAAAATCCGACCATTACACCGGCAATCGTAATAAAAAACTGTTTCATGGTTCTCTCTTGTTTATATAGTCACAGTGACATTGTAGGTTCTAATATAGACACTTCTTATCGAAAAACAATATCAAATATCGACTATCAATAATATTCTCTGTTATTGGTTAATTAGATCAGCATTCGTTTTTTAGGCTTTTGATTTTGTGCAGACTGGAGATGAGTCCGTAAGAGATGATCATCAATAAAAACCATGATCCCATTTTGCTGAACGGAACTAGTACCCAGCCGGATTGTTGCGATGGATAAAGCCAGATATTTGCCATAGTGCTGATGTTTTCGGCCAACCAAATGAACATTGCCACCAATACGAAGCCAACAATAAGTGGCATTGACCTATATCGATCAAGAATYTTGAAATATATTTGTGTTCGTAAAAACAACATTCCAGTAATGGCAAATAGAACAATTCGAGCATCGGAAATAAAATGGTGGCTGAAAAAATTTATGTATATGGCTGCTGATAATAATAAAACTGTCCATGTTGTTGGGTGATGAGTAAAGCGAAAATCAAAACCACGCCAAGCTCGGGCTATATAACTGCCGACTGCGGAATACATGAAGCCGCTGAACAGAGGAACTTGATTGATGCGAATCACACTGTCTTCGGGGTAAGACCATGACCCCATTTCAGTTTTGAAAATTTCCATTATCGTTCCGATTATATGGAAGATTATAATAACTTTTAACTCTGCGAAGGTTTCAAGTTTAAATGCAAGAAGCCCTATTTGGATCAGTATCGCACCAATAAATAAAAAGTCGTACCGGGAAAGTATTGCCTGTTCAGGGTAAAATAAAGCGCTGGCGATAATTAGGGTCAGAAGTAAGCCGCCAAAAAGACAGGCCCAAGCCTGTTTGATGCCGAATACCAGAATCTCAGAAAACAGCCTGTGTAGTTTATTTCGTGGATTAAGCACCCAAGCATGTAGCGTTTGGAGGWGGTCTAAATAGTACTGTTTCATATTATATTTGTGCATATAGTATCATTATGTCGAGTAAGTTGAGCAGCTAATATGGTATTACTGTGTCCCGTTGGTTCTTTTTAGGGGTGTTTTGTGGTGTTTTACAAAAAGAAAACCAGTCCATCTCTAATTTTACTAACAAACCCCGTTGCATTTCTGAGGCCTTGAGGGTAATACCCTGCCACCCGCTGAAAAGGTTTGCGCCTTTTTGGTTGCTGGGGCGTCGCCAAGTGGTAAGGCAGCGGTTTTTGGTATCGCCATCCCAGGTTCGAATCCTGGCGCCCCAGCCAATTTTATAAATTTGCGTTTTCTCCCAAAACGCGATTTTCCCCTTTCAGCATAAGTTGTTTTGCCGCTTTTATCCCTACCGGTTGTGCGGTTGCGTGTTATTTTTTCACTTATCCACTATTTTCCTGTGATTCATGTATTGATAGTTGCAAAAGATTAGTGCTAGCGTCTGAACTTGATCGGGGGGTTCTCCGTTTTTAAGTCCGTAAGATGCTGGATCAACTGGTGCACATGGACGAGTAGGGGATTGGGTAGGTGTTAATTGCCTCATTTGTTTCCTTGCTAAACTATCTCGCATTTTGCGAGCAACTTTTTCGCAATGATGCGGATGTGATTCGATTATTATGACGAATGGTCTTTGTGTTGTTATTTTGGGCTGTGTGTTTGTTGTGGAGCGGATCGTTTAACGGGGAAGCTTTTTAATTCCTGTTGTTTGAGATTTTTTTTGTGATGTGTCCGTTTCGTCTGGCCGCATCTAGGTTCATTTGGAGCGCAATATGACGAAGTTGAAATTCATGACTCGGGTTAGCGCAATCGCGTTGTCCTTATCTATGCTGGGTGGCGCATCTGTTGCACAACAGGAACTCACCCAGGCGGTTCGTACCGCCACACAATCTACCGCTGCCGGTGCTGCCGCGCAGTCGAGGATTGATAATATTGATGATTCCACCAGTGAAATAGTCGGGGAATACCGGGCTGCTTTACAGGAAATCGATACCGTTGCGCTAAATGTTGAGCAGCAACGCATCTTCTTGCGCTCGCAACAGAACGAGATTGACAGCATTCGCTCGCAAATAAGCCGGGTGGATGAGGTTCAGGATCAATTACTGCCGATGATGCTAAGAATGATCGGTCGCTTAGAGGAATTTATCGAAAGTGATATTCCTTTTCGCCTTAATGAGCGTAGAGATCGGATTCAAGGGTTGAAAGACCTAATGGAAGACCCGACACAATCTCCTTCAGAGCGTTATCGCATGATTATAAATTCTTATCAGATTGAATTATCTTACGGACGGCAAAACGAATCTTATTCTGAAGACCTAATTACAGGTAGTGATGCTCGTAAGGTTGAGTTCTTGCGGATCGGGCGGGTTGCTTTGATCTATAAGGATGGTGACGGATCGCTTAATGCGTGGAACGTTTCCAAGGGTGCGTATGAAAAGTTGCCATCATCTTATGATATGGATTACGCGAATGCGACACGGATCGCACTTGAGCAAAAAACACCTGAAGTATTTTCTATGGCGCTTCCCGGCGCGACTAAAGTTAATTGATAGGGGCGGGAAGGATTATGAAAATGAATATGAAAAAATTTAATATTGCAGCTATCTCAATGATTGCCGCTGCTGGTTTTGCAACAAGTGCTATTGCGCAAGCTGCACCGGTTAGTACAATTAACGAACTAATYCAGCGAGTTGGTAAGGAYAGTCGTGAGGCTAGAGCCGAGGCTAACCGTCGTGTGGACGAGTTTAAGGCGAAAGGCTCTGAGCAGCGTTCTTTGTTGCGGTCTTCTAGATCCGAACTTCGTTCTCTTCGAGCAGCAGAAGCTAGTAACTCTGCCAGGTTCGATGTTAACGAAAAATTGGTTGCTGATCTGGATGCTGAATTGCGTACTGCCCAAGGCTCTTTTGGCGAATTGTTTGGCGCAGCGCGTCAGGCTGCCGGTGAAGTGGCTAACGGACTGAATACTTCTTATATTTCTGGTCAGTACCCTGGTCGGGCTGAGACTCTAGAATCCGTTTCTAGCAGTACAAAGCTTCCAGAGGTCTCCGAGTTGGAAAATATTTACCAAACTATACTTTTTGAGATGAAAGAGCAGGCTAAGGTTGTTACTTTTACTGGTAAAATCGGTCAAGAAGATGGTGTTGAAGTTACCCGTGCTGGTAACTTCTTAGCATGGACTACCAAGTCGGCAGAATTCATAAAAATGGATGCTGGAGATATGGTTGTTCTTGATCGCCAGCCAGCTGGTCGTATTAGGTCTTTAGCTAGAAATGTTAGCAATAATGGRCCGGATAAGTTTGTCAAAGGYCCAATTGATCCATCACGTGGTTCATTAATGGCACAAGTCGTTCGCGCYCCATCTCTTAAAGAGCGTTAYSAKTCYGGTGGYAKSATTGGYCTTGTTGTTACWRYTATGGCCGGTSTCGGTATCTTTATTGGTCTGTGGCGCTTGTTCGCTCTTACCATGACCGGAGTGGCTGTTCGTGGGCAGGCTCGCAAGTCTAAGCCAGGTAACAACCCTCTTGGCCGGATTATGAAAGCATATGAAGCGGCTAAGGATAAAGATCTAGAAACTGTTGAATTGCGCCTAGATGATGCGATTATCAAAGAAACTGGTAAACTAGAGTTCGGTATCTCCTTGATTAAGGTTTTAGCCGCAGTCTCGCCATTGATGGGGCTTCTAGGTACCGTTATCGGTATGATCCAAACCTTCCAAGCAATTACCTTGTTTGGTGCTGGTGACCCGAAAATGATGGCTGGCGGTATTTCGTTTGCCTTGGTTACTACTGTTCTGGGTCTATTGTCGGCTATTCCATTGCTTCTATTGCATAGCTTCTGCGCTTCGGCTGCACGCTCTGTTCAGCAAGTACTTGAAGAGCAGGCATCTGGCATGATCGCTTCAAACGCCGAGAACCGGAGCCGCTAGGCTCCGGTAGGCAAGAGGGAGAGCAATATGAATTGGCTCAATCCAAATGTCGCCCTTAATGATCTTCAGCAGTTTCTGGAGATGGGGGGCGACGTACTCCTGATCATCATGTTTGCCACTTTCTTTATGTGGGCATTCATTCTTGAGCGGCTGGCCTATTATCAGTTCGCCCACAAGAAAGTAACCAATCGTGCTTTGCGAATTTGGAGTGCGCGTGACGATCATAAGTCATGGGCTGCCCATGCTGTGCGCGAACAGTTGATCTCTGAAGTTCGTCAAAAAACCGAGAAAAATATGGGTGTAGTTAAAGTATTGGTGGCTATTGCTCCATTACTTGGCCTGCTGGGCACTGTGACCGGAATGATCGAGGTTTTTGACGTGATGGCTGCTACTGGTTCTAGTAGCGTGCGTTCAATGTCTGCCGGAGTATCAAAAGCAACAATTCCAACTATGGCTGGCATGGTTGCTGCACTATCAGGCATTATTTTCACAAACCGGCTCGAACGCCGCGGACTGCGCGAGACGCAGAAAGTGGCCGACGGGCTGGAAATAAGTTAGGGGTGATCTAGATGCGTAGACGCCACAACAAAAAAATTGACTCAGATGTCGATATGACACCAATGCTTGATATTGTGTTCATCTTGTTGATCTTCTTCATTGTGACTGCAGTTTTTGTTCAAGAACGGGTTATATCAATGGAGCCGCCGCCGGCATCCGATGAGCCACCTCCGCCGGATGCTGCACCCGTGATTTTAATTCAGATCAATGATCGCAACATGGTTTTTGTCAATCAGACATTAACTGATGTACGCAGAGTCGGTTTGGCAATCCAGCGGCACTTGGCAGATAATCCTAAAAGTTCGGTGTTAATTGTTCCAGAAGAAGAAGCAGATCACGGTACAGTGGTTAGCGCTTTGGAGGCTGCTCGAATATCAGGAGCTGCCGCCATGGTTCAACGGCAAAAAAAGTAAAGCGGATATGAAAATATCGTTAAATGTTAAGAAATATGATTGTTCGGCCCTAAGTGTCGTGATCAGAGCAGGAGTGAGTTGCAATGGCTAGACGTCGTCTGGATCCAAATCCAGAAGAAGTTGAAATGGATATGACACCAATGCTTGATGTTGTATTTATTCTACTGATTTTCTTTATTGTAACGGCTGTGTTCGTAAAAGAGCCCGGCGTTGATGTTACTAAACCGTTTTGGACCCCTTCATTAACGGACACAAAGCCGTCAATAATGGTAGGTGTTTCTGATCAGTCAGTGGTGTGGATAAACAAAAACCCTGTACCGATGAGTGCTGTTAAGGCTGAACTGGCTATGATGAAAGCGGAAAACCCTAAGGCTGTAGGAACAATCCGTGGCGATAAGAAAGCTAATATTGGTGTGATTTTAGACGTTCAAGATATGTTTATTGAGTTGGAAATCAAGGTGAACATTTCGGTTGAGAATTAGACTTGCCTAATTATCGGCATATTTAGTTGTTATGAATATTGATGTTAGTGGCTTTTGTTGCTGATTATTTTGAGAATCTTTGTTGCCTAGGAGTTTCTGAGCAACAAGAAGTGGAGAGTAAAGAGTTTCGGTACTGAGTAACGGCTATAAAGGCTAGGTGTTTAGTATTGAAAATATTTACATTACGGAGTCGCAAATGCGCTTTTTTCTTGGACTACCTATTGCAGGGATTATAACTGTTGGTTTGTTTTTGTTGATGAAATTTCTTATTTCATCAGAAATGACGTTAAACAAAGAAGAAGATGCGTTTCGGATTGATATCAATCCAAAGATAGAAGAACTAACCATTCGTCAACGCGATGTGAAGGCCGAGCGAGCCAAGGATGTGAAGCCGCCGCCGCCGCCGCCGCAAATTGAGAAACAAAAAGCTAGTCAACCAAAAGAGGGTATCGCTAATATCGCCGGGGCTATTCCTGATTTTGAGGCTCCGCAACTAAAYCGYGGYGGRGTAAACTTYAATGTTTCYGAYCGCGATGCYCARCCATTGGTTCGTATTCCACCAATGTATCCGCCACGTGCCGCTGAACGTGGTACGGAAGGTAGTTGCAAAATGGTTTTTGATGTTAGCCCTAGCGGGAAACCATATAATATCTCCGCAGATTGCACTAGTTCCGTATTTACCAGAGCTGCTACGCGCTCGGTGGAGAAATGGAAATATAATGCTAAAATAGTCGATGGGAACGCTGTTGCCAGAAGTGGTGTCGCGACAACACTAACCTTTAAACTTGCTGATTAAGGTAGGTTAACTGTTGACCTAAATGGAGATGTCAGATGCCGGCCAACAATAATTTAAGGACAAATTCAATGATCCGTACAGTTTTTACTGCAGTTATTGCAGCCTTTGCCATGTTTATGTTTTCTGTTCCGGCCGAAGCGCAACGCAGGAACAAGGATGAAGAAAAAGTTGAAGGTAGAGCGCTCTCAGCAAAAGTTGGTGAGATTATATTAGCTGCGCAGGAGCTTTTGCAGGCCGAGCCAGCGCAAAATGGGGCTGCTATTGTAGAGTTGAATAAAGCCTTAACAAGGGACGACCTGTCACCGTATGAGAGGTCTATTGCATATCAGATGCGTGGGCAGGCAAGGTATGGCAATAAGGACGTTCCTGGAACCATCGCCGATTGGGAGGCGGCAATTGCTACTGGTGCGCTTCTTAAAGGTGAGGTTGATGCTTTATTGCCTAATATTGGTCAATTATGGATTTCTGAAGAACAGTACGTTAAAGGTGCAACGGTTCTTGAGCGCTGGATCGCTGGCGGAGGAAAACCGAATAGCCGAATTCATATGATGATTGCTAGTGCTTGGGCGCAGGTGGATCAGTTTCGAAAAGCGCTTACTCATGCTGAAGCCGGATTTCGTCTGGCTAATCCGAAGGAAAAAAAGCATTTTGATTTGCTGAACTATTTGTATAATACCTTGAAAATGTATGGTAAGCAGGCGAATTTGTTAGAGAAACAAGTCTCCATTTGGCCTGGTGATAAGCAAACTTGGCGTTCAATTGCATCCTTAAAGGCGCAAGCTAATAAGTCAAAGGAAGCTTTTGAGATTAATAAGATCATGTATCTGAATGGTATGTTGACCACAGAGCAGGAATTATTGAGCTTGAGCCAGTATTATTCATATTATGAAGTTCCATATCGCGGAGCCAAAATTTTGGAACGCGAAATGAATGCTGGGCGAGTTTCCAAGAGCAAGAAGAACCTTAAAACTTTATCTGAAATGTGGCGTCAGGCCCGGGAGTATGACAAGGCGATTCCAGTTTTAACACAAGCTGCGCAAGCTTCTGATGACGGTTCGTTGTTTGTAAACCTTGGTGAAGCTTACTTAGCAGAAAACCGATATGCGGAAGCGGTTAGTGCTTTACGTAAAGGTTTAACTAAGGGCGGAGTAAAGAAGCCGGGTAATGTTTATCTGCTTATCGCCGATGCTCTATATAAACAGGATCAGCCGCGTAAAGCGTTAGTTGAGTTCGAAAAGGCTAAAAACTATTCTTATTCACGCAAGTCGTCTGATGGCTGGATGAAATTTATTCATAATAGCTTTGAAGTTGAGAGGAATAAGATTAAATTTCGAAAAGCTGTTAAACTGGATGAGTGTAAAAACCAAGAGGATCGGCTTAAGCGCATGGGTGGTACCAAAATTGAAGGGATGGAAGATATTACCGAAGAGTGTGTTGGCATTTTGGCCGCCGACGTTGAGCGCATCCAAGCTGAAAAGCAAGCTAAGCGAGCCAAAGCCAGTTAATTTCATATTACAGCGTAAATACATTAAACCCGGTCTTGTTTGCAAGGCTGGGTTTTTGTTATCCAATACTGTAAGTATTTGCATACAATAGCTGTTATAAATCACGGCATGAAAAAGCCTTTGTTTCGTCGAACTCACAGCACAATATTACAGATAATACAGGTTTAGGGGCAGCTTATTATTAGCCATGGGGGGCGATAAAAGGGGACGTCCAATGAATATTTATGCAAATAACCAACAATGGTTTAATCTATCTGCCGGAAGTAATGGCAGGGTGTTATCAGTTCTTCCAATGGCTGCTATAATCACAATCAGTTTGTTTCTAATAATGAAATTTATGGTGACGCTTGATATGGGCAAATTACCAGAAAAGGAAGTTACTCCAAGATTTGATATAAACCCGGTTGTTGATGAGAAAGACCCGCGAATTCGCAAGGAAAAGATGAAGCGCGAAGTTGAGGTAACGCCACCGCCAGCACTTCCTCAAATTGAAAAAATGGCTTCTTCTTTACCAGCGGAAAGCATTACCAATAGCTCTTGGGCAATACCAAATTTGGACAAGGCAGGAATTGCAAATATGCGGACGAAGTTCAAGATAAATCGTGATATTCAGCCAATATTTAAGGGCAGACCCGCATATCCGCTAAATGCACAGACAAGAGATTTAGAGGGTAATTGTTCTGCTGTTTTCGATGTTGGTATCAACGGTTCACCGTTTAATATCAAGGTAAACTGTACAGCTAGTGTTTTTGAAAGGTCGGCCAGAAATGCAATTTCAAAGTGGAAATACAATCCGAAAATTGCTGATGGAAAGGCGGTGATTATGTATGGGGTGAAAAACTCTATTAAGTACAAAATGGCTGATTAGCTAGGCGTTTTAACTTCACTCAGTCAAAAGCAGCAGTGCGCGGAGCAAATAGACTAGACCAATTATTGTGACCAGAACTTTCACCCACCGTAAAAAAGAGCGATCATTTAGTCGGTTTAATACTTTTCCTCCAACCCATGTTCCGAGCATAGAAATTGGTATCATCACTAAAACTATCAATAGCAATCCAGAGTTTTGCTCAGAAATGCCGACAAAAGCAATGCCACTCCAGAAGATTATTTTTACGATATGTGCCACCAATTGGGTCACAGATTTGGTGGCGACAATTTGATGTCGGGTTAGTTTGGTTCTGACGAAGAAGATATCCAAAGCAGGACCTGCAACTCCGGCAAATGTATTTAACGCTGTTACCACTAAGCCGGCCAATATTGCATGGCTAGGCTTGCTGGCATCAAGGTGAAAGATCGACCTTGGCAGCCAAACCAGAAATGGCACAAGCCCCAACAATACAAAAACCATGGTTCTTGATGGCCGCCATGCAATCAACAATAATAACCCAATTGCTAAGACGGCTCCAAGCAAATACCAGCCAAGAATTGGTAATTGTATCGCGCCCCGTAATAACCAACACCGCCAGCCATTGGCCGCACTTTGCAGTATTCCATGGACAAGCATTGCTTGTGGAACCGGTAAAATGCTGAGCAATACGCCCATCAATATAAGTCCGCCAGCCATACCAAATATGCCCGACAAAAATGCGGTAAGTAAAGTCGCGATTGTTAAGATCAATATGCTTGCAATTGGCATTGGTTTCCTGCTTGATGATGATTAACAATATTACCATTTAAGGTCAAAACAAATGAAGAAACCTATTAAATACGCAGCCATCTTAACCAGAGTTCATAAATGGGTGGGATTGGTGATCGGATTGCAACTGGTCATGTGGACTGTTGGTGGTTTGATGATGAGTTTCTTCCCAATAGAAGACGTGCGYTCRGAAWSYTTRCGKGCWGMACCAATGATGTTGCCRAAGGAYTTATCGATTGGVATCGATCCAATTGCAGCVGCTAAAGAAGCMGGTTTTGAGCAATTGTCTAGCCTGAATTTAGAGAGCTTTGCCGGTGAACCTGTCTGGAGAGTTAAGGCAAATGAGAAACARATATTAGTCTCGGCAATGACCGGACGTTCATTATTGCCTTTAAGCAAAGCCAATGCAGAAAAGCTGGTTTTGGCSGCCTATGGTGGCGAGGGAGAGTTGCTGGAGATAAAGTCTGTTGATCAAGGTCCGATAGAAGTTCGACGAGCTAAATCATTATGGCGGGCTGAATTTTCCGAACCAAGGAATTTCACAATTTGGGTCAGCGCCGAAGAGGGGCGGGTAATCGCTTATCGCTCTAGCTTGTGGCGRGTGTTTGATTTCTTYTGGATGYTRCACATYATGGATTATRAKGATCGYRMTRATTTCAATAATTGGTTRTTAATYCTGTTKGCYTTTAGTTCYACYTTGTTTGTGTTTAGTGGYRTYGGYTTRTTRGTGCAYCGGATTTTAYTRCGGCCACGYTTGCGACGTAAAAARCGGTAGATCTGTCTCGTGGTGACGCACCAAAACACCACGAGGCGAACTCCCTCTCCCGGCCGGGAGAGGGTTGGGGTGAGGATCTCGATATTGGCAACTATCAAAACGCCGTAATGTAGGCGTAGGCAGGTATCAATTCTAGTGGCTAATGTTCTTGAATAAACTTGCAAGAAATAGTTTTTTTGCGAGTTTTATTTGTTACTGCTAGCCCAATTGCTCATATCAATTGCAACATTATGGCTTGCTTGATCTATCGCTGCAACGATAGAGCCAAGTCGGACATCACTGGATCGGGCAGAGCTGGAAATTACCTTTTCTGCCGCTAAAGTTCTGGTTTTGCGATCGATTATCCTGACCAGTATTTGAACTTTTGCAATCGGAGGTATTTTTTGTCCCTGATCGTAAACTGCTTCAAAGTTTTGCAAGATAATTCGTACTTCGAGGTCGGCATTTATGCCATCTTCTGGATAAACCACCTGTATTGCCGATTGGTTTCGCAAAGCATCAGCAAATAGTACTTGTAACATTTCTGGGGTTGATGAAGCCCATCTAGCGTTTGCAGCATAAGATATGCTTTGTTGGCCAGTGACCAATGCAACTCGGTTGTTCTTTAATTCTCTTGGTGCCTGTACCAATGGTAATAAAATCAAAGTGTCCGGTTTTTGTAGGCTAGTAGTTTGAGTGATTTTTGACAAACGGTAAATATCTGGCCCAGGGCCTGCATCTGGCAACAGTGAGATACACCCAGCCAAAACCCAAGTCATCGTCAGCAAAAGGGTGATTTTCAATTTCATCGCGGCACCTCTATTTCGGTAATTGGCTCGCCAGCAATAAACTCTGACGGGTTGCGGTCAACTTCTTCTATTACTCTTGTTGTGGCTTGCAACATTGCTCGCAAGTCGGTAATTGCCATTACCAGTTCGATTAAACCTTCATTGGAAAATTGCTGTAAAGGATCGGAAATGCCGGATATTAACTGGCTGGCTTGTTCGGATGCTTGGCGCAATTCCTCGGCGGCGGCATCGATTTGCGCGATCATATCTGTGGTATCGCCTTCAACTAATTTGCTGCCAGTTAGCGAAAATTCAGTAATGGCCTTAGCAGCAATTTGCATCTCTTTGGCGGCATTACTTGCGGCAATTAAAGCTTCGTTCAAATTATCCGCAAGGTCTTCTTCGGCGGCTAATTGTTCGGAGATTACCCGTACATTGGCCAAGATTTTAGTAAACTCGTCGATATTGGCGGTGCTTAAAACCGCATTAACTCGCACCAAAGCGGTATTGGCCGACAATAACACATCTTCCCCGCCAGCCACCAAACCCTCTAATTGCGCGGTTTTTGACGGGATTCTAGCGAATAAATTGCCCGGCTCCCGAATTAGTTTTTCACTTGCCGTAGTACCACCATAAATCTGGATATAGGAAAGACCGGTAATTCCTTGCGGCTCCAACTGGGCATAGCTGTCTTTCTTTACCGGAGTTTCTGCAAAGATGTGAATTTGCGCCAGAACCATATTTGGATCATCAGGATCAAGGCCAAGTTTAGTTACCTCGCCAACTTTAATGCCGTTAAAGCGCACCTCGCCAGATTGCGACAGGCCGCGTACTGGGCCTTTGAAGACCACTTGGTAGTCGGAAAACTCTTTGTCGAAATTGATCTGCCCTAGCCAAATAACAAATACAATTGCCGCAGTAATGACTGCCAACACGAACACCCCGACAATCGCATATCTGGATTCTGATTCCATCAAGCCTCTCCCGTTCCTAATGCCGCTCGACCCCGTGGGCCATGAAAGTATTCGCGTACCCAAGGGTGCGAACAATGCAATAACTGATCAATCGGTGCAACAATTTCTATTTTTCTATCTGCTAACACCGCCACCCGATCACAAATAGTATGTAAACTATCCAAATCATGAGTGATCATAAACACGGTCAAACCTAATGTCTCTTTAAGTTCAAGTATCAATTCATCAAATGCTGCTGCGCCAATTGGATCAAGTCCTGAGGTTGGTTCATCAAGAAATAATAATTGCGGATCAAGTGATAATGCCCGTGCTAAGGCTGCTCTCTTGACCATGCCGCCGGATAGCTCGGACGGGTATTTTGCACCGGCGTCAGGATCTAATCCTGCCAGTGATATGCGCAAATCGGCTAATTCATTCATCATAGAATCGGATAAATCCGTGTGTTCGCGCATTGGAGCTTTGACATTTTCACGGACATTTAGTGAAGAAAATAACGCCCCGTGTTGAAACAAAACTCCCCAATGCCGCGATAGTTTGCTGATGGTTTGTTGCCCGGCAGTTGTTATCTCGGTGCCAAAAACTTGTATACTTCCACTTTGCGCGTGACGCAGGTTTAGTATTGTATTCATTAAAACCGACTTGCCAGTACCAGAGCCACCAACCACACCTAAAACTTCGCCAGTATAAACATCAAGGTCAAGGTTCTCATGCACCACATGCGAGCCAAAGCTATTGCGTAATGAGCGTATTTCTATGATAGTTTCTTGGCTCATATATTCAGCTCCATGTAAATCATGGCGAATATTGCGTTTACCAGAATGATCGCAAACAGAGCTTGAACCACCGATAACGTTGTTCGGCGGCCTAATGATTCAACATTACCTTCAACCAGCAAACCTTGGCGGCAACCGATCAAGGCGATGATCAGCGCAAACACCGGAGCCTTGGACATACCAACCCAGAAATGTTGGATAGATACCTGCTCGTGCAGGCGAGAAATGAACAGGCTCGGGCTAATGCCAAGCTCTAACCATGCTACCAATGCTCCACCGATCAGACCTGCAATCATCGCGGCAAAAACCAGTAACGGGATCATCAATATACAGGCAATGACCCGTGGTAAAACCAGAGCCTCGAACGGATCAATGCCCAACACTTTCATGGCATCAATTTCTTGTTGCATTCGCATTGAGCCGATTTCTGCGGTAAACGCCGAATTAGACCGGCCAGCCAGAATAATTGCAGTTATGATCACTGCAAATTCACGCAAAACCGCCAAGCCAACCAGATCAACGGTAAACAATGACGCGCCGAAACTGGACAATAAATTGGCGCTTAAAAACGCCATTACCGCACCCATAAAGAACGAYAATAAAGCAACTATCGGTAAGGCGTTAACRCCRGCTTCTTCGGCAATGGAAAATATTGACGGCCAACGTAATCGTGAAGGCTTTAGCAGGCTGCGAAACATGGTTTGGAACAACCGCCCGGCAAAAGCAAATGTGCCAACCAGATCCTCCCACATATCTTCCATAGCGTGGCCGATGCGGATCARAATATCAACAAAATGYGGYCKTGGYGGYGGGATTAARCAAACATTGGAATTTTCAAGCGCTGCTTGCATTAACTGGCGGACATAAGGGTGGTTGCCGGAAAARTGWTCATCGGAATTTGGGTTGGGCGAGTAGCTGATTAGCTGCGATAATACAAATGCGCTGGCCATATCAATTTTCCCGAGCCCGGAAAGTTCAAAGACAACTTCTTTTGTCTTGGTGTCTTTTAGTAAATCTTGTAATTGTTTTTCTACCTTTGGCAGCTCAAGGATTAACCAATCGCCGATCGGACTGACAATTACTTTGTCTTGGCTGGTTTGCACCTGCAATTGTAAATCAGCTATTGCCATAGGTTTTTCTATAGCCATTYTGARGTATATAAAAGTGCTCAATAGCAATAAGTGAAAGAATAACAATATGAGCGAAGCCATTGAATTRCAGATTGMTAGCCAAARYTGGSCGATAGCTGGTGAYTTTAGRATATCTCGTGGCTCGAAAACTTCTGCCGAAGTAATTGTGGTTACTTTGAAACAGGGCGAACACTTTGGCCGTGGCGAGTGCGTTCCTTATGGCCGGTATGGCGAAAACATAGACAGCGTTACTGCGCAAATCAAATCGATAACTTCGGCTTTACGCGCGGGATTGAGCCGGTGCGAATTGCAAGAGATTTTGCCAGCAGGAGCGGCACGAAACGCTGTTGATTGTGCTTTTTGGGATTTGCAGGCGCAACAAGCTGGCACACCTGTTTGGCAATTGGCCGGGCTGCCAGAACCAAAACCAGTAATTACCGCAATTACCGTTTCACTTAGCGAGCCGCAGCAAATGGCAAAGGCAGCTATTCTTGCAAAAGACTACCCGTTGTTGAAAGTAAAGCTGGCTGGCGACGGAAACGATCCAGCGCGGGTTCTGGCAGTATCGGCAGCTCGTCCTGATGCCAAATTGATACTTGATGGCAATGAGGGCTTTGACAAACAAACACTTGGCGAATTGCTGCGGACAAGCAAAGGGTTAAACATAGTTGCTATTGAACAGCCAATGCCTGCGGGGGCTGATGGTGAGCTGGCAGAGTTAAATACTGATTTTGCTTTTTGTGCTGATGAAAGCCTGCACACCAGTTCTGATCTTTTGCGTATTGCCGATCTGTATCAGATGATCAATATCAAGCTTGATAAAACCGGCGGATTAACCGAAGCTATGCGGTTAAAAGCACAAGCAAAACAATTAGGTCTTAAAATTATGGTCGGCTGCATGGTGGCAACATCTCTTTCCATGTCACCGGCTTTGTTATTGGCCTTTGATGCTGATCTGGTTGATCTTGATGGGCCGTTATTGTTGCAAAAAGACCGCGAATATGGCTTGCAATACCAAGGAGCAAATGTCTTGGCTAAACCTTCAAAATTTTGGGGCTTTCCTAATTCTTGAGCTTTTGACGTGCTTGGAAAATATAGAGGCCAAGGCAGATGACCACACCAATTGCAGCTACTGCTGCTGCCACCAGATAGCCTTCAGCTTTGCTGTTTTGGTACAAAATTCCGGCCACCGCAAAACCAATACCGAACGAAAGCCCGGCGGTTATCGACGAATTTACCGCCTGTGCGCCGGCTAATAATCGCTCTGGCGTGTGTTTTTGTAAATAACTCATCATGCCAAGATTGGTCATGGCAGCGCTAAACCCGTGCAATACTTGCCAACCAATAAGTGCGGACAATTCCGGCTCGGTTGACAATGCCAGCCAGCGAATTAGCGCAGCTACCCCGCCAATTAACAACAATATCAATGGCGAGGTTAATTTGCGAAACCATGGGGACAAGTTGAACAAAACAATTTCAAACAATACGCCCCAAGCAAATAACGCGCCGATCAGCAGTCCGGTAAAGCCAGCCGCCGACCAAAGAAGCGCACTAAAGCCATAGAAAAATGCGTGGCTGGCTTGAATTAAAAACGTCACTAACAAAGCCAAGGCTACATCGGGACGGGCGCAAAATTTTAATGCATCGCGTAGGCGGTGCCGTGCTTTGCTGGGCGCTTCTGCTTTTTCGAGGCTTTCAATCTTTGGCAAAAATCCACCGGCTATGGCCAGCAATAGTCCAGCTCCCACCGCCCAATACAGCAACATTTCGCTGCCCAGTTTGCCGATTAACCAACCGCAAGTCATAGTACCGATGATAAAGGCGGCGGATCCTGCGGATCTTACCGGGCCGTATTGTAAAACTTTGCGGCGTTCCAATGCCATAACCAAAGCATCAGTTAATGGTATCA
This sequence comes from Robiginitomaculum sp., assembly GCA_002733735.2. Classification (GTDB taxonomy): domain Bacteria; phylum Pseudomonadota; class Alphaproteobacteria; order Caulobacterales; family Maricaulaceae; genus Robiginitomaculum_B. Next base: position 50,611 of record NVWT02000008.1, on the reverse strand, counting down.
AAGGCGCGTAAGCAGTGCCAAGTGCCAAACCCAAAACCACAAAAATCAATGGGTTTCTAAACGGTGTATGGGCAATAAATATCACCACAGCGATTATTGCTGCCCAACGTAATATAGTTGGAATATGCGATGGGTGTGAAGCTTGAGCGGCAACTATGGGGCCGGCAAAAAACCTTGCCAATGCTCCGGCTCCCAAGGCATAGCCGATCCACTCGCCATTAAGCCCGCGTCCTTCATACCAAACCGGCAAAAAGGCGAATGTGCCGCCAAGCCCTAAAAACAGGGCGGCATAAAAAGCTGCAATGCGAAATGATGCTGACATAGGGCGGTCATGACCTTATTTTGTTGTCTTGCCTAGTTAAAAATTAGCCATCGATGATTTTTGTTGTTGCTGCGGCAATTGAAGCCAGTGACTTTTCAATATCATCTTGTGATGTAGACCAGTTGCAGAAACTAATACGAAAAGCATCTTGCCCCTGCCAATTGGTGCTACCAAACCAACAGGTTCCACCTTGTTCGATTAGCTTACTGATCTCTTGCATTTGTTGCTTGCTGCCAATGCTGGCAACCACCTGATTTAATACTATTTCATTCAGAACTTTATATCCAATTTTTTGCAAACCTGCTGCGAAAGTCTGCGCCTGGAGGCAATTCTTTTGTACCAGCTTTGCTATGCCTTCCGTGCCTAAATTGCGTAATGCAGCCCAAACCTCTATGCCGCGCGCTCTTCTGGAAAATTCCGGTACGAAGTCTTTTGCATCACCTGCTGCATCAGTAGCAAGATAAGCCGCGCTAATGTTTAGAGATTGTTGCAAAGCTGCTTTGTCTTTGATTATTGCGACTCCGCAATCATAGGGAGTGTTTAACCATTTATGAGCATCAAGTGTCCATGAATCGGCTTTTTCGATAGCGTTGGTTAAATGTCGCAATTCAGGTACCAACCTTGCCCAAATGCCAAATGCTCCATCAACATGTACCCATGCGCCATTGGCTTTAGCAATTATGCCGGGCACGTCGTCGAATGATCCAGAATTAACATTGCCTGCTTGACAGATGACGAGGCAGTTTTCATCTAATTGTGGTAGCTGTTCTATTCGCATTCGTCCTTGTCTATCAACTGCTACAGTTTCGATTTGTTGCTTGCCAAAGCCCAACATTGCTAGGGCTTTAAATATTGTTACGTGAGTTTCTGCAGAGACTATTATCCGTATTTTTGGTGCACCGAATAAGCCGCGTTCTGCCAAATCCCACCCTTGCCGTGATAAAATGTTTGTGCGTGCCGCGCCAATAGCGGTAAATGAAGCCATTGTCGCTCCGGTAACAAAGCTGACTTGCGACTGAGTCGGCAAATTCAGCATTGATTTTAGCCAGTTGGCGGCCACTTTTTCCAATTTACTAGAAATTGGTGACATCACGTTAAGCGCGGCGTTCTGATCCCAGGTGCTGGCAATCCAGTTTGCGGCCAATGCCACGGGAAGTACTCCGCCAGTAACGAAACCAAAATAACGCCCTCCGGTACTAGCGACCGTAGCCGGTGACCCTATGCGATCAAGTAAGGCCAATGTTTGACTGGCGCATTCACCTGATATTGGCGCTGGTTCATCAAGATCGGCTAATTTCTGTAATGCCTCATTTGATGGAAACACATTTCGTTTTTCCAAGGATTGAATATACCGGCCCGACAAATCACAGCTCTGAGCTAATAATTCCAAAGTTTGTTGTGTCATGGTGCTCATTTTGTGCCTTTGCTCTGTAATCTGATGAACGATAGCCGTAAGTTCATATGATAAAAACCATAATTTATATGCAATTGATTTTGCGGTGGACGAGACAATGACCCAACTGGATTTTAGTAATTTTAAAAAAGTCATCGGTGATTTTATATGTTTCCCCAGAGGAAAGATTGTTAAAAGGCTCGACGGAAAAGAATTTCATCCGGCGTAAATGTTCTTAATGATCTTTAGGGAAACCCATGTTTTGTTGAGTTTGGCGTGTATTCACAATGTCAAAGAGCCGCATGCCGGCTTAGATGTGCCGGTTGCAAGACCATTATAACAAGCGTGCGTGTTGCGAGTATTCTTGGAACTTATCCTCGTTGTTCAAGTGCTACTAAGGGGCAATGAGTGCTAAATCTTTGCTAATTAACCCTTGGTTTAAGAGCCGTCTTTGCCAATGAGTGCTAATTAAGGGGTAAGCAGTAAGGGTCACGTGACCCTCGTTCGCACTTGTTGTTTTGTCTCGCACTAAAGTWCCAAAAACATCACGCATCGGACTCCCTCTCCCGACTCGGGAGAGGGCTGGGGTGAGGGTGTTAAAAGTCGTAATTAAGAAAACTGGATCCCGTGTCGAGCACGGGATGACGGAATTGGCTAAGGGTGAATAAAAGGGTGTGTGGTTTTTCACTTAACCAATTCCGTCATGCTGGACTTGATCCAGCATCCATCCTTGCAAGTGGTACAAGGCGAATGGTGGAAATCCTCAACCGGTCTTGGCGTTGCGACTACAAAGCTGGATTCCGACTCGGAGGCCGAAATGACGGTACGAAGGATTGGACTTCTGCGTAATTAAATTATAATCCGGTTCCCACTTTTGTTGGCAAATGCGATCACTACAATAAGTATTGCAAGCGAGACCCTTGTTTGCCTCATTTTGTTTTGCGGTGAATTAGGTGAACTTAGTTCACTTTATTTGCTGAACGACCTTTTCTCCGATGCGAATGCCCACTACATTGCCGGCGAATAACCAAGGTCGGCCAATGCTAAAGAAGAATGACAACATTTCGGGCGAGGGGGCTTTGCGGATTTTGCTTAGCGGTTATCGCTCGCACCCGTTTGTTGGCGGGCAGGGCATTTATTTGCGATATTTAGGTAAGGCGCTGGTTGATCTTGGCCACCAAGTAGACGTTATTTCTGGGCCGCCTTACCCTGAACTTGATCCGCGAATTGGCCTTATTAAATTACCATCTTTGGATTTGTTCACTGAGGATAATGCGTTTTCTGCTTTGCGTTGGAAGCATTGGCGTACTTGGTCTGATCTGTCGGAATGGTTATCGCATAATTCCGGCGCTTTTGGCGAACCTTATGCCTTTGGCCGGCGGTTACGAAAATTTATTGCCGTTAATGGCGGCAATTATGATGTGCTGCATGACAATCAGACATTGGCAGACAGCTTGCTGAAAATTCGTAAAACCTTGCCGGTAATTGCAACTTTGCACCACCCGATAAGTATTGATCTGCGGTTGGCCTTGCAATCAGAGACCCGTTGGTGGATGCGGGCGCTTATTCGCAGATGGCATAAATTCTTAGCCATGCAAGCAAGAACAGCCCGTAAGTTACCATATATATTGACAGTTTCCGAAGCCTCTAAACAGGCAGCATTAAGGGATTTTGGCGGCAAACCAGAGCAATACCACGTGGTTGCCAATGGTGTTGATGCCCAAGTTTTTTACCCTGACGAGAAAATTACTCGCGAAGATAATTTATTGGTGGCCACCGCTAGTGCCGATACACCGTTAAAAGGTTTGCCGGTCTTGGTTGATGCTTTTGCTAAATTGGCCGYTAGTCACCCGGAHTTACGTTTGCAAATTATCGGGCGTTTGCGCGATGGGCCAACCAAAGACACTATTACCAAGAACAAGTTGCAAARCCGAATAAGCTTTAAAAGTAACCTTGAACAACAAGAAGTCGCCGACTTATTTAGGCGAGCAAGTATAGCTTTATCGGCTTCGTTATTTGAGGGATTTGGTTTGCCAGCAGCCGAGGCCATGGCATGTGGCGCACCAGTTATTGTCAGTGATGGCGGAGCGTTACCGGAAGTTGCAGGTAATGCCGGCATTATCGTTCCCAAAGGCGATAGTGATGCATTATCTGTTGCAATATCTGCGCTGTTGGCTGATCCGGCCAAGCGTGATCAATTAGGAATAGCCGCCGCAATCCGTGCAAAAGAAGTGTTTTCGTGGGAACGACACGCAATGAAATCTGTAGAATTATACCGGAAAGTCATTCATGCGCACCATACAGCTTGATCGCCTGGGCGTATCTGATGGTATGACGCTGCTCGATCTGGGTTGCGGCACCGGTAGGCATTTGCATGCAGCTTATTTTGCTGCCGATATGGTTTGCATCGGTATTGATCTGTCTTTGGAGGATTTGACTAAGGCCAGAGATGGCTTTGACAGCTTGCCGGATTTATCCGGTGATCGCGGACAGGCTTATGGGCTTGGAGTTGGTGATGCTCTGCGCCTGCCATTTGCCGATAATACTTTTCATAGAATTATTTGTTCCGAAGTTTTGGAGCATATACCTGATTTTGATGCTGCTTTGGACGAGATAAACCGGGTATTAAAAGAAGACGGTATTTTGGCAATTAGCGTACCTAGAGCTTGGCCAGAACAGATATGTTGGTGGCTATCAACGCAATACCACAATACGCCCGGCGGTCATGTGCGGATATTTAATGCAAATAAGTTAAAAGGAGCAATTACTGATCGTGGGTTTATATTTAGTGCCAAGCATTATGCGCACGGTTTGCATTCGCCTTATTGGTGGTTGAAATGTTTGTTTTGGCAACGCCGTGATGATCATAAAATCATCTTGGCTTGGAAGAAATTGCTGGAATGGGAGATCTTGATTGATCCGCCATTATTGCGGCCATTTTCACGACTTGCTGATCTATTGATGGGAAAGTCCGTGGTTATGTATTTTGAAAGACCGGAACAGTGAAAGACATATCGGCAGAGATAGAGCATTGCGCCAAGCGAATATTGCAATTGCAGCAAAGCGATGGCCGGATCAACTGGATTGATGGTGGGATATTTGATCCGTGGAACCATAGCTTATGTGCGATGGCATTAAATGTTGCCGGGTATCAAGCTCAAGCAAAACAGGCATTTGCGTATTTGCGGCAATTACAATTATCTGACGGATCAATGCCCGGCCAATGTGGTGCTTCGGCACCGATGGATAAGGCTAATCGAAAAATGCTGGCCGATAAAGCCACGCCGCTTAATGATACTAATTTTGCGGCTTTTCCTATTTTCGCCATTTACCATGGTTTCTTGGTCAATGGTGATAAAAACTGGTTGCAGGAGCAATTGCCATTGATCGATGCAGCCCGCGAATTTGTACTTGCTCATCAATCCGAACATGGGGAAATTACTTGGCGACGCAAGGAACAGGGCGAAAATTTAGAGCATATTGATGCCTTAAAAACCGGAAACTGTTCGATATATAAAAGCCTGCTGTCTGGGCAGGAAATTGATAATATTTTTGGACGGGCGCAAGAAAAACATTTGATAAAAACCATGGCGATTTCTGATGCCTTGCGTAACAAGCCATTTCGTTTTGATCGCACTTGGGAAAGTAAATCGCGGTTTGCCATGGATTGGTATTATCCGGTTTTATGCGGTGTTCTATTGGGGCAAGAGGCAAAAAGTGCAATCAATGAACGCTATGATGAATTTGTTGATGCTGGTCTTGGGTGTCGCTGTGTGTCGGACCAGCCGTGGACGACAACCGCCGAAACATGCGAGTTGATCATGGCTTTAATTAGCATTGGTGATGAAAAACGAGCCAAAGAACTAATGCTAACTATCAAGTCATTACGATCTGATAATGGCGGCTATTGGATGGGCTGGCAGTCACAAGAAAACATTTTTTGGCCAATGGAGTGCCCATCATGGACAGCGGCAGCGGTTATTTTAGCACTTGACGCTTTGCACAATATTAGCCCGGCCAGTCAGTTATTGGTCGGTGATAGCTTAGGTTAAACAGCAACTTTGGCCGCTATGTGTGCTTGCGGATTATAGTCTAGCAGTTCAAAATCATCATAAGTAAAATCAAAGATATTATCGATCTTTGGGTTTAGTTTCATTGTCGGTAGTTTATCAGGAGTGCGCTGTAATTGCAGTTCTGCTTGGTCTTGGTGGTTTAGGTACAAATGCACATCGCCAAAACTGTGGACAAAATCACCCGGTTTTAGTCCGGTTACTTGTGCCATCATCATGGTTAGCAAGGCATAAGAGGAAATGTTAAACGGAACTCCCAAGAATATATCGGCGGATCGTTGGTAAAGCTGGCAGGACAATTTGCCTTCTGCTACGTAAAACTGAAACAAGCAATGACAGGGCGGCAACGCCATATCATCAACGTCCGCCGGGTTCCAAGCGGTGACTATGTGTCTTCGCGAATCTGGGTTGGTTTTTATTTGTTCAATTACTTGGGATATCTGGTCAATTACTCGTCCGTCGGCGGTGAGCCATTTTCGCCATTGCTTGCCATATACAGGGCCAAGATCACCGTCATCATCTGCCCAAGCGTCCCATATTTTTACCTGATTATCTTTCAAGTATTTGATATTGGTATCACCGGTTAAGAACCATAACAGCTCGATTATAATTGAGCGTAAGTGTAGTTTTTTGGTGGTTAATACCGGAAAGCCTTGGCTTAGATCAAAGCGTATCTGGCGGCCAAATACGCCCTTGGTTCCGGTACCTGTGCGATCATCACGAACTACGCCATTGGTTGATATGTCAGCCAGTAAATCAAGATATTGTTTCATCAAATGTCTTTCADCCAAGTTGYAAAAGCATATTAGCTGATTCTTBTGTWATGTAGGYARTGTTTTAATTATTGTYRTAACCTATTGTTAACCATARCTTTTATCMATTTGTTAACCATAAGTTTTAACCGCTCATTATCCGAAGCAGTCAAAGATTCACTTAACAGGCAAAAAGCCAATTTGACTTATAGGTGAATGAAATGAGCGAGCTTCGCAAAGATAGAATTATTGTYGGTGATTGTGTWCGGGCAATGGAACAAATGCCTGAAAARTCAGTGGATCTTATMTTTGCTGATCCRCCATATAATATGCARTTAGGYGGYGAATTGCRCCGTCCWGATAATTCCAARGTAGATGCAGTTACTCARGAATGGGATCAAATCGGYAGTTTTGAYAAWTAYGATCTRTTTACTTGGAAWTGGTTGGAAGCGGCSAAAAGRGTGCTTAAAGACGATGGYGCGATCTGGGTKATGGGYAGYTAYCAYAATATTTAYCGGGTCGGCGGYATCYTMCAAGATGCCGGGTTCTGGTTCATGAATGATGTGATMTGGCGYAAATCCAAYCCAATGCCAAAYTTYAAGGGAACAAGRTTTACCAATGCSCACGAGACTTTGYTWTGGTGYTTGAAGTCTAAGGATCAAAAGAAATATACSTTTAATTACAAAGCYATGAAAATGCTRAACGATGAAGTGCAGATGCGTTCKGACTGGAATTTGCCWATTTGYRGYGGKCATGAGCGGATAAAAGACGANRAANGGAGNTAAAGNCTCACCCGACACAAAARCCRCAAAGCYTRTTGCAYCGGGTATTGYTGGCYACYACYAATCCCGGYGATGTRGTGCTTGAYCCGTTTTTTGGWACMGGAACAACYGGTGCKGTGGCTAAAATGCTTGGCCGGCATTAYATTGGTATYGAACAAGAYCGTGGTTATGCCAAAGTTGCTAGAGAGCGYATYGCSMAGGTTAATTTTGCTGCACCWGAGGAYYTGCACGTTACYCARTCGGCYAGAGCSYTRCCRMGWGTRCCRTTTGGCTCRGTAGTTGAGGCSGGWTTAYTGCAAGCCGGWGATAAAYTATTTTGTCCAAAACAACAGCGYATTGCCAAGGTTAGAGCCGAYGGTTCTATATCYACTGGCAARGATAAYGGMTCWATCCATCARGTAGGTGCMGCAGTACARCACGCTCCGGCWTGTAATGGYTGGACWTTTTGGCATTTTCGTACTGATAAGGGYTATGCKCCGATTGATGTYTTGCGRCARCAAATTCGTGCYGGRCTGAATGCTTGATYYGGYAAAYASYCAAGTTTTGCCTTTATTTTACCACAAGRYTGRYYTATAYAGRGTTCGTTCGTTTTACGAACTATGGCGATAAACGCGACAGTTTAACCGGTTCGGACCCGGGGGCGGTACCCGGCGACTCCACCACCAGTACTTGTTTTGGCAAGTATTGCTGATGGGGTCGAAATAGTATCGACGGACGGCAATGATTGTTGGCTTTTGCCCGGGTGAGGCCCGTTAAAGGCTCAAATTGAATAGTTGCAAATGACAACAATTCTCAAGAGTTTGCTCTCGCAGCGTAAGCTGTGCGAGTATCTCGCATTTAACTCCTAGCCCCTTGAAAGGTTAGGCGGGGTTCGGAGGCACCTGGCAACAGAAGCCTCCACTTATCCTTTTTGCTGTGCAATTATAAACCCCAATCAAGCGAGCCGTATCACCTTGGTGGAGAGAGCGATTGACCAGTTAATATTTCGGGCGTACTTATGTGTTCAATAGCAAAGAGATATTACCGTGACCGATGATCAAATGAGATATGATTTAATGGCGCAAGAGGCTTTACGTGGTGTGGTGCGCACCGCTCTTGCCAAGGCAGCAGTAAATGGAATGCCCGGTACTCATCATTTCTATATCACATTTAACACCAGGTTTCCTGGCGTTACTATTGATGAAAAATTGCTGGCCAAATACCCAGAAGAAATAACTATAGTTCTGGAACATCAGTTTTGGGATCTTGCGGCGCTGGATGAGCATTTTGAAGTTACTTTAAGCTTTGATGGTGCGCCTAAATATTTACAAGTCCCGTATCGGGCGGTTACCAGCTTCCATGATCCTGCGGTTGGCTTTGGCTTAAAATTTGAAATCCCAGACGATAAGCCAAAAGTTCCAGCCAATGGCATAAAAGAAGCCGCTGGCGAAGTGGAGTTAAAGCAAGATACCGATCAACCGGCACCGGAAAGTGGTGACGTGGTTTCCTTGGACGCATTTCGTCGCAAATAATACACCTGCGTTATCTTGTTTGCAAACTAGACGTTTGCTTGCTCACCTGACATACCTTGCTTTAGATAGATTTATGTAGAGGTGTTTTCGTGACCAAAATCCGTATTGAATCCGATAGCTTCGGAGAACTTAGCGTTCCTGCTGATAAATATTATGGTGCGCAAAGCGCCAGATCCTTGCTTAACTTCGATATTAGCATCGAGACCATGCCGGTTCCGATGATCAGAGCATTGGGAATGGTCAAATATGCTGCCGCWAAAACTAATTGCCAAATGGGYGATYTRGMAMAARAYATGGCCGAGGCGATTGAACAAGCYGCYCGYGARGTTTTTGAAGGYAAATTGGAYGATAATTTTCCRCTRCGGRTTTGGCAAACYGGCTCYGGYACKCAATCKAATATGAATGCCAAYGAGGTTRTTTCSAACCGGGCAATAGAAATYYTAGGYGGAAAARTTGGYTCMAAATCKCCGGTRCAYCCGAATGATCATGTTAATATGAGCCAGTCRTCTAATGATGTGTTTCCAACSGCMATGCATATTGCCACWGCYWTGTCGTTAAAAAATGAYCTGYTGCCRTCKTTRCAAYATTTACKWGMTGSSYTGARMGRTAAGCAAGAYSAGTTTGCYGACATYATCAAGAATGGCAGAACTCATACYCAAGATGCTACRCCRYTAACKYTGGGGCAGGAGTTTTCCGGTTATGTWGCGCAAATTGAACTTGGTATTCGCCGRGTWRAAGCWGCGRTTTTRGAAGTTTTRCCRTTGGCRCAAGGTGGTACKGCGGTCGGTACMGGYTTGAAYACMAARRYYGGKTTTGCCGAACAATTTGCGTCTAATATYGCTGATCTTACTGGTTTGGATTTTGTAACCGCACCAAATAAATTTGAGGCTTTGGCGGCAAGTGATGGAATGGTTGCTGCCCATGGCGCATTAAACACATTGGCGGGGTCATTGTTCAAGATAGCAAATGATATAAGGTTTTTAGGATCAGGCCCGCGCTCCGGACTTGGCGAATTGATATTACCGGCCAATGAGCCAGGTTCGTCGATCATGCCCGGCAAGGTTAATCCAACGCAATCCGAAGCTTTGACGATGATTTGTGCGCAAGTGATGGGCAATCAAACGGCGATAAGTATTGGCGGCTCTCAAGGGCATTTCGAGTTAAATGTTTATCGACCAATGATGATATATAATATGTTGCAAAGCATACGTTTGCTTACCGACGGGGTGCGTTCATTTACCGATAATTGTGTGATTGGCATCAAGGCCGATCGGGTGCGTATTGACGAATTAATGCAAAAATCATTGATGTTGGTAACTGCCTTGGCTCCGAAAATCGGTTATGACAATGCCACTAAAGTTGCCAAGACAGCGCACGAAAACGGGACTAATTTACGTGATGAAGCAGTAAATTTGGGGTTTGTAACCGCAGAGGAATTTGATGCGATTGTCCGTCCTGAAAATATGATTGCGCCAAGTTAAATCATGACTAATACGATAAATTTACGAACAGCACGCAAAACCAAAAAACGACTGGATAAACAAAAATCCGCAGCAAATAATCGGGTGCAGTTTGGCCAAAACAAGGTCGAGCAGACTACAGCCAAGCTGACACAGAAGAAGTTACAGGCGCATTTGAATGCCCATAAATTAGAAAAAGGAAATTGATAGGTGAGCAGTCAAGGAAAATGCAATTTATGTGATGGGACAGGTTACGATCCGATAAGTTCCATTGATCGCCATGGAGAGGCTTTGAACACTGTTATTTGTGTTAACTGCGGTCTTGTTCAAACCCACCCCATGCCGAATGAGGCAGAAATGGCCGAGTTTTATCGCCTTGAATACCGCAAGCGATATAAAAAAAGCCCAACCCCGCCGATGAAGCATATTTATCGCTCTGCTCATCGCTGTCTGGCTCGCCTTGAAAAAGCCAAGGCGCATATCAAAGCCAATATGCACGCGGTAGATTTAGGCTCTGGCGCCGGGGAATTTGTGTTCTTGTTGAAAACCCGTGGTTTGCAAGTGCAGGGGATTGAGCCAAGCGAGGGTTATGGTGGTTTTGCCAAGAACACTCTTGGCCTTGATATTCAAATAAAGCCGATTGAAAAAGCCGAAGTTAAAGAAGAAAGCCTTGATATTATAACTGCTCATCATGTGATTGAGCACATGGTTGATCCGCTAAAATCCTTTCAGACCTTGGCGAAGTGGTTAAAGCCCGGCGGAAAAATACTGGCAGAAGTGCCAAATATAAATTCAAGAATGCACGCCCCGTCGAGGCGTTTTCATTTTGCCCATATCTATAATTTTAGTCCTGAGACTTTCGTCGCTCTTGGTAAAAAAGCCGGGCTGGAAGTGGAGGAAGTGCAAATTGAGCCGGGAACGGATCATATTTTTGCAGTGTTTACCAAAAATGGACAAGACAATGTGCAAATGGATTTGGAGCAGGGTTTATTAGAAACACGCAATATTTTGAGAAAACATACCGAGTTTTCTCATCATTTGAGCGCTTATCCGTATTCTCGCTTTTTCAATAATTTGCGCCGGCCATTTCACGAAAAGTCGGCTATTTCCGGGCAGACTGATCCCAAAGAACTATTGCAGCATATATATGACAACACTAAATTTTAAGACGAAAGGCTCTCTTTGACTGCGACTTAATGTCTCATTGTCCTTAATGAAGGTATGGTAAATACTTACCTTGTATTGGTAATTTTTACAGGAGAAAATCAGTGCTAGAAAAAAAATCCCTTGCTCTTTCGGGGCACCGGACATCGTTGGCTTTGGAGGCAGTGTTTTGGGCTGCGTTGGGTAATATTGCTCGTGAAGAGAATAAATCTCTGGCCAGACTGATAGCAGAAATTGATCAAACACGTTCGAAATCGGAAGTTAGATCTGGGTTGGCTAGTGCTGTACGGGTTTGGTTGTTCATGCGTTATGCGGATGTGGCTGCATAATTTATCTGATTTTACTTTGCATTTTGTTGCTTCTGGCACAAACTGAACCGGAAATATTATATACTCCATCGACCCAAAAAGTGGAAACCGGTTTTTGGATAAGTTGATGGATTGCTAAAGAAAATTATGCTTAAAATACTGATTCATTCAGTGTTTTAAATATAGAATCTATTTTCCGGAATTTGCGATCAATGACTTTGCCAAAAGATATAAATCAGATGCAGCCAGATGATGCGGCCAAAGAATTGGCGCGTCTGGCCAAGGAAATTGCCTTGCATGATCGGGCTTACTATCAAAAAGACGCGCCGAAAATTTCTGATGCCGCCTATGATTATTTACGCCAAAGAAATCACGAAATAGAGCAGTTATTTCCTGACCTGGTTCGGACGGATAGCCCATCAAACAAGCTGGGCGCCAAGCCCTCTGGTAAGTTTGGTAAAGTTACACATTCGGTTCGAATGCTTTCGTTAAGCAATGTATTTACCGATGCAGAGGTTGGTGAATTTGTTAAACGGGTTGCTAAATTTCTTGGTGTTGAAAAAAGCCGGAAAATAGAATTTACTGCCGAACCAAAGATTGACGGCCTGTCGGCTGGTATTCGTTATGAGAGCGGAAAATTGGTGCAAGCGGCAACTCGTGGCGATGGTCAAAGCGGCGAAGATGTAACGAAAAACGTCATGACAATAATCGACGTTCCGAAAACTTTAAGCGGAACCGGCTGGCCGGACGTGCTTGAAGTGCGCGGCGAGGTATATTTGCCAATATCACAATTCGAGCAAATGAATGCGCTTCGTGCCGCCGAGGATCAACCGGAATATAAAAACCCGCGCAATGCTGCCGCTGGCTCTTTGCGGCAATTGGATCCGAATATTACTGCCAAGCGGCCATTGCGATTTTTTGCCTATGCATGGGGTGAAGTATCCGAGCCGTTTGCCAGTTCGCAATCTAAGGCAATAGCAAAGTTAAAGGCTTGGGGTTTTTCGACTAATGAGCTGACAAAGGTTTGTGAAACTGCCGAGCAAATGATAACGGTTTATCACGATATAGAAAAGCAACGATCCAAGCTCGACTATGATATTGATGGAGTTGTTTACAAGGTAAATTCTTTGGCCTTGCAAAAACGGTTGGGTTTTGTTTCGCGCAGTCCACGCTGGGCAACTGCACACAAATTTCCACCCGAACAAGCAAGTACTTTATTGCAAGGTATTGAAATTCAGGTGGGTCGCACCGGCGCTCTTACTCCCGTTGCAAAGCTAAAGCCGATAACGGTTGGCGGGGTAGTGGTCTCTAATGCCAGCTTGCATAATGAGGACGAGTTAAAACGCAAAGATGTTCGGGTTGGGGATCAAGTTCTTATACAGCGTGCTGGCGATGTTATTCCGCAAGTGGTCAAGGTGCTGGATGCTGATCGTCAAGACCGGGGTGAGCCTTTTGTTTTTCCAACTATTTGCCCGTGTCCGTTAAAAACTGCGGTGGTACGTGAGCTGGACGAAAAAGGCGAAGCTGGCGCAATATCGCGATGTTCTGGTGGTGCGGCCTGTCCATACCAACGAGTGGAAAGTTTGAAATATTTTGTCTCGCGCACCGGATTTGACATTGAAGGTTTGGGCGCAAAACAGATAGAGGCGTTTTTTGAACAAGGGGTGATCACCGAGCCTTCGCACATTTTTCAGCTACAAACCCGTATTGATCCCGATGAGCTGGCAGAAACAGAGGGTTGGGGCAAAACCTCGGTGGCTAATTTATTTGCCGCAATTGCCGAAGTAAAAGAGGTGCATCTCGATAGGTTTTTAACCGCTTTGGGAATTCGTCACATTGGCCAGAGTAATGCTGGGGTTTTGGCACATCATTTTGGTTCATGGGCGGAGTTTTCGAGAATTATAACCARYKCAAAAGCCGGCGAAGAATTRTTATCTATCGATGGCATTGGYGCTGCTGCGGCCAATAGYRTCATCAGTTATTTTAACGAGCMGCACTCAAGCGAAGTTGTCGCCCGMYTGGCACARCAAGTTACAATAGTTGATATGCAAAAGCCAAAATCGGATAGCAATGTTTTTGGATTAAGCGTGGTGTTTACCGGCAAGTTGGAAAAAATGTCCCGTGATGAAGCCAAAGTAAGAGCATCTGCTTTGGGAGCCAAGGTGTCCGGTTCTGTATCAAAGAAAACCGATATATTGATTGCCGGTCCCGGTGCTGGTTCCAAGCTGAAAAAAGCCAATGAACTTGGGGTGAAAGTATTGTCCGAGGATCAATGGCTGGAAATGATCGAAAACCCTTAAATCTTTTCCGTGACTTTGCGTAACCAGATAGCTACTTCTTTTGGCAGACCTGCTTCAAGTTTTTGATACACTTGGCGATGATATTGGTTCAGCCAGTTAATCTCTTTTTGATCAAGCAAGTCACGCTGGATAAGCCGGTGGTCAATTGGCGCAAGTGTGAGGAACTCAAAGCCAAGCATTGGTCGCTCGCCACCAGCAATTTCAGTGGCTTTGCTTACTACTTGTAAGTTTTCTATTCGTATGCCGAACTCGCCTTGTTTGTAAAAGCCCGGCTCGTTAGAAACTATCATCCCTGCCTGTAATGCTACGTCGCTCCAGCCTTTGGCGATGCGTTGCGGGCCTTCATGTACGCCAAGATAAGAGCCAACTCCGTGGCCGGTTCCGTGATCATAATCAAGCCCGGCTTCCCATAATGACATTCTGGCTAATGCATCGAGATGCGTGCCGGTAGTGCCAGCAGGAAAGCGCACTTTCGATAGTGCAATATGTCCCTTTAATACGCGGGTAAAACGATCGCACATTTCATCACTTGGTTTTCCGATGGCTATGGTTCTGGTGACATCGGTGGTGCCTTCAAGATACTGGCCACCGCTGTCGATCAGAAATAGCGAGTTTGGTTTTAATGGTAAATTGCTTGCGGTTGTCGCCCGATAATGAACAATCGCTCCATTAGAGCCGGCACCGGAAATGCTYTCGAATGATAGGTCTTTTAARCTGCCGGTTTCATGACGAAARYTTTCCAATTTTTGTGCKGCGGCTATTTCATCGGTTCCGCCGCTTTGTACTTCTTCGCCAGATAGCCAATGCAAGAATTTAACCAAGGCCAAACCATCGCGTTGATGGGCGATGCGCGAGCCTTCGACCTCGGCGGGGTTTTTGCAGGCTTTGGGCAAAGCGCAAGGATCAGCCGCGCGAACAATATTTACCGAAGCAGCTTTCGCGGTTTCAAAATACCATGCCGAGGCATTTGATGGATCTAGTAAAACAGTTTTGCCATGTAATTTTGCAATACCCGGCTCAATTTCATCTTCGGGGACAATGSTAACTGAATTACCTAAATGTCTTCTGGTTTCATCGGTAATTTTGTCCCGATCAACAAACAGCCAAGCCGTGCCATCGCTATGAACCATCGCCGTTGATAATGGCAGCGGTGAGCAAGCAACATCGCCGCCACGAATATTAAACAGCCAAGCAATACTGGCCGGAGCAGTAATGATTGTGACATCAGTATTGTTGTTTTTCAAAATATCAGCAATTTGCGATATTTTTTCGCCGTGCGCTTGACCGGCAAACTGTATCGCATGCGGATTAATTGCAGCTTTTGGCATTGCTGGACGATCAGTCCACACCTCGTCAATTGGGTTATTTTGCAAAGCGATCAAATTTGCTCCTGATCTGCTTGCCGCTTGTTGCCAATTTGCCAAGGTATCAGGCGAGACCAAACGTGGATCATAGCCAATGCGATCACTTGATTTGGTATTACCTTCAATCCATCCGGGAATTCCCGGTTGCATCAAATCGGCATATTCAAATAAATCACCATCGACTTGTTCTCGAACCTGTATGGTATAACGCCCATCACTAAGCATCACCGCACTATCAATCATAACAATTGCCGCACCTGCCGAGCCAGTAAAGCCGCTTAACCATCCAAGACGATCTGTTGCTGCGGGTAAGTATTCATTTTGATATTCGTCCTCATGCGGGACGATCATTCCGGTTAGGCCGAGCTTAGATAATTGCTGGCGCAAAAGGGGTAAATTAGCGCGGCCTATTGCTGGCCCGCCTTTAACTGTGAAATCTTGTATCATTATTGAGATTTAAGCGTTTCGAGTTGTTCTGGCAACCAAAAACCCTGTGTTTTTATAGCTATGCAATTATGCATATCAAGGCTGATATTTTAGCTGTTTTCCTTTTACCTCCCATACACCATATCAGTCTGGAGATAACAAAGAATAGACACAGCAACAAAAAGGAGCTCCTCAATGTCTTTCATCAAATCGTTTTTTAAATCTACTTCTAGCCCAGTTGAATTCGTTGTGGCTTCCAATAATAATATTGCAGGCAACAATAATGATCCGCGTCACCCATATTCTGGCCGTCCGCATTTGGCAACTCGTCGCTTGCAACGCCGTGAGCGTCGCGAACAACGGGCAGCTTAATTCTGCAAAACCAATATTGTCCAATCGCCAATAATTCGGCTGCGGATAATTTTCATATTATGTTTTTTATAGGCCGAGGCAACTGCTTCGGCCTGTTCATTTAATAGCCCTGCCAATATTAAATAACCGCCAGGTGCCAATAAATTGGATATTCCTTCGGCCATTTCAATCAGTGGCATTGCCAATATGTTGGCAAATACCAGATCATGTACGCCCGCTTGTAGTGATTTGTGGTCTACGCCATCGGCGATTATAAATTCTATTTTACCAGCAACATCATTGTTTATTGCATTACCTTCAGCCACCGGTATGGTTTCAGGATCAATGTCGGTGGCAATGATCTTGGCGGTTAAGGTTTTWGCCGCAGCRATGGCCAATATTCCWGCGCCRCTACCCARATCAATGACATTGCTRAAACTCAAGCCRTCTTGCARCATTTGGTCAAATTCYAACAAACASCCAGAAGTGGTTTCATGGTGGCCGGTGCCAAAGGCGATGTTGGCCGGAATACAGATCGAGATTTTATCTTTTGCGGAACTAGGTTCATCATGTGAGCCATGCACATAAAACCGMCCKGCTATTACTGGCGTTAAAAACCGTAATGATTCTAATACCCAGTTTTTTGCCGGCAATTTTTCGATTTTGGCATCATCTGCTAGGCCTTGCCACTCGGCGGCAATTGGTTGTTGGTCAACTATAACTTCCAATCGCCAAATTGGTAAATCATCTTCAAATARCGAAAATGATAATGGCGGCTGTAGGCTRTCBTGCAAAGAGYTCTCAATCTGTTGTAATTCCGGTTTCGCCCCGAATARTGATATTTGCCATARATTATCCAAASCCTTTTTCCCTTATTGTTTTATGCTGTTGATGCTTGCACAAAAGATGATCGGCCAGTGTCTCAATTACCCGGCATTCGCGGTTATCTTGCCTATGCTTGCCGCTTAACATCAAGTTTAATTCGCTCTCTAAATCATGTAAGGCGGCAATGCGTTGTTGCACTTTTTCAAGATTTTCTTGAACGATTTTATCAGCCATCTCACAAGGCATCTCTGGTTGATCGGCTAATTGCAGCAATGTGCTGGTTTGCGCCAATGAAAACCCMARNCNWTCTKGCGTGGCGAATGAACGCCAGCCGRTCACGATCGGCAATGCTATAAAYCCGGTGGCCACTKGCRTTACGYAATGGTTCGRCCAGTAATYYGCGTTTCTCATAATAACGAATGGTTTGCACATTAGTGCCAATTGCTTTGGCGACCTCGCCAATGGAAAATTCTTTCAAAATTTGCTTGCCCCTATAGTTACTATAGGGCGCATAATACTTGRGAATTAGCAAAAGGAAAGCAAACTATGGGTGCRARTTGCGGACATGACAGTAATTTTGACGGAACCAGCCGCCAATACAAAAACGCATTGTGGGCGGTWATWGCCATAAATGGCGTGATGTTTGTGGTCGAGATGATCGCSGGWGCATTTTCACAYTCGATGGCTCTAAAGGCYGATGCGCTAGATTTYTTAGGCGATAGYYTGACTTATGGGTTAAGTTTGGTGGCRATYGSYATGTCRTTAMGGTTYCGSGCRRTSTCSGCMATGRTCAAAGGTGTATCATTGGCGGTGTTGGGTTTTGGTGTBTTAGGKGCATCGTTATGGAGTTTCTTTATCGATTTGGTGCCTGATGCGCCGACTATGGGBTGGATCGGGTTTTTGGCTTTATTGGCCAATGTGGTTAGCGTTTTGATATTGATCAAATTCAAAGACGGTGATGCAAATGTGCGCTCTGTTTGGCTTTGCTCACGTAATGACGCGATCGGYAATGTRGCGGTKATWATTGCYGCTGGMTTGGTGGCWGCGACCCAAAGCCGKTATCCRGATTTAGTAGTTGCAGTRTTTATGAGCAGCCTGTTTTTRTCGTCCGCATGGCAAATATTACGYCARGCMAAYGGCGAGTTGAARGCTTTGAAAGTTCAGTAAWYTMYAAASWKN
This sequence comes from Robiginitomaculum sp., assembly GCA_002733735.2. Classification (GTDB taxonomy): domain Bacteria; phylum Pseudomonadota; class Alphaproteobacteria; order Caulobacterales; family Maricaulaceae; genus Robiginitomaculum_B. Next base: position 32,404 of record NVWT02000008.1, on the reverse strand, counting down.
NTCAGGATYTTTYAAGAAACTAAYCATTAGTTTYTTGGTTCCGGCTTTATCRAARYTTACTTCGGCCTTMTCGCCATCAATGGAATTGATCCGGCCATAGCCAAATTTGTCATGAAATACCCGTTGGTTAAGCGCAAATTTACCATCCGTGGATTTGGCTTTGGCTCTAGCTGTGCCTTCGATATAGGGCTTGGAGCTGGACTTTAGTGCTTGAAATCGTCGCCAGCCGGGGGTGTCGTAATTTGTTCCGGAATCACTGTCGGTATTTGTTCGTGCTTGATGGCCATAATAMCCGGTTTCGGCTCTGGCCTCGAYGTGTTCKGGKGGTAATTCATCAACAAATCTTGATGGCAAAACTGCTTGCCAACTGCCGTAAATTTGYCKRTTRGCGGCAAAATAAATRATYGCYTGYTSTTTGGCTCTGGTCAGTCCCACATAGGCCAAACGGCGTTCTTCTTCTAATGCTTTATTTCCTGTTTCGTCTAATGAGCGTTGCGACGGAAATGTGTTTTCTTCCCAACCGGGCAAGATCACCAGTGGAAACTCCAAACCCTTGGCGGCATGCAGGGTCATCAAGCTGATCTGATCGTCCTCATTACCGGTATCGCGTTCGGAAACCAGCGCCACATGCTCAAGGTATTCTGGCAGAGTATCAAACTCGCCCATGGCCTGCACCAGCTCTTTTAAGTTCTCCAACCGDCCTTCGGCTTGBGGGCTTTTGTCATTTTGCCACATGGCAGTATAGCCGCTTTCATCAAGCACTAATTCCGCCAAACGATCATGGTCAGTCATAGTGGCCATTTGTCGCCAGTGTTCAAAGTCCTTTAGCAATGCCCGTATGCCGTTTCTTGCTTTGCCGCCAATTTCATCGGTCTCAATAATTCGTCTGGCGGCGGACATAAGGGACATTTCCATTGTCCGCGCAAGGGTTTGCAGCTTTTGCACACTGGCGGCGCCAATACCGCGTTTTGGGGTGTTGATAATGCGCTCGAACGCCAGATCATCAGCATCAGACATTACACAGCGCATATAGGCGTGGGCATCGCGGATCTCTAGGCGTTCAAAGAACCTTGGGCCGCCAACCACCCGATAGGGCAGGCCAAGCGAAATGAAGCGTTCTTCAAATGCTCGCATTTGCCGCGAGGCGCGAACCAGTACCGCGCAATCTTCATAAGAATTGCTCTTCGAATACCAGTTTTCTATTTCCCCAACGGCGGCTATTGCTTCGGCTTCGCCGTCCCAAACCCCGAATACTTTTACCTTTTCACCGCCGTCTTCATCGGTCCATAAGGTTTTGCCAAGCCGATCTTGATTGACAGTGATCAACTTGGCGGCAGCAGCTAATATATGAGCGGTCGAGCGATAATTTTGCTCTAATTTAACTATTTTTGCTCCGGGGAAGTCGCTTTCAAAACGTAAAATATTACCAACTTCGGCACCGCGCCAACCGTAAATCGACTGATCATCATCGCCAACCACGCATAAATTATTGCTGCCACGAGCTAATAGCCGCAGCCATAAATACTGGCAGACATTGGTATCTTGATATTCGTCAACCAACAAATATCTAAATTTACGGTGATATTCAGCCAAGACATCAGGGTGTTTGATGAAAATTTGCAAAGTGTGCAGCAGTAAATCGCCAAAATCGACGGCATTTAAGGTTTTAAGCCGTTGTTGATATAGCTGATATACTTGCGCCCCCTTGCCATCGGCAAAACCCCAGCCATCGCTTTGACTTATTTTATCGGCGGGTAGGCCGCGATTTTTCCAGCCATCAATCAAATTGGCAATATGACGCGGTGTCCAGCGTTTCACGTCTATTTCTAGYGATAAAATGACCTGYTTTAGCAATCGCAACTGATCATCAGTATCCAATATGGTAAACGCTGATTTTAGACCTACTAGCTCTGCGTGTTTACGTAATATTTTCGCCGAAATTGAATGAAATGTGCCTAGCCACGGAATGCCCTCGGCCTCGTCTCCGATTAACTTGGCCACTCTTTGACGCATTTCACGAGCCGCTTTATTGGTAAAGGTAACGCATAATATCTCCCACGGGCGGGCTTTGCCCATCGCCAATAAATGGGCAAACCTGGTGGTTAATACCCTGGTTTTACCAGTTCCGGCGCCGGCAAGTATCAGCAATGGCCCGTCTAATACCTCGACTGCTTCGCGCTGTGGCTCATTTAATGCGTCCAGATATCCGGTATTGGACATTGGCGGCTTTGGCCTAGCCAGATCAGAAATTTTGGGCGGCGAATCTGTCATGCCCTGTTGTTTCGCAAAAACCAAAACAAAGCAAGAACGAAAAACGGTGTATGATCGCGCGCTTGGTGCGGAGTGCAAAAAGAAAAGTGGTGCCCGGGGGCGGATTTGAACCACCGACACGCGGATTTTCAGTCCGCTGCTCTACCCCTGAGCTACCCGGGCATCGGGTATGCTTAGCGCGTTTAGCACTTTGCCAAGAGAGCCGGATTTATAGGCAAGGCTTTGGCTCCTGTCTATGGCTTTTATACACATCGAAGCAAAAAATGAAAACCAACTTTAGTTAAGCTGCTTACCCGCGAAAACGCTTGGCGATTTTGCGATCAAGCAAATTGCGGCAATCGGAATACGCCATCACCCGTAAATCACGCGGCCCGAACATCTTATCGGTAGGGTTCGGGGTTTGCCAAAACTCAATAGGGGTGGTGGTGTCGCCTAAAACTTCTTCGGCCTTTTCTTTGGCTTCAGTAGTTAAAACCACTATCAGGTCAAATTTTGTTAAGTCCAGATCGTCAAAGTTTTTTGGAAGATGCTCGGCCATATCAACACCCCAGTCCTCCATTACTTGCACCATAAACGGATCAAGATAGCCTTCATAAACCCCGCAACTATCAGCGATAATTGCGCCYTTGTATTTGCGGCGCACCAARGCTGCGGCCATTGGTGAACGAATGGAATTCATCGTACAGGCAAATAACACCTTCTTTGGTGATGATTGGCTCATATTACTTGCCTTGTATGTAAGGAGCAAAGCAGGGTGAACAATCTGCGTGCCGTATCAAAATCCATAATTATTTTGCCTTCCAAGCGGGCTTGTAATAATTCCGATCCTTCATTGTGTAGGCCGCGTCGCCCCATATCAATGGCTTCGATTTTCTCCGGTGGGGCATTGCGAATGGCGTCATAATAGCTTTCGCATATCAGGAAATAATCACGGACAATTCGACGAAATGGAGAAAGCGACAATAAATGTCTTTTTACCGGATTATTATTTTCCAAAGATATATCAATCACCAGCCGCCGATCCAGAATTGAGAGACTTAAGCGAAACGGGCCGATTGCGTCACCAATGGGTCTAAAGTTGTTGTCTTCGAGTAAATCAAATACTGCCACCCGGCGTTCATGCTCTGATTCTGCTGTGGTTGCCGCCAATGAGTTTGGATCTAAATGAACATGGATAATTCGGTTGGCGGTTTGGTCAGCCATGTTTCGGTCGCGATTTTGCGCCCCAAGCACCGGATATATCAACCAATGCCACGTCTAAACACTCGACGGATATGGATATAGTTCCATTGTCGGCCAAAATGATTGTTAATTCTCCACCGGGGGCAATGTCGGTTTTTTCGGAAAACTCAACCGCCAATACTGATAAAATTCCATTTCGTTTAACCACGGCAATGCCGTTTTGCTGAACCGATAAAACGCTGCTTATTTGTAGTGCTGCTCGCGCTCTGGCTGGAACAGATCTTTTGCCATTTTCCCAACAAAATCGGTTCATCGCTATGATCAATTGCCGTGATTGTTTGTCATAAGATATATCACCAACACGAGTGACAGCATCTTGCACCATCGCCGAAATTACCGACAGGTCTTTTTGAGATTGGGCTAACAGGCGCAAAACTTGAAACTCCGTAATCTTAGATCCTATTCTTAAAGCACAGTGCCGCAATTAAAACCAGTAATAGAGCTTTACTTTCATCTATTTTTCCTATGAGAAATGACTATCAATTCTGTACTGGTTGAAATGTATTAATCCCGTGTTTTGAACAACATGATTGCAGCAAAGGCGCTTTTGTGCCGCCCATTCAACTGATTAAGATCCTTTATTGCTGCCTTGCACGATGATATCTGTGCTTGAACATCAGCCTTATGAAATTTCGTAATTGGGTCATAATCCGCTGAATGCCGTAATTCTTGCATCGTCTTGAAATAACGTGCAAAACTCGTTATTTCGCTCGGAAAACCATAGCGTGGATTTTCACATTTTATGCAGGCTTTATTGGCGTCCCGATGATTCATCGCCCTGTACGTTTGTTTCCAAGCCCGTTCGCAACGATCAACATGAGGTGTTCCAATGAAGTTATCGGCACTTAATTCGCATAGCGCGTGAAACATTGCATAGTAAGCTGAACTTACAGCTCGCCGTAAATCTGCTTGACGTGGACGCTGTTTGGCTTTGTGAGCCAAACCAGATGCGGTTCGCAAGAAACCTGCACTTAGACGCGCGCGGCTAATGTCTGGTTTCCTGCTAGGTAAGGTAAAATAACGGGATACCGTTCTTCACCAGTTGCACGAATTGCATCTGAGGCAAATCGTACCAATTTATACATAAAGTCTGTAGGTAGTTTTCTTTTGCTAAAGCTCAACGTGACTTCGACTTGGAGCATTTCATCACCATCGGGGTTGATGAAGGTTTCTATATTCACCCGATGAACATCAATATTAAGATTTTTCTTAATTGCCAAAGCTACAACATCCTCAATTTTATTTTCATATTGCATGCCTATGAGCCTCCATTTAGCAATTTTCGCAACTCACACATCTATTAAAGCCTATTATATACCAGTTGGACAAGCAAAATTGTTAACTCTCACTGATTTGTTTTATAAAACGTATCATTTTATCTACTTCGCTGAGCAGCATACTCTATCATGACCCGGCAAAATGGGGATTAGTACAGCTCTTTAAATTCCTTAAGTGCTTCTCAATTACAATGCTCTTGGTTTACTTGTGAGCAATATCATCAAGTATCTTTCACCCGTTTTATATCTGCACCAAGCGCACTAAAATTGGCTTCAAGATTTTGAAAGCCGCGATCAAGGTGGTAAATCCGCGAAACGCTGGTTTGTCCTTTGGCGGCCAGACCAGCAATGATCAATGAAACCGAGGCCCGAAGGTCGGTTGCCATAACTGGCGCACCCGTAAGCTCGTTCACGCCGCGCACCACCGCCTCACGGCCATGTACAGTTATATCAGCGCCAAGCCGGCTAAGTTCCGGTGCGTGCATAAAGCGGTTCTCGAATATAGTTTCTCTAATGATTGATGCGCCATCGGCCAAAACCATCAATGCCATGAATTGCGCCTGTAAATCGGTGGCAAAACCCGGCCAAGCATTGGTTTCAATATCAACCGGTCTTAATGGTTTTGTGCCACGCTTGATGCGTACTTGTTTTTCGCCGGCTATTACTTCGATGCCGGCACGAGACATTGCGGCCCATAATGCTTCAAGGTGTTCTGGCTGGCAGTTGGTTATGGTAACATCACTATTGGGACATGCGCCCGCCGCCAATGCATAAGTGCCTGCCTCTATTCGATCGGGTACTACGCCGTGAGTAACTCCGCCAAGTTTTTTAACGCCGGTAATAGTGATGGTATCTTGTCCGGCATTTTCAATTTTTGCACCCATGGAGTTAAGCATATTTGCTAGATCGGTAATTTCCGGCTCTTTGGCGGCATTGCTTAATTCGGTAATTCCATCTGCCAGCACTGCCGTCATCATTGTGTGTTCTGTCGCGCCAACCGAAACAAATGGGAAGTTAATTTTTGCACCAGATAAGCCATTAGGCGCGTTGGCGATTGCATAACCTTCTTCAAGCGTTATTTTCGCCCCCAAGGCTTCAAGCGCCTGTAAGTGCAGATCAACAGGCCGCGCACCAATGGCACAACCGCCGGGCAGGGAGACTTTGGCGTGGCCTTTGCGGGCAAGTAATGGTCCAAGCACGTTAAACGTTGCTCGCATTTTTCGCACCAAATCATAAGGTGCTTCCGGCTCGCCCAAACCGCCGGCGGTAATTGTCATTGCGCTTTGTTGTGGGTTTTCGATCACTTTTGCACCTAAATGGCGTAAGAGGTGCGCCAAGAACTTGGTGTCGGCCAGTTCCGGCATATTGCTTAATGTCACCGGCTCGTCAGTTAACAAAGCTGCTACCATCAATTTAAGGGCTGAGTTCTTTGCGCCGGTTATGGCGATCTCACCCATAAGTGCGTTACCGCCATTGATTACAATACTATCCATGCCAACCGATCCCTAAATGATAATTACGCCATAGCGGATAAGACAGCTATTAGGAACTGACAAGGCAAAATTATGGTTATTTACTGTCTTTTGCGGTTGGCTCGGCAGTTTTGGGCGGTGCAGCTTTGCGCCGGCGCAAATTATCGCGCAATGCTTTGGCAAGGCGATCCTTGCGGGTTGGTGCGGGTTTCTTTTTTGATTGTGTAGGCTTGTTGCTCATGGGCTTATTACTGCCATGAAAAATTGTCTGCGCCAACACCCTTTTCAAGCGGACAAAGACAGGTTATATGCGCGAACCTTTTGGTGCTATTTAGTCACCAAACATAAATGCCGCAGTAGCTCAGGGGTAGAGCGCATCATTGGTAATGATGAGGTCGGGAGTTCAATTCTCCCCTGTGGCACCATTATTTGCGGTAATGCATTCATAAAAATGATTACGCCTGATCACACCAAGAGCTTTGCGAGCCTGTGAAGTAGTAATCCGAGAACTGTTTTGATTTTTGCTTTTGTGCATAGGCACATGATCCAGCCCTGTAAAAATGTGTACAGAGTGTTGCTTTGGTTGGGCTTAATAATTTCACGGCTAAGTTAGCACGATTGCCCATAATTTTATCCATAAACACTCATAAGTGAGTAAAGTTTTATTGTAGCTAGCTTTTTATTTCGTAGTTCAATCTTCTATAAAATGGCGAAGAACTGGCATTACTTCATCTCTAATCTGAATTGCTGTTGATTGTGTAATTTGTGAAAGAGGGTGATGGATTGAATCATTTACGGTTCCCTTATGTTTTTTAAAGTTTTCAACACTGCGCTTCAGCATTTTCCCTTTATCAAGTTTCCAATCATCATAGTTATCTATTAGGTATAGAAGCATTTTTGCTAAATCTGGGACATAGTCCTTTTTCTTTTTAGCGGTCAAAGTAATGCCCTTATTTTTTTCATCAACCTTGATGCATTCATCGATCATTTTTTGATAAAGCTTGTGCCTAATAAAAAAACACACACATGATGTTTCAAAGAGCATCCTAATAAGTGCTAAACTCGTGTAATGTGAGTCATAAAGGTCATGACCCTTACCTTCATGCACTAGGCTTAACAACTTGTCTTGGCAGTGTTTTTCATCAACATCCGAGGGTAAAACCGTCCGATATGTTTTAGGCTTATTTACTGGTTTAGGTTTAGGCTTGATTATTGGTTTTTTAATCTTCGTAGGCGTAGGTTTTTCCCTTGGCTTTTTAGGAGGTGGCGCAACCAATACGTCTTTGGCAAGGCGCATCTTCTTCACTTTGTTACCAAAGGTTCGCCATTCTCTGGTAAAGCGCCTCATATCGAGTAATGCCTCTTGATAAGCAGTGTTTGAAATATTGAGATCACTTTTGGCGGTTGTCCAGGGCAACTTACGACCATCCTCTGCAATGAACTCGACAGTTCCTACGAAGCCGTTAAATTCACTATGCCATATTGCTTCCCAACCTGTTTTTTGCTCTTTATTTGAATGAATAACAACTCGGTCATTGCAGATAATAGACCAGCCAAAATCGTCTATTATGCTTTTATTTTGCTCTTTATCAAAATCTGGTTCAATAGTGAACCGATGTAAATCATGTTGGCCTGCCCTTATGCGAACCCGCACACCGTTGCTGGCGGTATAGTTCTTGGTCAATGGCTTTAGAGGGCCATCAACGCGAGTTTCGACCAGCTTGGCATTAACGCGAGCATTATCTATCCTTAAATAAAGACCTTTTTGGATGAAGCTGGAATACCTTACCGATGACTCTTTAATAAGGTTTGAGATAAAAAATGGATCACCAAGAATATGTTCGATTTCATTATTAGGTTCAGAAATTTCTATTGTCGACCCTGTTATTCCTGTGAGTGTACTTGCCTGTGCGGGTATTAACCATTCATCATTATCATCACGATATGTTCTCATGTTTATATCAACAATAGAGCGATTTTTTATAGTCTCTGAGGATAGTTTGGTTTTCTCTCCCAGCTTATAAATTGCCCGATTAAGTCCAATTCCGTAAAGACCTATGCTATATTTGGCATTCGACGGACGCCCGAACCGTAGTATGCCGTCTTCAATATCCTTTGGTGACATACCACTACAATTATCACTAACAGAAACTTTGTTCTGATCAATGCTGACGATTATTTCAATACCTGAATAGTCATCGACAAGACCGTCATCATCAAGGGCTAATTTTCCGTCGTTATCTAACTTGTTACGCGCAGCATCTATTGAGTTATCAATTAGATCAAAAATGCACTCTTCAACGGATGCGTCCCGTGTGAAAGTGTCAATCACAAACACTTTATTTGGTGACGTATCCGCATAAAAGTTTTTTATCGCCATGTTTCGTCTCCTATATGGAACACAAACTATAGGCTAGCTGCCTTCTTTGCAATTATCTCTTGTAATTTTACCTTTACTACTGATAGCAGATGTTCGGAGACAATAGGGGAAACGCTATTCCCAATCATTCTAAAGCTATGCCATTTAGTTGGATGGAAGCAAAACCAATCTGGGAATCCTTGAAGCCTAGCAGCTTCGCGAACAGTGATAACACGACCATAGTCAGGATGAAGGGGTCGTACTGCTTGGTGGCTTCCTTTATCAGAGCCTGTTCCTGCACGCAGGGTAGGGCATAACCCGTCCCATTCTAATTTTTTTGAGCGGCTTACTTTATCGATCATTCCTGGTTTTGTTTCTGAATACCTTTTTGAAACTCTTTGTGCGTGGACTGTAATAAAGTGGCCAGATGTTTTTTTATCACCGATTTTAAGGCGCAGTTTGTTTTTTGCTTTTGGCCAACCAATTTTTCCTGCTGGTACAGTTCTCATTTTCTTAGCGTATACTGATAGGTTCTTATTTGTCTCATAATGCGCCCAACCATAGTCTGTCTTGTCTTTTGTTTGTGAGATGGGCTTCGGCAGGTCTGATATGGCATCCTTAACTGTCACGGCTATCTCAGGAACTATAAAATCTTCCTCAGTAATGGCCTGCATCCAGGATGGATCGTAACCAATCACTATCACCCTTTTTCGTTTGGTAGGAGCGCCAAATTTTGAAGCATCAACAATCATCGGCTTTAAACATGTATATCTATCATCGATCATACTCATAACTTTATCTAATTCAGGGCGGTTTTTTTTATCCATCAAGCCTTCCACATTTTCCATAATAAAGAACTTGGGTTTGATAATATTCACTGTTCGGAAGAAATGATGCAGCAGTGTGCGCCGCTCATCTTTAAGGTCGCATCTGCCAATTCGGCTATATCCTTGACAAGGAGGGCCGCCAATAACTCCGTCAACTTTCGTATCTTTCAACAGAAGTTTCCATGTATTCTCATCCATAACAGAAAGATCGCCAGTTACGGTATGAGTTTGGGGGAAATTGAGCTTATAAGCTGATTGTAGGGTAGTATCTATATCTACAGCTACTACAGAATGGAAGCCAGACAGCTCACCTCCAAGGCCAAATCCACCACAGCCCGAGAAGAGGTCAACTAAAACAGGGCGTGTCATATTCGAATCATAAGTGCAAACATAATTATATTATACCAATTTATTAATGGCTGTCGACCGGTATCCTTATTTTGTTTTGAGCTTGCTATTCTACCCATTATCCGTAATATAGATATATTAAATAGTTGCAGGATCTATAAGCATGAAAATAATCGCGGCGGCGAAAGCAAGTAAAGAGTTTGGGCGGTTTCTTGATACCGTTCAGCGCGAGCCGGTTATGGTAACCAAGAAAGATCGTCCTGTTGGGGTAATGTTATCTATTCAAGATGCGGAAATCCTGCTGGCGATGCAAACCGAACTTGGCATTAAACGCGGCATTGCTGATATAGGCGCTGAGCGGTTTAACGAGTTCACACCAAAATATGCGCTCGATTTGGCGGCAGGTTTTAAGAAGCGCTTACAAAACGTTAAATGAAAATCTTTCTAACGGAAAATGCCGAAGATAATCTTTGGGATATCTACAAATACCATGCTGATTATAGCCATGCATACGCAGATGAATTCCAAGAAAAGCTAACTGATTTCATGTTTACGAACCTTGCCCAGTTTCCGAGCATTGGAACGTTGTATAATACGAGCCAAAATCTATACCGCCTTGTTTATGACGGGCGATATAATATCTATTACACTGAAAAAAATGACGCGCTTTATATTATTTACGTTTTAGATGGCCGTATGCAATTAAACCTCGACATAGCAAACCCTAAAAAGCCACCTTCAAGTCGCGAATAAGCGGCTGCTTAATTTTTCTTGGACAGACCGAACTAATACCCACGATTTTCCATTCGTGCATGGGTTAAAAGTCCCGGGCCGCAGGCTATTTTCCAACCGGATTGTGTCCAGAATTTTGAGCGGTTTAGCTCTATCTCTAACGCCGGATAGCCATTTGCTCCTCTGGTGAAAGGAACGGTTTTGGCGTAAGCGGTGATCGCCTTGGAAGTGATCAACCTCTTCTTCAAAATCATAAGTTAAAACTCTGGTGAGGTTTGCCCTGCATAGTGTGATTGATTCTTAACCGTTAAGAGGGCTGCTTTGGGCAGCAATTACCATGATTGCCAATTTTGAAGACTTTCTCAACGCCACACCGGAAATTGCAAAACGCGAAGCCAAGGGTAGTGTCGGCGGCATGCAAATTGCGGCAATTACCGGGCAAGGTTCTTCTGGCAAGCAKCGTAAGATATTATCGATATTAAAACGGGCAATGGCAGCAATGGCACAAGATCAGCCATTGCAAGCGGTAAAGTTGGCCTTGCGGGCGTTGGATGCCGATGAAAACTCAGCAGTTGCCAATCATGTACTGGCGGTGGCGGTCGAAAAACTGGGGCATTTATCCAAGTCTTTGGACTTTTACCGTCGTGCTTGGGAGCTGGATCCCAATGATGCCGATATTTACCAAAACCTGTCTTTGGTGGCTTGGAAATTGGATATGTTACCAGCAGCCGAGAAGTTTTTACGATTATTCTTGGAAATGAAGCCGGGGAATATTGACGGCACCATAAATTTATCTGGTGTTTTACGTGATAATGCCAAATTTGATGATGCTATCGAGCTGTTACGCACGGCATTGTTTGTTAATGAGCAAGTTCCGACTTTGTGGAATGCCTTGGGTACTGTTTTGCTGGAACAAGGTAAAGCCGATCAAGCAATTACATTTTACGAAGAAGCATTGCGGCTTGATCCTGAATTTGCTCGTGGTTGGCATAATATGGCCTATGCGGCTGGGCTTATCGGTGATCGAAAACGGGCAATAAGCGCCGGACGCAAAGCGCTGGTCAATCCGGCATCGGCGATAGACCGTGAAACTATGCGTTACGGGCTTGGTGTAGGCTTGTTATCAGTTGGCGAGATCGAAGAGGGTTGGCAGAATTATGCCGCGCGTCTGCATCCAGATTATGAAGATGCGATGTTGTTTGTTATGGATAGTGTGCAAATACCGGTCGGTGGTGATGTTCGAGGTAAAACCATATTATTGGTTGGCGAGCAAGGCTTGGGCGATGAAGTGCTGTTTTTAAATGCCTGCGCTGATTTGTTAAAAGCTATCGGGCCAGAGGGAAAGTTAAAAATAGCGGTCGAGCGCAGACTTGTACCGTTAATGTCGCGCTCATTTCCGATGGCCGAGGTCGGAGGCCATAAAACAGCTCAGACCGAGGGGCGCACATTTCGGGTAGTTGAGTGGAAAAATAAAACCGGGCCTAATGATGGCTGGATACCGATGGCGCAAATTGCCGCTATGTATCGTAATTCTCTAACTGAGTTTCCAAAACAAAACTCGTTTTTGCAAGTTGATGCAACAAAAGTAGGCGAAATATCTGCAAAACTTGCGCAATTACCTGCCGGGCCAAAGATCGGGGTTTCGTGGAAATCCTTGAAGATGAACGTCGCTAGGTCAAAATATTACAGCCCGTTTGATGAGTGGAAACAGGTGTTAAAAACTCCAGGCGCGGTATTTGTAAATATGCAATATGGCGAATGCGCCGAGGAAATCGAGCAAATAAAGCATGAGCTTGGGGTGACAATTCATCAAATTGACGGCCTTGATCTAAAAGATGACCTTGATGGCGTAGCCGCGGCTTGTTGTGCGCTTGATGTTATGATCGGGCCGATGAATGCCACGACTAATTTAGGCGCGGCATGTGGGGCAAATATCTGGTTCTTAACTACGGCTGAGGCTTGGCCATTATTAGGTTCCAAAGATAACCCTTGGTATCCAAGTGCCAAAGTATTTGCCACGCCAACTCTATCTAGTTGGGGTGAGACCATGAAAGAAGTGGCGGTTGAGCTGGCAAAAAAAGTAGCGGTAAAGGTAAAATCACGGGCTGCTTAAAGTTTGCAATTCCATTTCGATCATCAATTTGATCATTTGCGCTAAGTCTACTTTTGCTTGCCAGCCGGTTAGGTGTTTCAAGCGGCGAGAGTCACCAACAAGCGGTATTTTTTGTTTTGGCTTTTGTCCAAGCTGCGGTTGTTCAGTAACATAATCACGCCAATCCAAACCCAAAGTATCAAAGGTAATGGCGGCAAATTCCTCGACGCTGTGCAGTTTTCCACTGGCAATTATTAGGTCTTCTGCCACCGGCATTTCCAGCATTAACCGCATGGCGCGTACTGTGTCGCCAGCAAAGCTCCAGTCCACCTGCGCCGATAAATCATGCAATATCAGCTCGTTGGTTTCTTCACGTAATATTTTCACCGCTGTTTGAACGATTTTACGACTAAGGAATTTATCACTGCGCCGCCAGCTTTCATGATTGAACAAAAAGCCGCTTAACGCGAAAATTCCGTGTTGCTGGCGATACTTTCGGCACAATTCAACGCCAGCTAATTTAGTCTTGGCATAGATCCCTATTGGTGCAAATTCCGTAGTTTCTGAAATCAGACCATTATCGGTTTTGCCGGCAAATAAATGTGAACTAGCGGCATAAAAGAACTTGCATTGCGGATGATGCGTTTTGATGGCGGCCAAGAAATTATCCGGGGCTTGAACATGAATTTGTTGCGATTGTTGTTGCAGGTCAGAATTATTGATAGTGCCATCATCGGCGCTGTGGTGTTTTGCTGCCAGATAATAAATTTGATCAGGTTTAATGCGCTCAATCAACTGGTTTACTGCATCGGCGTCAATAATATCTGTGGCGGATTTTGTTTCGCCAATTGGGGTTTGTAATTGATCACGGGACAACCCCCAAACATCATGGTCAATGGCGGTTAGGTGTTGGTTCAAAAACCAACCATCTTGCCCTGAAACCCCGACGATTAGCGATTTAACCGGCATTGCTTTTCTCGATAATTTCAAGTTGCGGTAGCGGGAATATGAACTTTACCCCGGCATCAAGATATTGTTGTCCTCTAGCCAAAATATTATCGCGAAAATGCCAAGGCAGAACCAAAAAATAATCTGGGTTTTGTGCTAAAATATTTGCCTCATTGCGAATGGCAAGATTAGTTCCCGGTGTGCGATTACCAAATTTCTCCGGATTTACTTCAACCACTCCAGCCAATAATTCAGCCCCAAGACCGTAATGTTGTAACAATACATTGCCCTTGGTCGATGCGCCATAAACCCAAACTGATTTTCCTTGTGATTTTAATTGTTGCAATAACGAAACTGTTTCAGATCGCAAGCTTTCCACCCGATGGCTAAAATCATTATATGGTTGATTTGTGTTTAATCGTAGTTGTTTTTCAATGGTTTGCAATTTCTTGATGGCTTGATAGTTAACTGTAAAGCTGCTGCCTTTATGCGCCAATGCCAGCCTAAAACTACCACCATTGCAATCATTTAACTGCACATCAATTATTTTCAAATTATGGGCTTTGGCTAAAATCTCAATTTGCTTTAAAGCGTAATATTCAAGATGTTCATGGCAAATAGTATCAAAGCTATTGCGCTCTAACATGGTTGGTAGATAGCTTTGCTCCAGCACCCAAATGCCATCTTTGGCCAATGATGCAGCAATGCCAGCAACAAAATCATTTGGGTCGGGCAGGTCATAAAACATTGAAATTGAGGTGATGACTTTGGCTTTGCGTCCCGACAAAGCATTAGCTGCCAAATCCTTGGTAAAGAACCCAGCATATTGCTCAATATCGGCAGGGTATAATTTAGTAAATTTCTCTAAAATAGGATCAATGGCCAGACGTTTAAGATTATGCTCTTCCCATGCGGCCAATAAGGTTCCGTCATTGGCTCCAATATCAACCACCAAATCACCGGACTTTACCGGACAAATATCAACGCACCAGTTTTGCAATTCGGCCAAATGCTTTTTCATGCTGGCATTAAGCGCCGAACGATAACCGTATTTGCTGGTGAACATTTGTTCTTGATCGGTGGAATGACGTAATTGCACCAGATCGCAATTTTGACAGCGGCACAGGGTCAATGGAGCTTTTGGCGGATCAACCTCGTCGGCAGCAGGAAAACACCCCGACAAAGTTTGCAGGCCAAGGTCAAAGAAATCAACCAGTTGAGCACTGGCGCACAATCGGCAATGGTTTTGAATGGAATAAGTCATGTCGTTACCAAAAACTGTAATGGTGAATATTTATACTATACTCAAACTATCGAATCGAGTGGTATTTAGAGTATATCGTTCTTTGTGGTGTTAAGCTGACTTAATCCGATACAGACATCGGCGGTTGTCGTCCAAAATATGTTCTTCGCGGATTATGCTCACATGCTTGCCAAGCACGTTTTGGAACATTGATAAYTCATTTGCACACAAACGGGTGCAAGTGCTGGCGGCGGCGCAAATCGGGCAATGGTTCTCGATAAATAGATAATCTTTGCCATCGGTTTGCACCTCAGCCATATAACCTTCTTTTGTCCTAATTTTCGCTAGTTTATCGAGCTTTTGCTCTAGTTCGTCAGTAGTACTAATTGCTTGATTGTATGCTTTTGTTTGTTTTTCTGTGTGCTTATCAATTACCTGCTCTAAAGCATTTTCGCCAAATAATGAGCGAATATTGTCCAATAATTCCACAGCTAAATCTTGGTGCGCATCGGGGAAAAGCTTCGTTGCTTGTTGGCTTAATCCCCAGTTTTTTATCGGCCTGCCACGGCTTTGRGCAATATTACTGGCCACYACCAGTTTTTGYTCTTGTAGCTCGTATAGRTGCTGGCGCACTGCCATTGCGCTTACGCCAAGCTCGTCAGCCAAGGCGTTAGCTGACCTTGCCCCGGACAATTTTAATCGTTCGATGATTGCCCTGCGAGTCGAGCCAAGTTTTTGTGTTTCATCAGTCATCAGCTATTATATAAAGAAAAAACTTTACATAGCAAGTTTTCTTATATAAAGAAATATCTTTAATTAAGGAGAGGGCTATGATACGACTTGAACATGCMAAYYTGGTGGTAGCGGAAATTGAACCAAGTTTAGATTTTCTATTAAGYGCGTTTCCACATTGGCGAGTGCGCCAAAAGGGCAAATCAACTTGGTATGGCAAGCAAAGAAACTGGCTACATGTGGGTGACGATGAAACCTATTTGACGTTCAATGATAGTGGTGAGGGCAAGCCCAGGGATTTAACAGGTCAGTCTCAAGGCTTGGCGCATTTGGCTTTTGAAATTAGTGGCATTGAGGACTTAATAGAGCGATTGGCGCAAAATGGTTACACGCCGCGTATTGCGCTTGATGGGCATGGGTTTCGRCGCAATGTCTATTATCTCGATGGCAATGGGTTGGAGTTTGAATTCGTCGAATATGACAGCGATGATCCGGCCAAACGTAATGCCTCTGAAGAATTGTAAGCCCATGCGGTTAAATCAGGTCACACTTGCTGCCATCGATATTGAAAAATCATTGCACTGGTATTTGAATTTGGGGTTTCGATTGATTGTCAGTACTTCTGCTTACAAACGGCTAAGCACACCAAATGGTGAAAGTACTTTGTCTTTACAAGCAACAAACCAGCCACCAAATGCCGCAAGTGCAAAAGTTTATCTAGAATTCGAAAGCGCTCAACAACTTGATCAACAAGTGAAAAGGCTTGTAAAACTTGGGTCTCAGTTTGAAATGAAACCCATTGATCAAACATGGCTATGGCGTGAGGCTTGGCTAAAAGATCCAACAGGTAATCGCATTTGCCTTTATTTTGCTGGTGATAATCGCCTTAACCCTCCATGGCGGGTGCGGTCATAAGTTACGGTCTGTTTAGTAGTTTTTCCTGATATGCAATTCAACAGCACCTTTACCTTGCCAGCGATAAAACAATACGGCATAGAACGTCACCGATCTGGTTACGGGCCTGTAGCTCAGTTGGTTAGAGCCGGCCGCTCATAACGGTCTGGTCGTAGGTTCGAGTCCTACCGGGCCCACCATTTTCTGTTTTGCGTTAGGACAAGACTGGTTACACCACTGAAGAACAAACAACGGCTTTAATCGAGGAAGACCCGCCGAGGGTTTGGCCGCGTGGTTGATACCTTCTGCGCCCGTTCAACCCTTTTGCGATATGGTCTCGAAGTCCCAATTCAGTTTGCCGGATTTGGGCATTATCGCCGCCAACGATGACATAATCATTCATGCYGGTTCCCTAATGGCTTTAGCTCACCGTCTAACACCACACCCCAAACTGTAATATYCGGCCAATCTTCAGCCTTGGTGGTTAAAGGGTTAGYGCCCAAAATTGTGAAATCTGCTTGTTTACCTACCTCGATAGAACCGATTTCATTTTCCAGTCCTATTGCCCAAGCCGCATCAATGGTGATAGCGCGCAGGGATTGCTCTGCGGTTATGCGTTCAGATGGTGTGAAGACGCCGCCTTCGCGGGTGGAGCGGAGCATATGCACCGAAGCTGCCGTGAGTGGTGAAGGCGGGGCGAGAGGTGCATCGGAATGCATGGTGGTYGGYAGACCTGCTTTKATGGTTGAAGCAAGAGGCGTCATATATTTGACCCGTTCACCAATKGCCTCAACATAAGCTTCTCCCATATAGTGTACATAATGAGATGCTACGGAAATACCGACACTAAGCTCTTTGGCTCTAGCAATTTGTTTAGGGGTAATCAGACCAACATGTTCGAGAACTAGTCTTTGTCCATCTGCGRTTCCGTTCTCTTGCACGGCGGCTAGTGCATCAAGTGTAGCATCTTGTGCGGCATCGCCGTTGGAGTGGATACGGACATCCAAACCTGCCGCCCAATAAGGGTTCATTGTTTTTGYGAGGTCGTCAGGCSCYGTAACCCAAAGTCCTTCCTCACCTTTATTTTGCCCACCCGTATAYCCCGGCGGTGAAACGCGCATAGTTTGCGAGTAAAACGCGGCGTCAGTGAACAATTTTACTTGTGGTAGTACACGCGGCCAAGTGTCTTTGGTTGCTTCGACCATTTCACCCATTTTGGCGATACGTTCTTCTCCAAACGCCTGTTCAAAAGCCCGGTGTTCTGGAACCATATAAATTTTAGTACTAAAATCTGCCCCAATAAGTGCCTCGTAATAATTATCTTCAAGCGGTAAGCCAAACAGTCCGTAGCCAAGCTCTGCTACAGCTGTCACCCCATTACTCGCAAACATGGATTGCAAGCCTTTAAAGCCAAAGCTAACATCTTTGGGCGACAAATACAAATGACCGACATTAGCCAGGAAAGCGAAAACCGCATCTTCGTAAACCCGCCCCGTAGGCTGCCCGGCTTTATCTAGGGGAACACCCTTATATTCGCGTCCCCAGCTAGCATCAATTTTGGCATAAGCAAGCGCTTTGCTATTTAAGTAAAAATCATGGCCRGAATAATGCCAGATTATGAGAGGGCGCTYAGTGGTGATGGCGTCAAGGTCGTGTCGGTCAAGACTGCCGTGCACCAAATTATGATATCCGTAGATCACCAGCGGATCCGTGCCTTTGCGTCCCGCATTTATGTCGGTAACCCGTGCAAGAAACGCTGTTCTGTCAGTTAATCCTTTAACCGTTCCTGCGGGCGTTGCGACATCCCAAGGCGGTGCGAAAGGTTTGGCATACATCATAGCACCCAAAATCATGTGCACGTGGGGGTCGATTAAGCCGGGGATTATGGTTTTGTCCGCAAAGGTTTTGTCGGCGAGAGCGCCATTGAATATTTTGGCGAGCTCTGTAGGAGTTCCGACTCCAACAATTTTACTATCTCGTACCGCTACAGCCGTTGCAGTTGGATTTTCAAGGTCAGAAGTCAGTATGGATTTGGCCGTGTAAATGGTGACATCTGCATGTTGAGAAGGTGG
Organism: Robiginitomaculum sp.; assembly: GCA_002733735.2. Classification (GTDB taxonomy): domain Bacteria; phylum Pseudomonadota; class Alphaproteobacteria; order Caulobacterales; family Maricaulaceae; genus Robiginitomaculum_B. The sequence continues at coordinate 13,895 of NVWT02000008.1, read as the reverse complement.
TTTTGAACAGGCACTTAATAACCCAAACAAAATTACAATGGTTAACTGCTCAATATATTTCATATACTTTTCTTATACTTGGCTTTTATCATTTGGATTTTGTTTTTATACGAATAAATATAAGTACGCACTGTTCATATTCAACATAGTTCCACGGCATGAGTTTGTCTAGGTTTGATGTTTTTGTATCATGGATTTTAGCGAGGGCATGTGTGAGCCGGTATTGCGGGTTTACGGCATAGAGCGTCACCGATCTGGTTACGGGCCTGTAGCTCAGTTGGTTAGAGCCAGCCGCTCATAACGGTCTGGTCGTAGGTTCGAGTCCTACCGGGCCCACCATTCTTTGTCTCGTGGCCAATCGCTTCGCGATGCCTCCGACGTGGCGGCGAACGATCGCCCCAGAATCTAAAAAGGCGCGGTCGCACCCTTGGTTTAAGCTCGATATTACATCTCTGACCTACACCATTTTTCTTGCCCTACCGCGATGGGGAAACCGATAATCAGCACCACCGCGAACCAATTTTGGTCTTTTACATGCTTTGTTATGCTTCTAAGTAACATTACACCGCCCTTATTTCGTCATGACAGCGACTTGTTGTTCTGTGTCCATATATTGCTGGAAGCCTGTGATTTTCCCGTGTGTGACAGTCAATGAGTGTACAAACGGCGCATCTAGAGTTTTGCCTGTCGCGTTATAGGTACCCGCGTAGCGGCCAAATACGACAACGCGGTTGCCTTGCGTAACAAATTCAGAAGGCGTTGCAGTGAAGTTGGTCCAGTCACCGCCGATCCGCGCAAATACGCCAGACAGAATTGCGTCTGGGCCAACATAAGGATTTTTATCGGCGTAAGGATTGCCCTCGGCCTCGTTCCAAATGATATCAGGCGACATAACGCTGGTCACCATGCCCATATCACCTGCGGCGAAACCTTYATAGACGATCCTCACTATATCAGCTGCGCTATTGTCGACCGTTACTGCTTCAACGGCGACTTTATCCTCAGTTGGTTTTGCTCCAGAGCAGGCCGTAAGACCAAGCACGAATGCCGCAGCTATTGCTGTACCAGCAAATGCGCGACCCCAWTTTTTGTTTGTGTAATGTTTATTCATTTTCTTTTTTCCTTTCATGAAAATAAGCTTTGGTTTTGGTTTTCTTGGTTTTAGTTATTCTGCGCAGGATCATTGGGTGGTTCCKGCGGGTTCTATCTTTTTGTAGASACCTTGCGAGTTTACCTGATCGGATGCAATTAKMYCATCSACATARKYYTGRAATTCGGGAAAGAATAWGGGTTTRCGCTGTTGCCAATACCGGAGWAAYCCAGGYTGRTCTTTGRYGGCGGCGATGRCCGMRGYYAKCGARTYSCGGATTTCGTGATCCAGTGTGCCTTCTTSGGCTAGATAATAACTGTTTTGWAAATTTAAAAACGCTGCATGAASGCCCATGRCAAATTGAATCCATTCTTCCKGCGKCAGCGCGTCAGGATTAGTTATACCAGTGTAGTAGTTGGCGCTGGCCTGTTCACTTAGGCCAAGACCTGCATACCATGCACTTAGCGATGCAATTGACGCATTTGCGGTTGCTGACCGTGTAGCCTTGGCATTATCACGCAGTTGAAAACCTACAAAAAACAGCGAAGCAAGGATAGCGAGTACAGCAATGATTTGGCTGATATAATAGAGAGCTTCTAGRGTCATTTTTCTTCCTCYTTYRAWCCMMATAAYTGATCCAGWGARTAACTGTCCTCGCCGCTTTTTAGCAAWTCYTCCACATAGGCGATGAAMGCCGGAGATAAGCCRTCGRYGGCRAARTCGTCCCAAACMKTRCGGGCRCCGGGCATAACCAGTAYTGTCARWATRTCTTTTTTGATCGGATGCCATTGGYTTTTGGAYAAYRTCTTGTTGCRGTAAAGCTCATACATGGTGTTGTGRGTTGTAAARTGCTGGGCGCARAACCAAGTGAATTGMAWTCTTTCATCGGGGTCGAGAACGGAAATATCTTYTAYTCCGCGCCGTACCACACTTGCCATTGCCTTATTGGCCATRGGAATTGCRTTGATACTTCCCGAAGCTTCTAAAAATTGATAGGCGGCATTAGCTCTGGCCTGCAAGGTGTTTTGGCGCACTTGTATCGCCAGATAAATCACTGATGGGATTAAAGCAATTACCGCCAAAACTTGCGATATGAGATAAATATCATTTAATGTCATGTGCTACTTTCCCCCAATTTGGTTTTGGATTGACGAGTTGCACTTTGATAAGGCGATAATTCATGGTTTGTCTTTCCCCAAAATTTCTTATGTATCCCACCATACTTCTGGCGGGTTTGCGAGTTGCGCTTCGATCAGGGCGCGGTCACACCCTTGGTTTGGGTTCGATATTACATCTCGAACCTAAACCATTTTTTTGCGCTACTGCAATGCTAAAGATTGCTGCTTGAGGACGAGGGTTCCAGTTCGATATTATATCTAGAACGCCTATGCCAGCAAATATGGTAATCGGGAAACCTATCAACTGCTCATGATGGGCGGTAATGGCCGTTTCCGGCCATTACCGGTAATTTTCATAATATATGAGGTTCGTTTATGCAAGATTATTGCCATCACAAACTTCATTGAGTGATCTTTCAATTAAAAAGCAACATTAACACCAAGAATGGCTCCGGTGCTTCTTGCGTCGACATCACTATGCGTGACACCCGGAGCAAGATTGCCACCGCTGATAAAGTTCAAAGGCGCATAGCCTTCCACATGAACACCTTCACCAAATAGCTTAACGCTATCACTCAAGAATACAGCTGTGCCAAGAACCCATTGGTTTTGACGTTGCCATGGAGAGCCAGCAGGGCCGGCTACAAAATTACTAAACTCAAGTGAAAAGTCGGTTCGCTTATTATTTACCATGGCGGTATACCTACCCCCTAATGAGAGGCTGGAAACTTTACTGGCGGCAAATACATTAAGCGGAGCAATCGGGTTAAATGTGCCCGGCCAGATATCGGTAGTTTTGTTAAATTCTGCTTGTAAGGTGAAATTACCCAAGTGTAAGCGCCCATAAGCCGCCCATGCTGGGTTTGCGGCTGGACAAGCTTCAAAGTGAACAACTGGAAATGACTGGCAATAGGCACTGCCGCGCTTATAGGAGCCGCCAAGCATTAATTGGTCTGAGCCGTCTGCAAAAGCAAATGTATAATTGGCATCTATTGTATAATTATTGATACGGCTGGGTACATTAGTGCCATCAACCGGAACATTTGCTGCTCTGAATTGYGAGCCGCCYTGAAYYGCTTGGAAGCGAATATGMAGGCCGTCTTTGCTGTARCCWAGTAAAGCGCCATTGGCYAARCCACCGAAGGCATGCCAGTTTGTCGAGGCGGTGAACGGGTTAACGGTATCGGTTAGGCCAAATGGCGTATTCATTTTACCGATAGCGCCGTAAACKGGTGATTTGTCTARRTTRCCRAAYAATACATAKCCTTGGCGTAATTGWACTTGRTTRCGACCAAGGGCRGTATTGGTRCCGGSRCCAAAACTTTGYTCCGGRTCATACAAAAACTCACCRTAKGCACTGACCCAATCACCAATATTWGCAGTRAARTTGGTTTGTGCAGAATGAATMGTGGCTTCGGAAACWACYTTTCCYACTTGGTTRTTGGCTGTGGGGTGGCGCATCAAATAACCAAATTTRCCATCGCGGTTRCTGCCCCAATAATTAGCAATAGCTGTAACTGCACCACCAAAATAAACAGAATTACTGAGCAGTTGGCCGTTTTGTTTTTGCTGTAACAACAATAGTTGTTTGCTGTTGATGTTGGTTGTGGGGTCAAGCATATCATAGGAATACGAATGATTTAATTTGATCACTCCATCATTGTTATTTGATGTTGTGCGAACTGTTTCTTTTGTCGATGCTTGTCGCGAAGTAGTGCGGGTAGGTACAACGCCGCCTAGCCCTTGTTCGACTTCTTGTAAGCGAGCTTTGTATGCCTTGTTTTCCATTTCCAGGCGTTCAAGGCGCTCCATTATTTTTGCCAGATTTTTTGTTACACTGTCTTCTTGAGCATAGCTGGAAGACGCGATACCTAGAGCAAGCAGGCTTACAGCTCCGATAATAAGTGATTTGGTCATTTTTTCCCTTTAAACATTGATTTACATAATGCTGGTTTCTCAGCAAATAATATGTTTCATGGAAAAAGTGTTTAAGTCATTAAAGTTTTGACATTATCGTAAACAATTATATAAAATTCGGCTTAGTGCTTTGGAACTCTACTGATCCTTATCGCGCCGCAGGCGTTTTGGTAAACGCAAGCGGACATTGGTTCCGAATTTTCCGCCTAAGCGGCGTAATCGTCTCCAAAAACGCCTTCGTTCGGGCATTGGTGGGACTTTTAGGTTCTGGACAAATTCTTCGGCGCAGGCTGTCCATGAATAGGTAAGTGAATATTTTCGCGCTTGTTCTCTATCTAGCTCTAAACATGCCATTGCCGCTTTGGCAATATCTTCGTCTACCACACCGGCTTTTGATCCCGGAATTATGTCTTTGGGGCCGTGAACCGGATAGGCAGCCACCGGCGTACCACAAGCCATGCTTTCCAATATTACCAGTCCAAATGTATCGGTAAGTGATGGAAAAACGAATACATCAGCATCGGCAAAGTAACGGCTTAGCTCATCACCGAATTTGGCTCCGGTAAATATTGCATCAGGATAATTTTTACGTAAGGTTTCTAAGTGCGGGCCTTCGCCGACAATTACTTTGCTGCCCGGTAAGTCAGCCTCAAGGAATTTCTCAATATTCTTTTCAACTGAAATCCGACCGACATTGACAAATATTGGCCGCGGYAGGTCTTTATAAACACTGTTTTCTTCGTCGCGTAATTCGGGGCGGAATTGTTCAGTATCAACTCCTCTGGCCCAAGGAATAATATTGTTAAACCCGCGTTGTTCCAAGTCATCACGCATGGAAGGCGTGGCCACCATCATACAGCCGCCGGAATTGTGAAACCTDCGCATRAACCAGTAACCRGCRGMAAGYGGAATGAATTTGAAACGGGCATTTACATATTCCGGGAACTTGGTGTGATACGATGTGGAATACGGCCARCCCCATTTAAGGCATAATGACCGTGCCACCTGTCCTAATGAKCCTTCGGTGGCAATGTGAATGCCGTCAGGGGCAAAATCACGAATGCGTTTTTCTATGTCTTTTTTGGCDCCAAARCACATTTTAATTTCTGGATAGGTTGGTAACGGAAATGAYAAATAMCCAAGCCCCGGGTGAATAATTTCCACCTCATGCCCCATAGCCCGGCATTCGGATACTGTTTTGGTTAAGGTGCGAACCACACCGTTTACCTGTGGCTCCCAAGCATCTGTTACCAGTAATATTCGCATAAATCAGCCCTAAGTTTACCGTKTTCTCGGCACTTCTAGCCTGAATTTTTAAGGTTGGCGAGGGCTGTACTTAAACTTTGATGTGGTAATTTTTTGTTGGCGAAGTTTAAAAATCATGGCGTTGGTTTGGCTGCTAGTACATTCTTGCCATTGATGAACCAATATACTGACTTGTTATGTTGCTCGGCTGTTTCTTTCGCCATGTTCATTCGGTCATTACTGGTTTTTGCCGCACTCATTGAGCGCAAAGGCGTTTCGTCAGCCGAGGGGACATCGGTTTGAATGAAAAAAGTGAAACTGCCAGCATCCGGGTTATCGCGATCAAGTGGCATGACAAACTGATACACACAAGAGCCATCGGCATTGCGGGTCACATAGAGGTGGGCAAACTTAGAGGGGCCTTCCAGGGTTTTGATCCGGGAATCATTGTCGCAGTTTGTGATATTAAAAAAACTGCCACTGATAGATCCATAGTGGATGGCACTAAAATCCAGATTGATCGTGCAATTTTCCAGTCTGAATTCTGGACTGCCGTTTTGACCAGTCACCACTGTTTCGGTAAAATTGAAACCGTCAATTGAGGCGCTAAGCCATTCTTTTTTGCCAAATTCGTCGGTGGCGATGCGGGACGATAAATCACTTGCAATCAGGAGCTGCCCCTCCTCCAGCGCATCAAACAGATCCGGCTCGCCGGTGATCTGCTCACCCACAGCATCCGGCATGGTACCGGTGCCACCTTCTTCGGGTTGAATGGTAAAGGAGCAATCGTTTATTGCGCTATCGCTGCTCGCACCCGCGCCCGTATCATAAAAAGTGCATGTCATCTCGGCGACCATTTCGCTCTGGCACATATTGCCTTCGGAACAGGAATTGCCGCCGCCGACTTCGGTGAAAGAACCTTCGGCAATCCAATGCTGTTCGACGATCCGGATGAAGGCACCTACGTCAATGCTGCGATATAAAATACCACCCGCATCATCCTCGGCCACCACCATCTTGCCGCCGCGCAAGGTTCTGGCGCCCAGATCATCAGTATTGCGAAACAGGAGTGCGTAAGGGCCGCCGGGTCGGGCACCGTTGTGAAAGGGGGCGGATGAATCCACGGCGACACTGGTTGATGCATTGACCACCGCATTATCGCCATGAAATGTGGTCTCAAACCGGTAGGCTTGCGGCAAGAACGGTGCGCCCTGATCATCTGGCAAGATCGGAAAAAATGAAAACGTCTTTGGTGTGTCACCGATCATGGCGTTAAAGCACGGCTGATGGAACCGGCTGGGCACACAAGTGCTGATTTCGCTGACACAGGCTCCGGTGCTATCGGTCTCGCAGGCAAAGAAGTCTAATTGCCCGGCAGGTCTGGTAAATCCTTCAAATCTGGCGCCAATGCCTACTTCCACCTCGCCGGTACCATTGATAATAGCCGTATTATTTACCGCTGCCACCGCCACCACGGCTAGCCGGCTGCTGTCATCGAAATTGGCAGTGCCATTGGCGGTAGGCGTCTGAATGATCGGAATGATATCAGGTACGGTGTCGGAAAACCTGATTTGTGCGCCATTGACCGCAGGCCAGCCCGTGGAGCCAAAGCCGCCATCGCATTGCACACGAAAGATCGGAGTAAAAAAAGTGTCGAACGAACGGGCAGTGGCATTGCGGTTGATCCCCAGCACCAATTGCGCCGCRCCACCGGCGGTTATGGCAAACGGATCGTTCTGATTGCCGATCACGTCACCAGCGGCATCGGTCAGCGTCCAGATCACATCGATCCTGGAAATATCTGGGCTACCGATCTGAGCGCTTGGAATGACCAAGCAATTGGTTGCATCCATATCGCCGGTATTGATGGTTGTCATGAAAATGGTGGCGGTATCATCAACTGGCACCACCCGCCCATTGGGTAGGGTGGCCGAGTTCAATATTGGGTTGGCCTGGGCGGAAAATCCGGCCAAGCTTAAAAACATTATCAATAAAATCCGTACCATTGTCTTTACCCCATGCTTATAGGCCTTTCAGGCTATAGGGGTATTTGTGCAAGCGCATGGTATGTTTGTACTATGGGTGCAGGTTTATTTCGCACTCAGCACATCGTGCAAGCGGCGGATTAATGCCGGCAGTTTATTCGTCGAGGTCTTGTCGTAAATGATTTGTAATTGATTGCGCACCGTGTTGCGACTAACTTGGCGTAAATCAGCGATATTCACTGGCGAATGACCGGCGAGCAGCAATAATGCCAACTGGCTTTCGGCTTTGGTTAGATCGAATTGTTCCATTAATTTGAGTTGGTCATTTTCTGGCACTTCGATCTTGTCGAGAGCGGCAAGGATAGCATTGAGAAAACTTTCCGGCAGGGCGGACAGCAACATTGGAAACCTGCGTTCATAATCCGGATAAAGACGTACATAATCCCGCAGGGCCGGCTCGCGCTGCAAATACTGATAGATCAGTTGAACCTGCTCCGGGTTCATGTTCTTTGTGATTTTGACACCCATCCTTGGGTTTCCTTAAAGCAATTGAATTGGTATTGTAACTGCAATTGAGCTAAAATGCAGGAAAATCCTGAGTTTCAGGCTCACAATAGCGCGAGAAATGGGGAGTTTTTGAATAAATCCATGCCAAATTTCGGCGGGCATTGGCTGATCTCGCCATCGGATGCGGATGCGGGCCTGATGGTCTATGTGCCCGGCGGCTCGTTTGCTGTGGGTCCGTCACCACGGGTGATTGCKGTCATGCGGGCGATTGCCGACAAGGCAGGGCTGGCTCTGTTGATGGCGCAATACCGGCTGGCGCCCGAGCATGTCTGCCCCGCAGCCGTTGAGGATGTCGCCGAKTTGTTGCGGGATTTGCGGCGYAGCAAAAGCTGGTCAGGGRRAATTGTGCTTGCCGGAGAACAGRTCGGTCCCAATTTRATCATGRCTGSCTTGCAACAAAAYACCAACGAGATGGCTGATGACATCGCTGCCATGGTATTTTTCTCGCCCTGGCTGGAYCTGACCTTGTCAGCGTGGAGCGCACTTACGGTTAATATGGGAACTTTGAATGTCCACTCGCGCGAGCAAGCAGAAYTGGCGGTTCGGTTTTATCTGGGCATGGAAAAYCCGAAAATTTCGCCGGACAATCCDCTCGCCTCTCCATTGTTCGGATCCCTTGAACCCATGGCGCCATTGATGATCCATGTTGCCGATGGCGATCTTTCGCTGGATGATGCTAAAGTACTCACGGAAAAATTGACAGAAAATGACGGTGCATCTTTTCTGCATATATGGCCACGAGTCTCCAGGGTGTGGGAGCGATATGAGTTGGAGTATTGCCAACAATCTATTGAAATTAGCGCATCCTTCATAAAAAATAATTTGCCTGCCTGATCGTCCGATATTACCAATGGTAAAAACATAACGATCATCAAAATTGTAAGAGAATGTGCAAATGCCCCAAGCTATCAACTGGAATGTTCTTGATGTAGGCAAATATGCCGACGAGAATCAAATGCTAGCTTCACTGGCTAGTGGTTCTGCTCTTTGCCAAGAAACCCGTGAACAAATAAGAGTGCAAGCGGTCGAGCTGGTGTCTTTGGCGCGAAAACAGCGCAGCAAAAAAGGCATGATGGAAAGCTTTTTGCAAGAATTCGGGCTTTCCAACAAGGAGGGTTTGGCTTTGATGTGTTTGGCCGAGGCTTTATTGCGAGTGCCTGATGACAAAACTGCTGATGCTTTGATAGCCGAGAAAATATCGTCGGGGAATTGGTCAGACCATGCCGGTAAATCGGATAGTCTACTGGTTAACGCTTCTACTTGGGGTTTGATGTTAACCGGAAAATTGATCGCTGGTGGACGGCAGATAGAAAAAGATGCAGGCGGTTTTGTAAAACGGCTGGCTTCAAGAATTGGCGAGCCGGCTATTAGAGGTGCAATGCTGCAAGCCATGCGGATAATGGGCGAGCAATTTGTCTTGGGACGTAATATCAAACAGGCATTAAAGCGCGGAGCTAAATATGGGTTTGGCGATATGCCGGCGGTTTTCTCGTTCGATATGTTAGGGGAGGGTGCTTGTACTGCTGATGATGCCATTAGGTACTTCACCCGTTATGCCGACGCTATTGATGATGTTGGCAAGGCCAGAGGCAAAGGCTCAGTGCGCGAAGTATCTGGTATTTCGGTGAAACTTTCGGCCTTACATCCGCGTTTTGAGGCCACTAATGCAGACCTAGTAATTAAAGAATTATATCCGAAATTATTGCAATTGGCACAAATGGCCAAAGGCTATGATATTGGCTTTTGTGTTGATGCCGAAGAAGTTGACCGGTTGGTGTTGTCCTTGCAATTATTGGAGCTTTTGGCCACAGAGGAAAGCCTTGCCGGCTGGAACGGTCTTGGCTTGGCGGTGCAGGCTTATCAAAAACGCGCCCTTGGTGTAATTAACCGYTTGCAAAAATTRGCGAYAACCACAAACCGACAATTGATGGTGCGGTTGGTAAARGGTGCRTACTGGGATACCGAGATTAARCACGCACAAGAAATGGGCATGGCTGATTTTGCAGTGTGGACTACCAAGCAGGCAACGGATCTGAATTACTTGGCCTGTGCTAGAGAATTAYTGGCCGAGCCAGAAGCTATTTACGCGCAATTTGCCACTCACAACGCCCACACGTTGGCGGCGGTRCAGCTTATGGCAGAAAAAGCTGGTGCAAAGATCGAGTTCCAGCGTTTGCATGGCATGGGCGAGGCTTTGTATGTGGCGGCCAATCAATCTTTTGGCGAGGTAAACTGCCGGATTTACGCGCCAGTTGGCTCGCATGATGATTTATTGCCGTATTTGGTGCGCAGATTGTTGGAAAACGGAGCTAATACTTCGTTTGTTTATTCGTTCTTGGATGAAAACATTGCCGCAGAAGATGTGGCCGGCGATCCGTTTGCCGCAGTTGAGAGCCTTGTCCGGCACCCAAAAATACCTACGGCGCCGGCTTTGTTTGGGTCTGAGCGGCGCAATGCCGCCGGTTGGGATTTATCAATTAAAACCACCCGCGAGCAATTACAGCAGGCAATAATTGCGCTTGATAAGACTTTGCCGTTAATTGCCGCGCCGATAATTGATGGTGTAATTGTTGATATTGATCCGCGTCCAGCTATGTCCGCTGCCGATACAAACCTGCAAGTGGTAAATGTTTCTAACAGTAGTGTTAGCGACGTTGATAAAGCTTTTGCCTCCGCTAAAAAGTCTAGCCGCAGGTGGAACCGGCGTGGCGGCTCAGGAAGGGCAGCAATTTTGCGATCCTGTGCTGATGCTTTGGAAGCTGCGGCACCAAGATTTATTGCTTTAATGGCTCGTGAGGCTGGTAAAACGTTAGAAGACAGTATTGCCGAAGTGCGCGAGGCGGTGGATTTTTGCAGATATTATGCGGCGCAAGCGCAGCGAGAATTTGGCCCAGCCATTCGTTTACCAGGGCCAGCTGGAGAAACCAATCATTTGCAACTTAAAGGCCGTGGGGTGTTTGTGTGTATTAGCCCGTGGAATTTTCCATTGGCAATTTTTACCGGCCAAATAATGGCAGCACTGGCCGCAGGAAATGCAGTATTGGCAAAGCCGGCGGAACAAACTCCTGTTATTGCTTTTGAAGCGGTGCTTTTGTTTCAAAGTGCGGGTATTCCTGATGATGTGTTGCACTTACTGCCAGGAAATGGAGAAACAATTGGTGCGGCATTGGTTKCTCATRAGGATCATGACGGAGTGGTGTTTACCGGCGGTACTGATACMGCGCGCRYTATCAACCAGACTTTGGCCGCAAGAAAAGGGCCGATTGTGCCATTGATTGCCGAAACTGGCGGTTTGAATGCCATGGTGGTTGATACCAGCTCACTGCGCGAGCAAGTGATCGCCGATGTAATTAGCTCTGCATTTGGCTCCGCCGGTCAAAGGTGCAGCGCGTTAAGAGTATTGTTCTTGCCTGATGAAACCGCCGACATGCTGATTGAGGGAATAATTGGTGCTATGGATCAGTTGCAAATCGGTGATCCTTGTTTGCCAACAACCGATATTGGGCCGGTGATTGATAATGAAGCTATGCAAACTYTGCAGCAGCATTTAACCGACCCGCACTTTGCCGATGGGGTATTGCATCAAGTGGCGGTAAAGTCTGAAAATGCGCATTTCTTTGGACCGACAATTATCGAGATTAAAACCCTAAAACAGATGCAAAATGAAGTGTTTGGACCRGTTTTGCATGTGTTGCGRTATAAAGCATCTAAGCTTGACGGTTTATTGGCAGAGTTGGCTGSWACTGGTTATGGGCTTACTTTGGGTATTCATTCGCGAATCGCTGCCTTTAGCGAAAGAGTGCAACAAAACTTGCCTGCCGGTAATGTTTATGTAAATCGCTCGATGATCGGCGCGGTGGTCGGAGTGCAACCTTTTGGTGGATCAGGGCTATCTGGAACCGGGCCAAAAGCTGGTGGGCCGCATTATTTACACCGATTTGCAACCGAACAAGTAGTGACAATAGACATTACCGCCCAAGGTGGTGATGCCGAGTTGTTGAACCTGTAAATAACGTAATTTTAAGTATTGGTTACCAACCGATTGCAAGGCATTGCTTCATAATGATTTTCTTGGAATAAGTTGGTTTTGGGCGGCAATTTATCAGTTGCTTTAGCGTTTAACATTCTCCTGCRTGGTGTATTTTATTAAAAAAAACCTTTCGGCTTTTCATGACGTTAACCAGTTGTTCACAAAAAAGACGTTTTTTTTGACCGCTAGATATTGACCCTGTGCGCGAACACAAACACTATATGTTGTGTCTGAAGAGAACTTTCAGCATTTCAAGATTAACAGTACAACAATCGGCGCGATCAATATCGACGGCGCGCCAACGGGGTAATATTGCCCGTGCAAAATAGTAATGCATGGCGATCATTGGGGAGATAAGGGTATATGTTGCGTAACGATGTCAATTCTACATCTRTAGATGTATCGACAAAGCAGGAGCCATCTGCTCTGGCAAGAACTCTTGYYTCCAAGCCGGAATTAAAACTGGTGTCRGGGATCAAAATTGATCGTTCCAGAGATGATCTRTTGACTGATTTTGGYAAAGCMACCYTRCRMGAYCGYTATYTAYTAAAYGGCGAAAGCTATCAGGATATGTTYGCCCGGGTDTCGTCGGCTTTTGCTGATGAYACHGCTCATGCBCAGCGCCTTTATGATTATATGTCGCAATTGTGGTTCATGCCGGCAACGCCAATATTGTCGAATGGCGGAGCCACTAGAGGAYTGCCAATATCGTGTTTTTTGAACTCGGTYGGTGATAGTTTGGACGGCATTGTTGAAACTTGGAATGAAAATGTCTGGTTGGCCTCTAATGGTGGCGGCATTGGCACGTATTGGGGGCGGGTGCGCTCGATCGGCGAAAAAGTCGGCCAAAAAGGTGAGACCGCCGGAATCATTCCTTTTGTTCGGGTAATGGACAGTTTGACACTGGCAATTTCCCAAGGCTCGTTACGGCGTGGATCGGCCGCGGTTTATCTGGATATTCATCACCCGGAAATCGAAGAATTTCTTGAAATTCGCAAACCGTCCGGAGATTTTAACCGCAAGAGTTTGAACTTGCATCACGGCATAAATATCTGCGATAAGTTTATGAACGCGGTAAAAGACGGAACCGAATTTTCGTTGCGTAGTCCAAAAACCGGCGAAGCTTTACGAAAAGTGGACGCGCGGGCTTTGTGGCAAAAAGTCCTTGAATTACGTATTCAAACTGGCGAGCCGTATATAATTTTCTCTGATACAGTAAACCGTGCAATGCCCAAGCACCAACGGGATCTTGGCCTATCGGTCAAACAGTCAAACTTATGTGCCGAGATCATGTTGCACACTGGCCCCGATCATTTGGGTAATGAGCGCACGGCGGTTTGTTGCTTGTCGTCTTTGAATGCCGAAAAATTCCTTGAATGGCGTGAATGTCCAATGATGATCGAGGACATTTACCGGTTCTTGGATAATGTATTGCAAAGCTTTATTGACACTGCGCCAAGTGCGATGGATCGGGCAAAATATTCAGCAATGCGCGAGCGCTCGGTTGGCCTTGGGTTGATGGGTTTTCACACCTTTTTGCAACAACAAGGGGTGTCATTTGAAACTGCGCCAGCAAAATCGTGGAATTTGCAGATATTCAAACATATCCGCCGCGCAGCTGATGCTGCGTCGCATAAATTGGCCGAAGAGCGCGGCGCTTGCCCCGATGCCAAAGATGCTGGGTTAATGGCGCGGTTCTCGCACAAAATGGCGGTTGCACCGACTGCTTCTATCTCGATTATTTGCGGTGGGACTTCGGCTGGCATTGAGCCAATACCGGCTAATATTTACACCCACAAAACTTTGTCTGGATCATTCACCGTAAAAAACCAAGTGTTGCGCAAATTGCTCGGCGAAAAAGGCCTTGATACCGATAAGGTCTGGACTTCGATCATCGAGCATCAAGGCTCGGTACAGCATATGGAAGAATTGGACGAGCATGA
>NVWT02000007.1 GCA_002733735.2 Robiginitomaculum sp. | reverse complement strand
GACCACACCCTCTGCCCTTTTGCGAAACGGGAGTATGACAATAATCGCATTCATTATGCGGTTATTGAAACGACAGACTTACAGAGCCAATTAGAGCAAGTAATTATGCAATGCGCCGCGTTGGATAATGATGCAAATAGAGAAACCAGTTTATTGATATTTCCCCTATCTCTTTCTGATTTTGAAGATTATTTAGATATGCTAGAAACCGCTACCGTCTTATTAGAAAAACAAGGGTATGAGGGTATTTATCAGTTAGCCAGTTTTCACCCAAAGTATTGTTTTGCTAACGCAACCCTTGATGATGCGAGTAATTATACCAATAGATCTCCTTATCCTATGCTGCATATTTTACGGGAAGCTAGCGTTGAGACCGCCTTAAAAAACTTTCCCAATCCAGAAAATATCCCCGACCGTAATATCCAGTTGACTAAGGGTTTAGGCTTAAATGTCATGCAGGAATTACTTGCTGATTGTTATAAATAACGGCGGACTACACCTTTGGAGTGGTCTTCTGAGAAGTATCTCAAGGTTAAATATCAACGTAAGGCTACTTAACGTGAAAAACTCTTGCGCACTGCCTTGAGATGTATCCATCAAAGGACCAACAGTAAATGTCGCACAAAAAAACGCGCCTCCAGAATTGGAAACGCGTTTTCTAGATTAGCCAGAGCCGATAATTCAGCCCCTAGCAAAGGCGAATTAGTCCGCCATTGAAATGCTATCAACGGCTACTTTACCAGAGCGGTCATTAACGGCTGTATTGAAGGTGACTTTGTCGCCTTCTTGCAGGCCGTCAAGCCCGGCGTTCTGTAGAGCTGAAATGTGTACAAACACATCGTCGCCATTTTCAGGTTGAATAAAGCCGAAGCCTTTTGCGGAATTAAAGAACTTAACAGTTCCGGTTTTCATATCTGACATGGGTATTTCCTTTCACGTCATAAATTTGCGCTGGCTCCAAAACGAAACCTTTGCGCGTGTTGTCGATGTCGGGAAGAGTAAAATACATAGTCTCCGCATAGGTTGAACCCTAGCGGACAATAAGCCAGATTGTTCGGCCTTAAATCGATAAAGGGCATATGAACGATATGGCTGCCAATTACAAGGGGTAATGTAAGATGTGGCCAAAAAGAAAATTCTGGCATCACAGATGGCTACCGGCGAAAGTTTCGACTGTAGATCAGTGAGTTTGGAGTTTACCCCCAAAAGCGGACATAAAGTTCAATACTTTCCATGTCCGCTATAGTGACGTTTTGAATATCTTTGTATTTGAGCGTTAAGTATTTGCACCCCTACAATAAGTTAGGTCATTTTCCTTCCGGCGATTGTCGTTCCGGCTTTATTTGAGGGCGCAGCCGCGCTGGTTTTAGGTTTTTCTTTTTTCGGTTTCTTTGCTTCTTTGCGTGAATTCTTACCTTTGGCCATGTTCCATCTTTCTAAAAGTCCGCACCCGTGACACGCACAATAACGCGCTGTGAGTTACAATTCCCAAAATTTGGCAATTTGAGCGGAATGAAGATGATCAACTATTTCGCATGAAAAGCAAGGGGCAATTGCAGATGCTGTTTCTTAAGTAGCAGATATAAACTGGTATAAGACAAACCAAGCCGTATCACTTGTGTGGGCTTGGCGCTTTCGGATCAAGTTAGAATGACATCTCTGGCGGTTAATCAATCAGATCCGCATCCATGCCCTTGCAATCTTCCATCAAGCTTTCGACGGCGGCGACCGAGTGCAAGAAACCCTCGCGTTCGGTTTTGTTCAAGCGGATGTTGAGAACCTTCTCGACACCCTTGGCACCGATAATTGCTGGCGCACCCACATACAGCCCGCGGACACCAGCGATTTGACCGGCAAGGCGCACCGCACATGGCAATACCCGCTTTTTGTCTTTAAGGTATGATTTGGCCATTTCAATCGCGCTTTCTGCTGGCGCGTAATAGGCCGAGCCATTACCCAGCAAGCCAACGATTTCGCCGCCACCTTTGCGGGTGCGATCAACGATTGCGTCAATTCTTTCTTGGGTAGTCCAGCGCATCTTGATCATATCCGGCAACGGTATGCCAGCAACGGTAGAATAACGGATCAACGGAACCATGGTATCGCCATGTCCGCCCAGTACAAATGCGGTTACGTCCTCGACCGATACGCCAAATTCTTCGGCCAAAAAGTAACGAAACCTTGCACTGTCCAATACACCAGCCATGCCGACCACTTTGCGCGGCGGCAGGCCGGAGAATTTTTGTAATGCCCATACCATCGCATCAAGTGGATTGGTGATGCAGATCACAAAGGCTTTTGGTGCGTATTGCTTGATACCGGCAGCAACTTGTTTAATCACGCCAAGGTTTTTGGAAACCAGATCGTCACGGCTCATGCCCGGTTTGCGAGGGAAACCGGCGGTGATGATCACCACGTCTGCGCCGGCAATATCGGCATAATCATCAGTGCCTTTTAAGGTGCTGTCTTTACCCATCACGGTGGTTGCTTGGCATAAATCAAGGGCTTTGCCTTGGGCAGGGCCAGCAAAAATATCAAACATCACCACATCGCCTAATTCCTCGCGGGCAGCAATATGAGCCAAAGTTCCGCCGATCATTCCAGCGCCGATAAGGGCAATTTTTTTACGAGCCATTTTGTTCTCCAATTGTATTAGCGCAAGATTTCACGCATCAGAATCATTAAATATGCGACATACCTAACCCCGCAAGCAAACATTCGCAACGCACAGCGACAGCATATCTACTATTTGCCAAGCCAAAAACCACTAAACCACTAAGCCTTTACCGCCATGTGACATTTGCGCCCAACTATCAGAGCGCATTTCCACTAGCCTTGAGGCACATCTGGCAAATTCGAAACTGCCATCGCCACCTTGATATAGTTCTTCTGGCTCGGCATCGGCACTGATGATCAATTTCACCCGCGCCTCGTAAAGCGCATCAATTAGCATTACAAACCTTTTGGCTTGATTACGGTTTTCAGCGGCAAGTACTGGAACATTTTCCAGTAATACCGTGTGAAATTGTTTGGCAAATTCAAGATAATCTGCCGATGCCAAAGCCCGGTCGCATATTTCAGAAAAAGATAACCGAACCGCGCCGCCAAAGGTGTTCTCAAATTCAAGCTCGCGTCCAAGAACAATAAATTTGCGTGAGTATGCCTTACCACCGACAATTATTTTTTGCCAAAGCGCATCTATTTTTAACTTAGAGTTCGAACTCAAAGGCGTGATATAAAGCTCTGCTTTACGTAAACCATCTTGGCGATAATCGCGATCAGCAGCTAAGTCCAACACATCAAGCCGTTGGTTCAATAATGATATAAATGGTAAAAACCGCTGCCGGTTCAGACCGTCTTTATACAGACCCTCCGGCGGCCTGTTCGATGTAGCAACCATGACAATTCCAAGTGCGAACAAATGCTCGAACAAACGTGATAACAACATTGCATCAGTAATGTCGGATACCTGAAACTCGTCAAAACAAATTAAATGCGCTTCGGCAAAAATCCCTTTAGCTACCGAGGCTATTGGATCATCACCAGCACCTCTAACAAAGTTGGGGTGCTTGCGCTTGGTCGGTTCGTCCATCTCTCGCCACCTGGAAATTTGACGATGAATAATTTGCATAAAATCTTGAAAATGAACCCGGCTCTTTTTGGTAACTGGCGCCGAGGAATAAAACATATCCATCAACATCGATTTGCCACGGCCAACCTCGCCATACAAATAAATACCCTTTGGCTGTGGTGCAGTTCGCCCAAACAATTTTGGCTTTTTACGGGGTTGCCAATTTTGCAATCTTGCCTGTAACAGGGTCAACATTTGCGCCGCCCGTTCTTGTGCCGGATCGTGAAATAATTTCTTGCTGGCTACTAGTTCTCGCCAAGTTTTGATCGGCGTGTCCATGTCTATAATCCTGATCTATTATTTCTTGGGAACACCAAGTTCTTTGCGGATAATSCGTTTGGCRCGTTTATCATCACCCAGAAATACYCGCCAATCGCCATTTTGCGCCCGCCAAAACAATGCCGGAACTTCCATCGGCCAGCCATTTTGCTGCATTACATTTGCCACACGGTCACGAACGATGCGCCCCCATTCCAGACAAGCGGTTCGTTGCTTGCTACTATTGGCCGCTGGTGGCGTTCCATAAATTTCGGCATAAGCTTCTGGCACGTCTTCCATCCAGCGAGTAAATATCGACCAATTACGAGTGCAAGCCAGATCAGCAACAATAGCTTCTTCAACCGYATTAGTTTGCCCGCGCCKAGCATAKACAATTACCCKTGTATCGATATTTGCTTTGTGCAGATCCTTGAACTCRGTCAGTTCATAATTGATGCAATCAGGRCAAGTRCGAAAACCGATCTTGTATAWTGCTTTGCCAGATAAACCSGGCGACACCCAAGGKGCRTTGGTTAGRGCRTCGTTTAATTCAGCCACGCCAATGGTGATGGTTTGCGGGGTTTTMGGTAACATCTTTCCCGGCACTGGCGGTTTTTCAAACACCGCGACATAAGCAATMCCRGCCAGTATCAACATGAAAACAATAATCGGCACTAAAACAGCAATACGCATAGATAGTCCTCCAGCAAAACTTGCCGCTATCTGTACCTGTTTCTTACGCCTGAACAAGGCCAAAACTTGCCTCACGCGATAGTTGCGATATAATGTATTTAACAAAATGCCGTGCGCCAGTAGGAAGAAAGGATAGTGTCATGATAGACCAACGACCTTCATATCTTCACCAAGGAGAGCAGGCTCGCTTATTCCCAGTTCTTTCAATGACATCAAAGGAAGGGCGTACAACATCAATTGTTTTGGCTTCACTGACCAAGGTTAGGCAGCTGGGAGCAGCGCTTTTGGCTACAGTTGATCAAAGGGTGGGTAAGAGTGCTGAGGTATCAGCATTCACGGAAGTTGTTTTCAAAAAACAGAAGAAAGATACAAAGGATCGACCCGATGGGATGATCGTGCTGAGAGTTGGCAAGCGAGAATGGAAAGCCTTGATTGAAGCAAAAGTTGGCAGTAATCAGTTAGACGAGGGTCAAATTGAGCGGTACAGGGCAATAGCTAAAGATAATGACATCGATTGTGTAATCACCTTATCTAATCAATTCGCAACATCACCCCTTCACCATCCGATCGCAAGCGTCAGAAAAAATCGCTCCAAAATACCAGTTTACCATTGGTCGTGGATGAAAATTCTTACAACAGCTGATCTGCTCATCAGCCAAGGCTCTGTGAAGGACGATAATCAACTATATTTGCTGAACGAATTACGCCGCTTTCTTAGCCACGAAAGTGCTGGAGTTACGGGCTTTGACAGGATGCCTAGCGAATGGTCCAGTATCAACAAACTGGTTTCTAGTGGCGGCACTATCCCTACGAAATCGAATGATGCCCTAGTTGTCATTGAAGCGTGGCATCAGGAAACCAAAGACTTATCACTCATTCTTAGTCGACTCACTAAAGCGCACGTCACAGAACGACTAGGCCGTAAATATGCTAAAAACCCCAGTCTCCGCTTGAAAGACGGACTCACATTAATGCGGGAAAATACGCAGTTACATAGCTTGTTTGACATTCCTAATGCTGCAGCACCACTTGAGATAACCGCAGACATGGCGCGTCGCTCCTTTGATATCGGGATGACCCTGCGAGCACCAGAAGACAAGGTATCTTCAAAAGCACGACTAAATTGGTTGCTTAGGCAGATCAAGACTACAGATGTTGAAAACATATTCATTCGACTGAAATGGCAGGGCATGAGGGAAGATACGCAGTTCTCACTTTCTGCACTGCAAGAGGATACGAGTATCATTGATGAAGATAAAAGCCATTTAACCGTTCGTAGCTTTCACGTCTTTATGTCGATAAGAGCAGGCGTAAGGTTCACGCAGCTCGCCAACTTCATTGTTGATTTAGAAAAATACGTTCCGGGATTTTACGACAAGGTTGGCTCGAAGCTATCAGTGTGGAAAAAGCCTGCTCCTCAGATCAAACCAGACCGTGCTTCAGCCAGTGATGTTACGATGGATGCAATTTCAGAAGAGGCTGATTCTTTCGAGACATAGTCTCAGTAGGCGTTGGTGTCAGGTAAGCTATTCCCTAATCCTATTGAGAGAGCAGCTTTCTGTACATATCCGCGACACTCAGTAAAATATGATTAAAGCGCTTTATATTTCACCATGCTGTCGGCCATTGAAACGCTCATTTCCTCTAGATCGCGTGGCTCGATTTGTAAAACTTTGCGTAGTTTTTCATTAGAAATCGGAGTCTTTTTACCTAAATCACGGGAAACAAGGCGAATTGTTTTATCGAATATTGCAATTAACCGCACCATGAAATTCGGTAAGTTTCCAGTTGGGGTGTTATAACCGTTTTTCTTTAGAGCTTTTGATACATCAACCATCCACGCAGAATCAGTTGCCAGCAAGAACCTCTCACCGGCAGCTTCGGGGCGGATCATTGCCTCAAAGTGGGCGTCTGCCACATCGCGAACATCAATCATTGCAAATGCAATTCGTGGGCATGCCGGCATTTCACGGCGCAAAAGTTTGCGAACAATTTCACCAGAGCTAGACCAAGTATTATCAACAAGCGGCCCTAATACTCCGCCGGGGTTTATTACCGATAGCTGCATATCACCGGCCGTATCAGTTTCCATAAAGTCCCAAGCGGCACGTTCAGCGATGGCCTTACTTTTAATATACGCACCAATATCGCTATTGGTATTTGTCCAGTCTTTCTCAGTAAAAGGCCCAGCTTCTCTGGTCTGATCACCATAGGCAATGGCGGCCATTGACGAGGTCAAGACCACTCGCTTAACACCGGCAGCAGCAGCAAACTTCATCGCCCTTAACGCACCTTCGCGGGCTGGAACAATCAGATCATCTTCATTATCTGGCTCTGATGATGGAAATGGCGAGGCCACATGTTGTACGAAAGAGCAGCCATCAACTGCCTCAGCCCAGCCAATATCAGACATTAGATCAAGCTCAACAAATGACAAATTACTAACATCACAATGATCAGCAAGTGCGTTACGAACCTTGTCCACTTTGTCCGCTGAACGCACAGAACCGCGGACTTTATAACCCTCATTCAATAATTTGATGATACAATGTTTGGCAATAAATCCCGAAGCACCGGTTACCAATACTGTTTGCTTATTGTCCATTACCCAATTTTCCTTGTGATTAAACTTGCTTTGACGTTTTGACATACTTTGTCTATTTGTTATTTTGACAAATCAACCATATAATGTCAATAGGCTGTATGGGCAAGGAAATCACATTCAGCGAAAAGCAAATAAAGGTACTAGAATCCGCCCTTGCTTGTTTTACTGCCTATGGTTTCAAACGAACCAATATGGCCGATATCGCAAAATCAGCTAGCATGTCACGGCCGGCTTTATATCTTTTGTTTGAAAATAAACGCGACATTGCCCGGGCAATGGTTCGCAAGCTCAAAGATGACAGTCTACATGCCGCCACAACAGCATTACTGACAGAAGAGCCTATACCTAAAAGGTTAGCCGCCGCTTTTCATGCCAGAGAAACAGCCTTTTTAGAGCTTGTTGAAGGCTCAGCGCACGGGCAAGAATTACTTGATACCGGCATGGAACTGGCAGCAGACATAATACAAGCCGGCAAAGTAGAGTTTTCTAAAGCTCTGCAAAAAACATTGCGAAAAGCCATACGCGAAAACCAAATCGACTTAACCCGTAGTGGAATAAGTGTTCCAAGATTGGCGGAAATTCTAATTCATGGGGCGCATGGTCAAAAAGCCGATGCCGGAACTGCCAAAGTATTACGGCGCAGAATTGATGACTTTCTTGTATTGGCTATGGCTGGCTTACTACCTAATTAACAGCGATCTGAAATCACCTAAATTTTGGGAAAACGCTACCAGCCTCTTTTTTGTATTGTAAATACTCTTCTCCGTGCTCGGATATTAAATCGCGCTCCTCAAACCATAAACCTATGAAAATGTAGATGGTGAAACCTATGCTCAAAACTATCTGTGTTTTTGTCATAGTCGGTGTAGCCCAAACACCAATTAACACACCTGTTTGGATGGGGTGACGAATATATTTATACATGGCGCGTTTTGTGAACTGTAAGGGTGGGCGGGGTTTGTTTCTAAAATTGAGAAACACTTGTCTTAATCCGAATAAATCAAAATGATTGATAGCAAATGTTGCACCCAAGAGAAACACCCAGCCAAAAACAAAAACTCCCCATAACACATTAGCAATGCTGCTCGCTTCAATGTGCCAAACTTGACCTGGAATAGCTTTCCAAAAAGCTATCAATGCAACGCTCGTTATACCTGCTACAAGAATATATGTGGATCGCTCAGCTGCTTCGGGGATAATTTTTGTCAGAGCGCGCTTAAAGCCTGGCCTAGCCWTAATTGTGTGTATTGCTCCCCAAATAATAACCAACCCGCTATTCCATAAGATGGGATCTACGCCTGCACCTTTTCCGGCTAGCCCGAACCCGTAAGGTATGAGACCTGCCAAGGCTAAAATAATACACGCTAACCCAATAACGCCCAAAAAATAAGATACGATCCCATATAGTAAAATCAAAGTTCTTTTCATAGCTAYCCCCTTTATCTTATCAGGGTTGCTAGTTACTAGTCTTTCCCCCGAAAGCTAATTTGCTTTATATTCTATAACATTCTCTGGGATAACAAGCAATACTCCGCTACCTTTATTTAGTCTTGACTCTAATTAGTTTTTATCCTAATAAAGCTTCATGAACAATACTTTCAAAGCTTTAGCCCACCCGGTAAGAAGGCAAATTCTTAAAATGCTTCGTGCTGGGCCGCTGACTTCCGGCGCCTTGCTGGAGCCATTTGACATGGCATGGCCAAGTTTAACCGCGCACCTAAAAACACTAAAAGCAGCTGGATTGGTTCATGCAGAACGCCATGGAACCGAGATACGCTATCGTCTTAATTCTGGCGCAGCAGAAGACGCGATCGCTGCAGTAATGGCCATATTTTCTAATGATGTAACAAAAGGAGACTAGTAATGATATTCAAAGGATTATTAGCCAGCCTGATCATGATCGGCATCATGGTGGCTCTAAGTATTTGGGCAATGGGGCAATTACCCGCAGGCGAGCAATTTGCCACTCACTGGGATGTAAATGGCGTAGCCAACGGGTTTAGTGGCCGGGCAACTGTATTATGGATGATGCCGGGCATGACTATTGGAATTGCATTATTGTTGACTATTGTTCCAAAACTTGACCCAAGAAAGCGCAATTTACTTCGTTCTTCCATGCCTTATCTGGTCGTATGGATTGGTACTTTAGTGATATTAGTATTTTCCCATTTTACGATTGTTTTAAGTGCCACCAAAACCATCAACATTGCCGATGTTGGTGGCGGATCCGGAATGATCAAGGCTCTTATAATTCTGTCTGGCGGGTTTTTTGCCGCTATTGGCGCGGTCATGGGGAAAATTCGTCCAAATTGGTTTATGGGAATACGTACCCCATGGACACTGTCATCTGATCTTTCGTGGGACAAAACCCACCGGCTAACCGGCTGGTTGTTTGTGGCTACCGGCTTGCTAAGTATCATATCGGCATTTATTGCGCCTGCTAATGTTTCTGTAGGCATCCTTGTCGGTGGATCTTTAGCTACACCATTGATCGCAGTTATCTATTCATGGTATGTGTGGAAGAATGATCCGGTGCGTGAAACTTTGGTACCCGAAGAAGAATAGAAGCATTATATACCTAATTGCTGGAATTTGATAATTATCTAACGACCCGTAAAAGCATCACATGTAGGTGATTGAAAGGTTTAGTATCTTGATAGATTCTACTCCAAAGAGTATCAAGTAGCATACATTTATATTTCTCAAACGGAGTCACCATGCTAAGTCGTAGACGTTTAATACAAACCGCCGCTGGCGGTGGTGCTTTCCTTGGCCTTACGGGTCTTGTTCCGGCCTGGGCTAGATCAGCCGATGAAGGTAATTTGGGCATTCCTGCTCTTAGCGGCACCAACTATGATTTGACGGTCGGGGAGTTCCCGGTGCGCATCAATGGCCGCCCTGGCATGGCCGTGGGTATTAACGGTGCCATTCCCTCGCCGTTGATACGATTTACCGAAGGGCAAGAAATTACGCTTAACGTCAAAAATACACTCAAAGAGACCACCTCCATTCATTGGCACGGGCTTTTGGTGCCGTTCCATATGGACGGGGTTCCGGGCGTGTCTTTCCCCGGTATCAAGCCAGGCGAAACTTTCCAGTATAAATATTCCGTGCCACAAAACGGCACTTATTGGTATCATTCCCATTCCGGGCTGCAAGAACCGCTTGGTATGTACGGGCCGATGATTATCGACCCTAAAGGCACTGACCCGGTAAAGTATGACCGGGAATATGTGATTGTCATTGCCGATTGGACATTTACCCATCCCATGAAATTGTTTCGCAAGCTTAAAAGCATGGCTGATGGTTTCAATTTCCAAAAACGTACATTGTCTGACTTTAGGCGGGACGCCAAAAAGAACGGCTTTGGTGCCACCATGAAACAACGCGCCGCCTGGAACAGAATGCGTATGGCGCAAACCGATATTTCCGACATTACCGGCGCGACCTATACCTATTTGATCAACGGGCGTGGCACCGAGGATAACTGGAACGGTGTGTTTACGCCGGGCGAGCGGGTACGTTTGCGCATTATCAACGCCGCTTCCATGTCTATGTTTAATATCCGCATCCCCGGCCTACCCATGAC
Organism: Robiginitomaculum sp.; assembly: GCA_002733735.2. GTDB lineage: Bacteria > Pseudomonadota > Alphaproteobacteria > Caulobacterales > Maricaulaceae > Robiginitomaculum_B. The sequence continues at coordinate 94,377 of NVWT02000007.1, read as the reverse complement.
AATTGTGCAAGCGGACGGGCTGAATGTTAGGCCGCTTGAAATAGATGAATTTCAGATAGGTGTGGCGGAAACCTATGATGTGATCATTGAACCAACTGAAGCCAGAGCTTTTGCTTTTGTCGCTGAAAGCCTTGATCGCTCAGGACAGGTGGTCGCAACATTTGGCCCCAAACCCGGCATGCGGGCAACCGTTCCGGCACTTCGCGAAAAGCCGCTTCTGACCATGAAAGATATGGGCATGGATCACGGATCTATGGATATGTCCGGCGGTGAGGTGGATCATTCAAAAATGGATCACTCGCAAATGGATATGAGTGGTGACGATATGGCGGGCATGGATCACAGCAAAATGAATATGGGATCAGGCGAGGTTCTTGAAACCAAGATCAAACGCGGCCCCGGTGTTGTCAATGTTGCTGCAATGCCTGTTAGCCGCCTGCACGAAGCAGGTATTGGCCTTGAAAATGTCCCGCACAGGACTTTGAAATATGCCGACCTGCGTTCGCTCGATCCCAACCCGGACACCCGCGAACCGGAACGGGAAATTGTTTTGCATCTTACCTCCAATATGGAGCGTTATATGTGGTCATTTAACGGCAAAAAATTCACCCATGTTTATGACCCTATCAAGTTTTATGAAGGTGAGCGTGTCAGGTTGACCTTGATCAACAACACGATGATGCCGCACCCGATTCACCTACACGGCATGTTTTTCGACGTTGTTAACGGATCTAAAAATCACAAACCACGCAAACATACTATGATAGTCAAGCCGGGCGAAAAACAGTCATGGGATATCTCGGCCGAACATGTGGGCGACTGGGCTTTTCATTGTCATTTATTCTTCCACATGCTGGCAGGCATGTTCCAGGTTGTGACACTGCTACCCAAAGATCCGAATAATCCAAAAATGGATCACAGCATGATGGATCACTCCAAGATGAACCACGGCGAAACAAGAATAGACCACTCCAAGATCGACCGCTCAAAAATGAAAATGGATATGGACGATATGGAAGATGTGGATCACTCGCAAATGAACCACGCAGATATGGGAGATATGAACAAATGAGCAATTTAAAACAAACCCTCCTCGTCTCTTGTATCGCTTTATTCGGAGCGGCAAATACCGCCTTGGCACAGGACGTTAGTGACCCACATGCCGGGCATGATATGACCAAAATGGAAACGATAGAAACTACAGAGGTTACAGAAACCACCACGCAAGAGACCTCCGACAAGCCCTGGTCGATGGCCGATAAATATTGGGGCGCAGACGCTATGGCCAAAGCCCGCGCCCACGAAATCGAGACAATGGGCGGGTTGAAAAGCTCGTTCATTATGGCTGACCGTTTGGAAACTCAAATTACAAATGGAGAAGACAACTTTATTTGGGATGCCCAAGGCTGGTACGGTACCGATGAGAACAAGTTATGGATCAAAACCGAGGGCGAATACGGCTTTGGCAGCAATGAAATTGAAGATGCGGAAATTCAGGCTCTGTGGTCAAAGCCCATATCCAGATTTTGGGATTTACAAACGGGAATACGCTATGATTTTGCCCCCAAAGGTCGCACCCATGCCGTTGCTGGCATACAAGGTCTGGCACCCTATTGGTTTGAGGTCGATGCCGCCGTTTTCTTGAGCAGCAAAGGCGATTTAACCTCTAGCGTTGAAGCAGAATATGATTTCTTTCTAAATCAGCGCCTTATTTTGCAACCACGCGGGGAAATTGGATTTTCGGCTCAAGACATTCCTGAACTTAGCACCGGTGCCGGGTTCACTAACCTTGCTTTAGGTCTGAGATTGCGCTACGAAGCTAAACGCGAATTTGCACCTTATGTCGGTGTCGAGTGGCAAAAAAGTTTAGGTGATACAGCACAAATTATAAGAGCCGCTGGTGGTGGTACAGATAAAGTAGTGTTCTTAATAGGTATACGAACTTGGTATTAACACCCAGCTTCTGGCAAATTACTGTTTCCTAGAACCTTTGAGCCAAGTCTGGTTTGAGGGTTTTAGTTGGTGGATCAACTGTATCGGCATTGATCGTCGTTATTTATTCATGGTATGTGTGGAGGAATAATCCGGTGCGTGAAACTTTGGTGCCCGAAGATACAAAATAGGAATGCCAAAATGCTACTAACTCGCCGACATATATGGTTGGGACTAGGGGCCACCGGCCTTACAAGCGCATTTTGTAAACCGGTTTTCGCGCAAGAAAACCTTAGTAAGAATTTTCTTCAAAATGGCAAAGCCCAACATATAATCAGCGGCGACAGCTTCATATTAGAAGATGGTCGGCGGATACGTTTAACCGGCATGGATGCACCGCGCATGGCCATTGGTGATGCAGTTGCGCAACCATTGTCGGCAACAGCAAAACAACTCCTACATGACTTAATCGCCGGACAAGAGCTTTCGTTTGTTGCCGCAAGTCCGGATAGGTTTGGGCGGGTACGGGCGCACGTATTGATCGGCCGCGATCAAAAATGGCTGCAAGGTGAAATGCTTGAGCGCGGTATGGGGCGGGTGCGTATCTGGTCTGATGATGATAACAGGATCACTAAAATGTTGGCAATCGAAGAGCAGGCACGTCATCAAAAAACCGGTATTTGGGCGCGGGGTTTTTATGCCATTCGCACACCGCAAACTATTACTTCTGCACGCGGTAGTTTTCAAATAGTCGAGGGTGAAATTGTTGATGCCGCCAGCACTCGCAAAATGAATTATTTGAATTTTGGTGCTGATTGGCGCACGGATTTTACCGCGCAAGCAACTAAAAAAATCGCTAGAAAATTTAGCAAAGCTGGGATTAATTTGTCTGGCTTATCCGGTGCAAGAGTGCGGGTGCGCGGTTTGATTAAGTCCAGCAATGGCCCTAGCTTGTGGCTAAACCATGTTTCGCAATTACAAATCCTTGATAATGAATAAAGCCCTTGCGAGCAATATGCTCACAAGGGCTTTATTCAATGCAGATACTTTAAGGATAATTAAGCAGCTTCAACTGTTTTGTTTACAAGCGTTTCGGTTAATTCATCAAATGCTACTTCGCACTCGATTTTTTTCACCGCTGCCACTTCCCGCGCCATGCGATCAATGGCTGACTCGTATAATTGCCGTTCAGAATATGACTGTTCCGGTTGATCATCATTGCGGTGCAAATCACGCACCACTTCGGCAATCCAGATTAAATCACCAGAATTGATCTTAGCTTCATATTCCTGCGCTCGCCTACTCCACATAGTACGTTTAACTTTCGGCTTACCCTTTAATGTCTCGACAGCATCTTCCATCACCACATTAGACGCCAAAGCTCGCATGCCAGTAGTAGCTGCTCGTGCGGTTGGAACTCTTAAAGTCATTTTGTCTTGCGGGAAATCTACAACGTAAACCTCCATATCAATGCCGGCGATATGCTCGACAACGATACTGGTCACCCGGCCAACGCCGTGTGCTGGGTAAACAATATAATCTTTTGGTTTAAAAGTTTTAGAAGCAAGTTTTTTAGCCATTATTTGTTCTCTTCAATTTATGTTTTATCTCGATAATTTGGAAAGGTTGTACAAAACAACCCTCATCAAACTATTGCTTGATTGGAATTTTTTAATTGTTGGTTTTAAAAAGCGAAAAGCAAAACGCTTGGATTAAATATCCTTGTTGATAAACATTTTGTCACAAAATACTCGCACTTAACGCTACGGAAGAAAATGTATAACACAAAAACCAACAAAAATAAAGTCAGGTGYCGATAAAAASCTAATCGCCTTCTCCAGGCTTCTCAGAAAAGTATTTTTCGAATTTTCCTGTTTCATCTACCATAGCATCAGCATCGGCAGGAGCAGGCTTTATTCTGGTGATGTTTGGCCAAATATCAGCAAACTTTGTATTGATCTCAAGCCATTTACCGTCATCATCATCTTCGGTATCGATCTTGATAGCATCAACAGGGCATTCCGGTTCGCAAACTCCGCAATCAATACATTCATCAGGGTGAATAACCAAAAAGTTCTCGCCCTCGTAAAAACAATCAACCGGACACACCTCTACACAATCAGTGTATTTGCAACGCACACAGGCATCTGTAACGATATAAGTCATGGCTATCTTTGTTATTGGTGATCAACTGATCGGGTTTTTGGGCAAAACAACGCTTAAGGTCAAGGCTTTTTACTGCGCTGYACMGCMGCRCGYTTGGCCGAAGCCCGCTCATGGTCGGTCACAGCAAGCAAGGAGGCAACCCGGCGGATCAGTGCGTCCTCGAACGGGCTTTCTTCACCATCGGCAAATGTTACGTCCCATAAATGACCGATTAGAGCAACGCGTTGCTCTTTGGGCATGTTTTTCTTGATCACCGAGGTAAAAGCATAATGATCAACAGCCATATCAGCTCGCTGCTCGGCTTTTTCCAGCAATTCTGCTGCATCGGCATCACTTAACGCAAAGCTTTGCTTGATAACATTAAGGATTATGTCTTGCTCAATATTGGCATAAATCCCATCGGACAATGCCGCTTCCACCAATAATGCGATCGAGCACTCTCGCGCTTCTTGCTGAATATCGATTTTTGATGGCGGTGTGGTTTTTTGAAACATCCGCCGTAATTTTTCCAACATGTTAGATCCTTACAATTACGTTCTGCTTTATTGTTTATCCAGATTTAGACCTTGTAACACAGCAAATGGGCTGTCRGGGTCAATTTTCTTGATCGGYACTTGTTTTTTCTTCTTCTGCGRYTTTTTAMCAGAAGCRGTGTTTTTTGTAACTGGTTTGCGTTTCGTGCTTTTGGCTTTTGCGACTGATCGTAACGCCCAACTAGAAGCTAGCTCATCAATTTCACCGGCTTCGCACTTAACTGTATTAGTTTGCACAAATCCCAATGATGTTAGAATCTGTGCCAGTTCCGGTTTGCTACAGCCCAATAAAGCAACCATTTCCAACGTAGGTTTAAACCCACCATCAGCTGTTTGCCCACGAGCTGTTCTAATTTCAGTACCGATACGCTCAAGAATATCAAGACGAACCGAACGCTCTGCACATTTTCGCAAGCCGGCAACAGACAAAGCCGGCGGCGCAATATCTGCTACCGCCTTAAAAGAAGTCAAACCAGCCGGAGCAATGTACGGTTTTTTATTTCCTTGTGGTCCAAAAGCCAGCAATATTGCCAATAAACGACTAGGGGCAGGGCGCAATAACACTGGAATAAATAACGAAAACTCACCGAACCTAACCCCGCACTCACGCAAGCTAGCTCTTTGATCTTGGGTTATCGGTTTTAGCTCTGCGGCAATTCCTCGGCGATCCAAAGATCCTAATGCCTGCAACAACCGAAAACCAATATCGCGCACTGCCGGATCAAGTGTGCCAGCTTCGACTTTTTCATGTAACAATAAAAGCGGCGCAAGATGTTTTGCCATTTCGGCTTGCAGCCAGCTTTCAAGCCTTGCACGAACCTCATCAGCGGGCACATCGGAAGCTTTAGTCAAAACCTCGATCTGCGGCTTTAACATCTCTGTACCAGCAACAAGCTTTGCGACTGCCTTATCTGACCAGAGTATTTCCCCTTGCTCGTTCAAAGAGATATCTGCGTCTTTAGCAGTGATCAGTTTTTCCATTTGACTTTTGACCTTTGCAGTAATTATTCGCATAGCTTTTYNAGCTTATATACTATCKGACATTGATCGAACGGGCTTCGACYACCGCAGTTGCAAAGTCAAGTTTATATGAAAAYTTCACTGGCAGAYGYAAACCRGCAAATGGTTCATCWGCTAACCACATAATTACTGGTTTCTCATASCCCGGATCATTTAAGTCATCAGCGTTAAACCCAGATATTGGCACATACCAGACATGRCATCGCATAGCCAAACCCTTATAAGCKYKGGTACGTATTTTTTCCTTACCCTTMGCCTCKAGCCGTAAATTATAGCGCTGTTTGCCATCAAATACTTTCAACGAWCCCTGACAATTYTGGAAGTTCTTTTCTTTCTCATTACCCATTGATAAYGCCAACACMGCACTTATCGGATCCARAGMTTCAAGYCKTTGYTGCATTGTTGCSGGCGGATCACCCATAGTTCGYAAAGGAGGAWTRACRCGCAAARYTACATKATCKGGCTSAAARCTCATAAACARYTCACGATTTTTRCGMCCRTCTAGYTCTTTGTGCCAATATTCCTTGGTGAACAAACGATTATCCCTGATAATTCCTTGCGCACTGGCTATGACTTTTATCTGCTTGAAAAAAGCTGCCAGACCAGATGTGCGAAACTCGGCTCGCGTTGCATAGCTTTCCTCCAACAACACCGCAGATACTTTGGCACGGATCATTGGAATACCAAACACCCGGCCACTATATACAATATCGACCGCTTGTTCTTTGTGCAGATGAGCTGGACGTTTAATTGGCTCAGACATTGCCGGGCTTGCCAGCAATGGCAAAAGCAATAAGCCAAAACCCAGTTTGCAATACTTTACTAATTCATAGTTTTTTGACCAACGCATTTTGCTTCTCTACTTTTATTTCTCTGCTATTGTACTAGCTCACTGGTAGTTTAATGATTCAATTATGTCTGCAATATGAACAATTTGCTATAGTTTCATAACTTGACCTTACAAGTTGACAATCTGTGCTTGACCTTTTTGCTTACTTTGGGTATTTGACCGCTCGCCTTGGTTCTAGTGATGCTGGAACTGAAACTGTACCAGTTTTTCTGGTTTTAATTTATTTGTTTTTCAAGACAAAGGGAAAGCCCATGTCTCGCCGCTGTGAACTTACTGGAGTAGGTGTAATGTCTGGCAATAATGTCAGCCACTCCAAACGTCGTACCCGTCGTAAATTTCGTCCTAATTTGTGCAATGTAACTCTTGCCTCTGATGTCTTGAGCCAATCTTTTAAGTTTCGAATCACTGCCGCAGCTTTGCGCTCGGTTGATCATAATGGTGGTCTTGATGGCTTTTTGAACAAGTGCAAGGATGAAAATATGTCGGAGAACGCACTAAAAATCAAAAAGGCAATCCGCAAGAAACAAAAAGAAGAAGTAGCTGCTGCTTAAAAAGCDGTHDTTTCTTACGATTAAACRGGCGGCTTTTTTCAAAGCCGCCTTTTTTATTTCTTATGCAGTAGTTTGCAGCTTATGTATTTAATGGCTGCATTGTTACAATGGTGGATTCATACAAAACTAATCCATCAGTGCAATAAAGGCCGTTGATTGGTTATTACCAGTAATTCGGACGACAAGATGAAGCAAAAACTATTGGACATAGCTCGCGGCAAAAATGCTTTGCGCGGATTATTTGGTGTTTCGTTCATCGAAAGCTCGGTATTTCCAATTCCGCCAGATGTCATGTTAATTCCGATGGTATTGGCCAGACCTGAGAAAGCTTGGCTGATCGCTGGGGTTTGCACCATTGCTAGCGTGCTTGGCGGAATACTTGGGTATTTCATTGGTATGTTTGCTTGGGAGACTATCGCTCAACCAATATTTGAATTGTACGGCAAACAAGACAGCTTTRATGTATTCAAAGAATGGTTCGATAAATGGGGBTTTTGGTCAGTATTCGGTGCCGGCTTCACYCCGTTTCCWTAYAAAGTAATTACYATGRCCTCWGGTTTCGTGCATTTGAACTTTGCTGCCTTTGTTGCAGCCAGTGTCTTATCGCGTGGCGCAAGGTTCTTTCTTGTGGCTGCAATTATCCGCTATGCCGGTGATCGAGTACGGGCGCAGATAGAAAAACATTTTGGCCTGATTACTTTGGCAATTTTTGTTCTTATGATATTGGCGATTTTTGCTGTCGGGTTTATCCGATAACTAGGCTCTAAAAATTATCTTTGCGCTGGCGAATTTCAGCAAACACTTCCTGATCGCTCGCTTCTTGCATTTGCAGGTTTTCTCTAATTGCCGGATCAGCAGCCCGTAAAAACGGATTAGTTGCCAAATCCTCGGCCAAAGTAAACGGTATTGTCCATTGATCGTTTTCGCGTTTGGTTTTTATCTCGCGGCCTCTAGCAATGAGCCTAGGATTGTCCGGATCGATAGTTATGGCAAAGCGTAAATTATCAGCAGTATATTCATGGGCGCAATAAATCATTGTTTGCGGAGCCAGAGCCATTACTTTTTGCAAAGATGGCCACATTTCTTTTGGCCCACCCTCAAACAACCGGCCACAGCCCAACGCAAATAAAGTATCGCCAACAAAGGCTATGTTTTCATTCTCAAACACATAAATTATATGCCCCATGGTGTGTCCGGGAGTGTGCAGTACTTTTGCCATTATGCCGCCGAGATAAACTTCATCGCCATCAGATACCAATTGATCGGCATTTGGGATAAATTTTGCATCGCCCTTGGGGGCAATTATTTTACAGTTCCAGCGTTCGACCAAAGCGGCATTACCGCCCGCATGATCAAAATGATGATGGGTGTTCCATATTGCCGACAATGACCAATTACGATCTTCAAGAGCTTTGTTTATTACCGCAACATCGGGGCTGTCGATCGAAATGGTTGTTTTCGTTTCTGGATCATGAACCAAAAAGCCATAATTATCGGATAAACACGGTAATTGCATCACTTCGATCATTTGATTTCCTTTGCCAATTTGCATTTCTTTCGTCATGTTTGCACTTAGAGGAAAGACTATGCAACCTGATGTTCGAGAGTTAAGCAAGTTTTATAAAAGCCGTCTTGGGTTAATGGCCAARCAGTGCATTTCGCGCCGGCTTGATAGTTTGTGGCCGGATACCTCAAACATGGACGTTTTATCATTGGGATATGGCGTTAATTTTGCGGAAAAGTGGCAAGGTACAGCTCGTCGGCTTGTTTGCGCGATGCCGGTAAGACAAGGTGTTGAGCAATGGCCATGTGCTGGCAAAGTGCAAACAACATTGATCGATCCACTGGCAATGCCATTTGCTGAAAATTGTTTTGATCGGATATTGGTGGTGCATTACTTGGAAGAAGTTTCAGATCCGCTGCAAAGCTTAACCGAAATTACCAGATCATTAGTGGCCAAAGGCCGGTTGGTTGTGGTGGTCTCCCATCGCATCGGCTTATGGTCGGCTAGCTCTAGAACTCCATTTGGACATGGGCGTTCTTTTTCCTTGTTTCAGTTAACAAGCTTACTTGAACAAGCAGGCTTGCGACCTACGGCAAGAACGCAAGCCTTGTTTGCTCCACCATTTAACTGGCTGGCATCAGCGTCTAGCGTTGCGGCATGGGAAAAAACCGGCGAAGTTTTTTGGCCGTTTTTTGGTGGTGTGTTATTGGTTGAAGCAGAAAAAGTACGTATGATAGATCCGCGCAAGAAAATTCCTGTGCCAGTTTTTTGCCCGGAGTCTCGGTAAATGGATAAAAATTCACAGCAATTATCTGCTATACGGCAGCAAATAGACAGTATTGATAATCAAATGTTGCAATTGATTGACCAACGGCTTGGTCTAGCCAAGAGCCTTAGCAGCTTAAAACCAGCAGATCGTGACCCATGGTCTCCRGCGCGTGAACATGCATTATTACAACGCTTGTTGGATCAAAAATCAGATACATTTCCCGCAAAGACCATGATATCTATGTGGAGCGCATTGATCACCTGCTCATTAATGACCCAAGGGCCGATGGTTTTACTCTGTCAAAATGCCAAAATGACATCATGGGCGCAAATGGCTTTCCCTGGCGCACCAACTGATGCCTTGGATGATGAAAATTGGATTTTGCAAACCTGTAACACCAAAGGCGCAATTGCGGTGGTCGAGTTTCCAAATAACAATCAAAATTGGTGGGTCGATCTAGCGAAGCCTACGTTAAAACTTTATGTGCAGACGACTTTACCAAAATGGCCGGCAAATAATCCAAAAGCCTGTTGTTTAAGCGTTGATAAGCCTCTTTTTCGAGAAGGGCAGGTTTGTTGGACAATAATTGATCAACGAGCAGAATTGCCAGTGGACGCTGTGCAGATAACCAGTGCCAAGGGGCTGGTTTTAATTGAGACAAAATCACCAATTGACAGCGGGCTATCTACGGGTGATGGCTGGCAGGAGCCGACATTTATTGGCTGTTTCTTTGCGTCACTTGTTCATGAAAGCATAAAATGACAAATCAACCTGATCCACGACCCGGCTTACTGGATATTATGGCATATCGCGGCGGTGTTGCTGATGCTCCGGGGTTTGCTGCTCCGGTTAAATTATCATCTAATGAAAATTGTTTTGGTGCGCCAGAATCAGCAAAACAAGCAATTGCTGACGAAAGTTCTAAGCTAGAGCGATACCCCGATGGCGGGGCGCTTTTATTGCGCGAGTCTTTGGCCAAGAAGTATAACTTGCCAGTGGAGAGAATTGTTTGTGGCTGCGGCTCTGATGAATTATTACAATTACTTGGCCGTAGCTATTTGCGTCCCGGTGATGAAGTTCTATTTTCGGCGCACGGGTTTTTAACTTATAAACTTATCGCCCTGCAAAACGAAGCCGTGCCGGTTATGGTACCCGAAGATGATTTGCAGGCAAATGTTGATCGGATGCTGGCCAATGTAACCAAGCGCACCCGTTTGGTTTTTGTTGCCAATCCGAATAACCCAACCGGCTATATGATGCCAAAAGATGATTTGTACAAATTACATGCCGGTTTGCCAAAAGATGTATTACTGGTAGTTGATGCTGCTTATGCTGAATATGTTGATGATCCAAATTACTCATGCGGTATGGAATTAGCCCGTAAATTTGACAATGTGATGACCACAAGAACTTTTTCCAAGGTTTATGGCTTGGCGGGTTTACGAATTGGTTGGACGTTTTGCCCGCAAAAAGTGGCCGATGTACTAAACCGAGTGCGCTCGCCGTTTAATGCAAATCGGGTGGCGCAAGCCGCAGCAATGGCTGCTTTAGCCGATGATGATTTTGTTGAGCGTTCTGCTGCTCATGTGCAAAAATGGCGACCATGGTTGACTAATGAGATCAGTAAATGCGGAATTMGRGTTTACCCMAGTGCCGGTAATTTTGTTTTGYTGGGWTTTGRTGGTGATGCCAATMAAGCCGATGCTGCCGAGAAATTCCTAATGCAAAAAGGCTTGATATTGCGAGGAATGCGCGGGTTTGGCTTGCCGGGTTATTTGCGCCTGACCATTGGCTTGGACGACGAAAACCGAGCCTTTGCCAAGGTTTTGGCGGAGTTTATGAGCCAAGATAAGTAATTTATATCTCAATTTCCGCAGAAAAGTCTTGGAGCTTTGGCTATTTTGAATGGCCCTGTGTAAACGCCACCTTTTCGTAAAGTAAATGACATTTCGGTTTCTTCAACGCCGCCGATTAACAGGCCGATAGCAGTGATGGTCGAGACAACATCGCCGCTAAAGCTACTTTTATCAAGTCTGGATAGTATTTTGGCCGGCTGGACAAACCGGGTTTTTACTTTGCCGGTTAAAAAACATCGTTGATCAATTTGTAAGTTTCCAGAAAAACTGACTAGGGATTTATCAGAAACCAGCGAAAACTGATCAACCTGTAAAGAACCATTTGCAGCACGAAAATTGTCTAGTTTTTGTTTGCCCTGTAATGCGCTCCAAGCAAACACTTCGGTGTTTAGTTTAATTTCTGATATTGGTTTTAACGGCATTTGCGGCCAGAAAGGTTGGGAAATTGTTGCAAAAACTTTACGGCTGTCATTGGTAGAGCCGAAGCGAAAATGTGCATCTATTCGTGAGGCTTGATATACTACTTCGTTGGAGGTATCGGCTATTTTCGGAGCTATTATTTCTGTTGAAAACCGTGATAATTGTCCATTTTTGAACACCAATGAGGCTCTGGTTTTTTGTGCGGCATAATTTAATTCTTGTTTTGAGCCGATTGAAATATTACTAGCGGTGGGTAGTTCAACAATTAGGTGCGTCGGCTTCCACGCCATTGAGTGAATTAAGGCTTTTTCGACGAAAATTTTCTGGTTTGCTTGCGCTTCTAACAAGGTAACATTTAAGCGCTCAAGCGTTAATACAAACCGATATGGAAAGCCGGAAACTTCCAACGGTTTTAAGTCTATGACATAGCCTAAGCTTTGCCATTCAGATATTTTGTTTTCAGCTTTTTGCTTCATAACTCCGGCAGCAAATAACCAATAGCTTGACCACAGTGCAAAAATAACGATGGCGACAACAAACGGGATCCAGACTTTGTGCCGAAGTTTGAATATTTGAGTTATATTATTGATCACAATTATTTTTCCATTGAAGTGTACTTGCCAGAATTAAGCTCAAGGCTGGCGGTTTCTATACTGGTTTGCAATTGCTGCATAAATGTTTTTTTGTCTAGCCCCGGAGCAATCGCCGGTAAAATACGCACCGTGATAGTCCCGGGTTGAAAATTAAGCCCGCTTTTTGGCCAGCAAAGCCCTGAATTTAGGGCTATGGGAACACACGGAACTTGCATTTCCTTGTACAGGCCGGCCACTCCGGGCTTGTAGGGGGCTGATGCGCCCGGTTTTACTCTGGTTCCTTCTGGAAAGATTAGTATCTGGCGATTTTGTTTGGCCAAAGCAGCACAATCTTTTAGCATTTTGCGTAAGGCTTTTGCTCCGTCTTTGCGGTTGATAGCCACATTTTTCAATTTCATAACATACCAGCCAAATATCGGTATTCGCGATAATTCGGTTTTTAGGATCAAAGCTGGAAAAGAAAATAATTGCCACGGGATAATTACATCAAACATGCTTTGGTGCTTAGAGGCCAGTAGTGCGCCGCCTTTGGGTATATTTTGGGTACCCTCGATGGCTATTTTAATGCCGCAAATATAGCGCATGCCAAACAATGTTATTTTGATCCATATTTTCATCGGAGCTTTTACTGCGGCTAATCCCATTAGCAAAGTGGGCAGGAAAATAATCCCTAATAATAGCAACCAGAAAACCATCCAGATTAAAAACAAAACCCCGCGCAGGTAACCCATTTAATCGCCCTGTATTTGCTGTGCGGGAAAGACCAACACCACCAGATATTTACCATACTCCAGTAAAGTTCGGCGATATACGTGCTGCCTGGCATTGCCAATGCTTTTTACCGGAGCCAGAGCCAGTCTGGTCTTGGGCATTTCAGAGCGTAATATCAGCCATGCACGAGGAATATGATAACTTGATGTGACAATCAGCAAATGATCATAGTTTTGTNCGTTCGCCCAAAGGYYAATYTGCCTAGCATTACCGAYAGTGTTTTTTGCTTTATTGTCGACATCAACGCAGCAGCTAAAAATTGTTTTCGGCAGGCCAGATAATTTACGCAAAGAATTATGACTAACATCAGGGTGTACGCCAGTTATAAGCAATCTTTTTGCCTTGTTTTGTTGCAATAAATCACCGGCGTATTTAATGCGCTCTCCAGAACCGCCAGTTAGAACAACAAGACCATCGGCTGTTTCTGGCACAAACATTTCACTTAACCGATTGGTAGCGATGGCAAATGCTATCAACCCGGCGATAAAATTAACCGCCAAAGCAAAACTTAGCCAAAAAACAAAACGACTGATCATCACGTGTTTTTTCTCAAATTATCCATAACCGAGCGATATGCCGTCCAACCACCAACAGCGGCAGTAATGAACGGTGCTGGTACTAAGGCCAATAGCGGGCTTAAGCCAAATTGCACCGTTCCACCCATGAATGATGCAGCGCCGACACCACTTATTGTTAAACCAACAACACTGATCATCGCCAATAGTGTGCCCAATGTCCCAGCTTTTAGCCCCATAATAATAAATTTAACTCCGAATAAACGAGCAATAACTTGATCTTTTGCGCCAACCAAATGCAATACCTCAACCAGATCACGCCTTGCGGCCAATCCGGCTCTAGTGGCAAATCCGGTCACAGCAATGCTGGCGGTAATTAGCAAAGCCAATACAGAAATAGATAAAAACTGCACAGCTTTTGCCGATCTTGCCAGATCACTTGCCCATTGTTGATGATCATCAATGCTGGCATTGATCCCGGCATTGGCAAGGGTGGCGGTTAAAACCTCTAGCCCCGCCGGATTATTTTGCTCTAACTGAACATATACCAATAATGGTATTGGTAGGTCATCTGGGATATTTTTAGCTCCTAGCCACGGCTCTAATAATGCTTTGGCCTCGKYKCGGCTGGCAGCTTTTGCAGAAACAATTCCGGGAATTTGTGATAATATTCGTGCTGTACGCAAGGCTTCTGCTTGATCGCCACTTAGTATTTGTACGGTCATTTCGTTTCGTAACGCATTTTGCCAGTGCTTTACGTTTTGCAAAGCCGAAATTGCGCTTATTGCTGATAAAGATGCCAGAAAAACAATAATAACAATTACAAAAAACAACGGCCCGTCACGATCAGAGTTTGCCGGCAATAATGGTGCTCTTTTGTGTTGCTCACTCATTTTTTACCTCGAGGTCTTTTGGCGGGGTTAAGACTAAGTGCGCCTTCTTCTATAGTGTAAACGTCTGCACTAACTGAGCGAATTAACGATAGATCATGGCTGGCGATTAAAACTGTTGAGCCAAGACGGTTTAATTCCAAGAATAACCGCATCAGCCTCTTGCCCATTTGCAGGTCAACATTTCCCGTTGGCTCGTCGGCAATAAGCAGATCTGGTTTTGCAACGACCGCTCTGGCTATTGCTACTCTTTGTTTTTCCCCGCCAGATAAAGTATCAGGTGAAACATCAAGAGATTTGCCAAGGCCAACCCATTGCAACAGGTCTTTTACATCATCTTTATAATCATCATGCTTCTTGCCGGTGACACGTAAGGGCAGGGCGACGTTTTCAAACACTGATAAATGCCCAAGCAGGCCAAAACCTTGAAAAACAACACCGATTTTACGCCGTAACAGAGCCAGTTCATCGCGAGAGGAAATAGAAACGTCTTGTCCGAACAAGTGAATAAATCCGCGATTGGGTTGTAAGGCCAGATAAATCAGCTTTAGCAGCGAGGTTTTACCGGCTCCTGATGGACCGGTTAAAAACTGCATAGAGCCGGGTTGTAAAGTAAAGTTTATATCTTTTAGAATTTCCGGCCCATTGCCATATCGCAAGCCAATATGTGACATTGACATAACCGGATCTATTGCGCCGGTGGCTTTACCGCTCTTGACGGCAGCGTCTAAACTGGACTTGATAGCAGGAATAAGCGACCTCTTAGGTTTGGTGATTACTAGGTGATTCGGTTTAATCTATGATACTGACCTGTCCAAATTGTTCCATGCGTTATTCCGCCAGCTCTACAGCCATCGGAGGTGAAGGGCGTAAAGTACGTTGTGCCTCTTGCGGGCACAACTGGCAAGTAGATGCTTCTGGTGAAGAAAAGCAAACCGAAGAGCTATTTTTAGCAACAAAAGCAGCACCAGCAAGCGAAGAGAAACCAAAATCCGAAGAGCCGTCCGCCGCAGAACAACAGCCACAGGTTCGTAAAGACCCGAAAGTTGCTCAAGCGATAAGAGCAAGAAGAGAGGGAGAAAGGCAGCAGAAAAAACGAATAAAGCAGCGGGTTATTTGGGGGGGAACAATAGCGGCGGTAGTTTTATTGTTTGTCGGCAGTTGGGTGTTCAAGGCTGATATGGTGCGTATCTGGCCAAAAACCGCTAGCATTTATTCTGCTTTGGGCGCCAAAGTTAATATTATCGGCTTGGAAGTACATGACATTACCGCCATTCGCAAAATGCGTGGCGGTACCAGTGTTTTGCAGATCAGTGGCACAGTAGTAAATATCAGCAAACGAAAACAACAGGTTCCATTGCTAACAGCAGAAATTCTTGATGATAAAGATCAACCGGTATTTTCATGGCTGGTGGAAACCAAGACAAAAGAATTAGGTAAGGGAGAGAAATTTTCTTTTACTACTGATTTTAGGGAGCCGCCGGTTGGTGCGTTGCGAGTGATTGTTATGTTTGCGGATAAGAAAGAACTTCAAGTGTCTGACACAGATGCTAAAGTTGTTGCCACGGATTAAGTATTAAACACTTAAAAAAGCTACCGCTGCAAACAATGTAACATATTGCAAAACATTTGCCTTTACTGCCGACGAGCGCAATTTGGCAAAATCTAGTAAAGCCTCGCGGTTTCCTGCCAATGCTGCGTCACGGGCATTTTCTAGTGCCGGAGTGATTTTCCAACCAGCCTGTAAAAACACACAACAAGCAATAACCAAAGAAGCTGCGGCGAATAATTGCCCGTCAATGCTTGCGGAAAGTGCAGCCATGGCCGAGAGCATTGCAAACAGATCAAAAGCCTTTGGAAAAACCGCCCGGCTTAATTGTATTACATTTGCCGAAGAGCCGGCTTGGGCTGCTGCTGGTGCAACCATGAAAGCAAAAAAGGTCATCGCGCCAATAATGGCGGCAGAAAGGATTAAAGCAAGACTGGTCATAAACGCCCCTATTCGTGTCATTACGAAACAGAGCATCAGCTCCGTATCTGTTGCTAAGCAAATACCTGGCCGCTTTGGTTGAAATGACAATGACGGGTTTTGTTTGGAAATATCCACAGCTATTTATCTTTGCGCCACGTACGTCATTTCGTGCTTGACTTAGGTTCCAGCCTTGCAGGTTGAACGTGGGTAAGGTGGAAAATTACTAACCGATTTGCACCCCCTCCGAACGCTTCGCGTTCACCTCCCCCATAAAGGTGGAGGACAACAAAGAGCCCTCAAGAGCGAAGCGTCCTTTGAGGCTGCTGTGCAGCACCTCAGAGCCTGCCCCTGACTTGCCCATACACTGTCATCACACGGCTTGTCCTGGTGATCTAGTTTTCTTAATTGTGATTTTTAAGAGCCCTCAATCCAGCCTTCTCCCAATTGGGGAGAAGGAGTTCACCTCGTGATGTTTTGATATTTCACCGCGAGACAGRAGAAGGGAAAACAAGGGTCATGTGACCCTTCCTGATTGATACTTAATTAGCAATCATTGGCAAATTTCGCCCATAAACTAAGGGTTCATTGGCAAAGAATTAGCACTCATTGCCCCTTATCGACCCTTGAGATACGGGGATAAGTTTCAACCATGCCCGCCCAAAGCCCATTTGTTATAATGGTCATGCAAATGGTCTTTACAGGCTTTCTTGCGGCTGTTTGACATTGTTAATATACGGCAACCTCAATGAAACATGGGTTTTATTGAAATATGTAAAGGAATGTGTAAAAGTAATGAATCCTTTATTGCCGCGCCGTTTAAGAATTTATCCTCTGGCTAGAACACGTAAAATTGGCAACAGGTTTTATTTGCCAGCTTTTACTTAATTAACAATGCAACAAAAAACCGGCCAGAAGCATTTTCTGACCGGTTTCGGTGATCATTTACTGCAAGAACTTTAGCGGGCAGCTCTTACGCCAGCGATTTCGTCCAGCTCAGCTTGCTCGGCTTTGGCGTTGGCCTCGGCAATAGCTTTGAGGCGACGTTCTTCCATCAGCTCGAACTTCTTTAACTCGCGAAACGCATCTTCAAGCAATACCCGAAGCGCGGCGGTTTGTGCGTCAAACTCGATCATCGAGTTACGCAAATTTTCCTTACGGATAATAACCGCTTGCGCGTATGATCCATAGGCTAAATAGCCCTCTTTGGTGGCATTGGCTGCTACTTGTTCTTCAGGAACGCTGCGTTCCAGATCGGCAGAGCGACCTTCAAGATGCGATCTAGCGTCATCAAGCATGGCCATTTGCCGTTGTAATTCTTCTACTTTAAATCTGGCTAATTTTACCAGTGATGCAAAACTTCTCATAATTATCTCCGTCACCCGTTAGTGGGTTTGTTATTATTGATAGCTAAGATTTCATCAAGCAGCGTAAAACTGTCCTTGATGTCGGTTACTTCAAAAGCCTGCTGGCTTAGAAAATCTTCTAATGGTTGATGTATTTCTATTGCCCGATCAACATCCGGGTTCGAGCCTTTGGAATAAGCACCCAAACGGATCAGCTCTTCCATATTGGCATAGTCAGCCATTGCTTTACGAGCGGTTCTAATCTGCTCAATCTCGCCCTCTTCGCAACAGCCGGGCATGGTTCTAGAAACCGACTTTAAGACATTAATCGCCGGAAATCTGCCGCGCTCGGCAATGGCTCTTTCCATTACTATATGTCCGTCCAAAATACCGCGCGCCGCATCTGCTATTGGCTCATTATGATCATCACCATCAACCAAGATGGTRAAAATRCCGGTAATTGCCCCGCCTTTGCCATTGCGCGAACAACCAGGCCCGGCGCGTTCCAACAAGCGTGGCAATTCGTTAAATACACTTGGCGTATAACCTCTGGTGGTTGGCGGCTCGCCAGCGGCTAAACCAATTTCGCGCTGTGCCATGGCAAAACGGGTAACTGAATCCATCAAACAAAGCACGTGTTTGCCCTGATCGCGAAAATATTCAGACAAAGTCATGGTAAGTTGTGCCGCTTGTCTTCGTGCCAATGCTGGCTCATCAGATGTTGCCACCACAACAATGGCGCGTTTTAGACCCTCTTCGCCTAATACATCATCAATAAACTCTTTGACCTCGCGGCCTCTTTCACCGATCAAGCCAATAATCGTCACATCACATTCGGCATTTCTGGCAAGCATCGACATTAAAACCGATTTACCAACACCGGAACCAGCAAACACCCCAAGGCGCTGCCCACGGCATATCTGCGTAAATACATTTAACGCCCGAACCCCAAGATCAATTCTTGCGCCAACCCGGTCTCGTGCATGAGCTTGTGGGGGAACRCCTCGTAACGGACARGCCTCTAGGCCTTGAGGCATTGCTCCTTTATCGTCTAATGGCTCACCAAAAGCATTCACCACCCGACCAAGCCAGTTTTGCGTTGGCCGTACATGGCTAGTCTCAGGGTCTATCTTAAYCCGCGCGCCGGCATGAATACCTTCCAATGCACTAAATGGCATCAATAACGCCCGGTCATCGCGAAAACCAATAACCTCGCAACTTACTTCACCAGATTTGGTCTTGGCTTTGGCCGAAGCACCAAGCACTAATGCATTGATCGGGCCCACCGCTTCAACCAAAACGCCGTTTACAGCTGACACACGTCCTTCAAAGCTACGTGGCTCCATGGCTTCAATTTTTGCGGCCAATGCGCGCATATTGGAAATTCTCCCGTTAACCAGTWCAGRTGATWSATGACCTAATTTACGTAAATCTATCCGATCTAGGTTGCGATCATGTAAAGATCATAAATAAAATTTGTTGGAAAATTGTAATTATTTGCCAAGCGTACACAAAAACATTCATTCTTTATGGCGATGGGGTACTTCCTAACCAATACTTACCAAGATAGTTGAAAATTTGTTCATACGGTTGTGGTTTGTTTAACTTCTGTTAACGGGATTCACATACCGTCCTAGTCGAGTTAACTATATATGCATTCGCGACGCATAAGTGATTCGCGAATTACTCAAGGAGGAGGGCTATATGCGGGTTTTATTGATTGAAGATGATAGCGCAGCCGCGCAATCAATCGAATTAATGTTGAAGTCAGAAGGCTTTAACATCTATACAACTGATCTTGGCGAAGAGGGCGTCGATCTAGGAAAGCTTTATGATTATGACATCATACTGCTGGATCTTGATCTACCTGATATGCCAGGTTTTGATGTGTTAAAACAATTACGAGTATCAAAAGTCGATACTCCGGTACTAATYCTGTCCGGAACAACCGATACGGACATAAAAGTTCGCGGACTTGGATTTGGTGCTGATGACTATTTGACCAAGCCATTTCACAAAGACGAGCTGGTCGCACGAATTCACGCAGTGGTTCGTAGATCCAAAGGTCATTCGCAATCTATTATCACAACGGGAACGATTGCCGTAAACCTTGACGCTAAAACCGTCGATGTTAACAAGCAACGAGTACACCTAACTGGTAAAGAATACCAAATGCTCGAATTGCTGTCTTTGCGCAAAGGAACTACTTTGACCAAAGAAATGTTCCTAAACCATCTTTATGGTGGCATGGACGAGCCGGAACTGAAAATTATTGACGTGTTTATCTGTAAATTACGGAAAAAACTGGCCAATGCTACTGATGGTGATCATTATATTGAAACCGTCTGGGGTCGTGGCTATGTCTTGCGCAATCCTGAAGAAGAAGCCGCATAAATCAGTTACATAATCCAATTAAAAAAGGGCGGTTGTTACCGCCCTTTTTGCTGTCTACAACATGTATTTACTGAGCTTATAGGCTAAGCAACTTTGGCCTGAGCTATTCCCTTACGCTTATAAAGGCCGCGTTTACCAGCAACCGGTTCAAACGCATCGGTTAACCCAAGCACGGTTTCCGCTGCTCCCAAGAATAAAAACCCATCTGGTGCTAGCCGCGAGGCAATCCGATTAAGAATATCTGTTTTGGTTTGTTGATTAAAATAAATCAATACATTGCGACAAAACACAACATCAAAAGTACCCAATGCGTGAAAACTATTCAGCAAATTAAAGGTTTTGAAGGAAATATTTTGCCGTAAAGATGGGTCAACTTGCCAAADATCACCTTGTTTTTGAAAGTATTTAACCAGTAATTGCACAGGCAATCCTCGTTGAACTTCAAATTGTGAATATAACCCAGCTTTGGCCTTCTCGATTACCTTATCTGATATATCTGATGCCAATATATCCATTTGTATGCCGCGTAACGCACTGCGTTCTTCACGCAAAATCATTGATAGTGAATACGGTTCTTGACCAGCCGAGGCCGCCGCACACCAAATTCTYGCCTTAGARCCRGGRCGGCGATTTTCTGCYAGATGCGGGATCACYTCRGACTTRAACARATCAAACGGYGTTCGRTCRCGAAAGAAAAAAGTYTCRTTGGTTGTCATYGCTTCGGTAACWGCCCARSTMAGTCTTTSATCATTGCCAGTTCGCATTGACTGCACCAGCTCYTCAACAGAASYYAAGCCYTCCTTRCGRGCAATCGGCCCMARCCGRCTRTCYAGCAAATAMCCTTTTTCCGGAGACAAKACATGACCGGAYTTTTTAAGYARYAAGTTTGCTAAAAATTCAAAATTTGCGCTGTTCATAYTATTTCCTTTGAACAATCTGTAATATTTTTGGGCCGATTTTRGCCATTGGTAAAATTTCRTGYGCMAGACCTGCTTTRGCAATAGCTCCRGGCATTCCCCAAACTACKGARCTTGCYTCRTCTTGSGCKATRACCATCGAKCCKGCWTYGTRCATTTCYTSMGTKCCRCYCAATCCRTCTTGCCCCATACCGGTCARCATTACTGCCARWGCTGMGTTTCCATARACACTAACYGCCGARCGAAACATCGGGTTTACTGATGGACGACAATAATTCTCCGGTGGTTTTTGATCAAGCCCAATAACCACACCCATGCCAGCTTTTCTGACAAACATATGGTAATCACCGGGCGCCAAATAAACCCCTCCGGGTTTGACCGGCATGCCGTCCCGACCCTCAACCACCAGCTTTTTTGCTGATTTACTAAGGTGTTCAGCCAATACAGCGGTAAAGGTTTTTGGCATATGTTGGGTAATAAATATCGGCAAATTAACTYTGGGGCCAATAAYGCTCATCAAATCGCGTAAGGCTTGYGGGCCACCAGTACTGGAGCCAACRAAAATTGCTTTCGGTGTAACAAATGAAGCTGGTGGCTTGGTTGCTATTCGGGCAATTGGCGCTGTTGAAATCGCTCTTGGCCTAAAGGAAACTCTCTGACCCAAGGCACGTATTTTGCCGATCAAATTGTTACGAAATTCTTCTGCTCCGGCTAATTTCCCAGTTTCTGGTTTCGGAGTATAATCACTGGCTCCTTGTGATAGAGCTCGTAATGTAATGTCAGCATTACGATGGGTTAAGGTTGAAGCCATTATTACTTTTGACTTTGGCGAGCCTTTTAATATTTGCGGCAATGCTGTTAAGCCGTCCATTCTTGGCATCTCAATATCAAGCACTATAATATCTGGCTTATGTTGTGTTGCCAGTTTAACCCCCTGCACCCCATCGACTGCCTTGGCAATTACCTCGATACCGGATTCAGCCTCCAACCAACGAGAAACAAGCCCACGAACCACAGCAGAATCATCAACCAGCAATACTGATATGGACTTGCCGCCAGCAGAGGGTCTTGGTTTTGTAATTGGTGGTTTTACTTGCATTTTATTAGAACCTATATCAGCCCAACTTCAGCAAACTTTGCTGAAAGAATATCGCTATCGAACGGCTTCATAATATATTCATTGGCACCAGCTCTAAGGGCTTCGGTTATATGTCCCATATCATTTTCGGTGGTGCAGAACACAACCACCGGCTTATCGCCGCCGGTCTCGTTTCTTAAGGCTTTTAGGAAGTCTATTCCATTCATCACCGGCATATTCCAGTCCAGCAAAATGGCCTCAGGCATTGCTTGTTTGCATTTATCAAGCGCTTGCTGCCCATCTTCGGCTTCGATGCAAGTAAATTCCATATCTTCAAGAATTCTACAAGCAACTTTTCTAATTACTCGGCTATCGTCTACGACAAGGCAATGTTTCATTTTTTATTCCTATAGTCTTGTTCAAGCAGCCATTTCAGACTTGGTTTCAAAATCAAGTAAACGTTTAATATCCAAGATTATCAGTAATTTATCTTCCAAACGGTAAATTTCAGTAGTAAATTTCTGCCAAACCGGGTCAAAATTCATCGGTACTGCTTCGGATTTTCCCCGTGGTAATTGTAAAACATCACCAACTCGATCAATAATCAGTCCATAAGACTCACCATTTATTTCAACCCCGATAGCCATTAATGACTCTTGGTCTTGCTCTAGAGCTGGAAGGTTTAGTTTTTCACGCACCTCTATTGCGGTAACTATTCGCCCGCGCAGATTCAAAACGCCGCGAATTTCCGGCGGTGCCAATGGAACTCGAGTTATAGATTGTGGATGAAAAACTTCATGAATATCGGAAACCGGAATACCGAATATTTGGTCATCAATAAAAAAGGTCACAAATTCATTTATTGGATCTTTGTCATTTATTTTGTTATCTGCGGAAGCAATTTGTTCACTCATGCTGCTTCTCCTTTGAGTTGTAATACATAATTTATCGTCGAGACCAGCGATTCTCTATCTGACTTACGAACCACATCAGTAAATGCAGTGGTGGCACCAATTTTTTCTAAGTCATGTTGCTCTAATGCCGATAAAGCCAATCGTGGAACTGTGCTCCAACGTAAATCCTTAGCCAGACGATTAGCAAAATCCACGCCATTATCATCTGGCATTTCAATATCACTGACTATTATGTCAAATTCCACACCAGCTTCGTTTAACTTCCAAGCTTCACTGGTACTTTCAATTGCCGTTACCTCATAACCAGCTGCACTAAGCAGCGGTTTTACCATATTCCTAAAGAACGCATTATCATCTACCAGCAAAACGCGCTTGGCTGCTGTTTCTTGAGTTTCCTGGTCTGCGGCGGCCCTCTCGAACCAGTCGTGGAAGCCCAAAGTCAAGAAATGGCCAACATCAAGAACTTCCGTGGCCTTACCCTTTAATACTGCTGAACCAATAATTTCCGGGGAATTATCTGACATTTCAATGTGCAGCACTTCCTCAACTATATCGACAATTTCGTCTACAGCTAAACCGACTGAGCGGCCATCTTCAGTAAACACCAATATCGGTTGCGGAGTTTCTTCGTTAAATGATGGGGCGCCGCCAGCATGGATTAATGGCATTAAGGTATCTCGATATTGAACCAAATGACGACCATTAGATATTTCTATTTTTTGCGGATCTATTTCTTCTAATCTTGTGACCAAGCTTAATGGCACAGCTTTTGGCTCTGTACCGCCAGCAAAGAACAACAACATCGCTGTTTTTGTTTCGCTGTCGTTCACCATATTATCTGATTTCGCGCTGGCTTGTTCGATATCATTTAGCGAGCCAACCTGACGAGCAATACCGTTCGGATCAACAATCATAATCACCGAGCCATCGCCTAATATTGTATTACCAGAGAAAATTTCTATCGATTTTAATCTATCTGACATTGGCTTAACGACTATTTCTTCGGTATCAAAAACACTATCTACCAAAACACCAAACGTCTGTTCGCCAACAGTCATTACCACAACGAACCCAGTAATTTTTTCTTCTTTTTCCGCAGGCTCACCAATGATTTCGGATAGATCCAGTATTGGCAATAATTTATCGCGCAAACGCAAAACTCTGGCATTGCTTATTTTTTCAATCCGATGATCACCATTTGCGGTGGTACGAACCAATTCAACCACAGCTAATTGTGGTATCGCGAATTTGCCGGCTTTGGTGTCAACTATCAAAGCCGAAACAATAGCTAAAGTCAGCGGAATTTTAATCTTAAAAGTAGTGCCTTGGCCATCAATTGACTTAAGATCAATAGTTCCACCTATTTGCTCAATATTACTACGAACCACATCCATTCCAACGCCACGGCCAGAAATAGAAGTAACCGCAGCGGCTGTTGAAAGCCCGGCAGCAAAGATCAACCGATGAATTTGGTTGTCAGTCATTGCATCAGCTTCTTCTTGCGAGATTGTCCCGTTTTTTATAGCCTTGCTGCGTATTTTTGATGTCGGTAAACCAGCTCCGTCATCAGCTATTTCAATTACAATATGCCCGCCTTCATGATAGGCTGATAAATTGATCTGTCCGGCTTCTGGTTTGCCAGCTGCAACCCTGATATCACTTGGCTCCAAACCATGATCACAAGAATTTCGTACCATATGAGTCAAAGGATCGCCGATTAGCTCTAGCACTTGGCGATCAAGCTCGGTCTGCTCACCCTTCATATTTAGCTGTACTTTTTTGTTTACCGCTTTGGCTGAATCACGAACAATTCGCGGTAATTTTTTCCAAGCATTACCAATTGGCTGCATTCGGGTTTTCATGACCCCTTCTTGTAGCTCAGCTGTTACACTGGATAGCCGCTGTAGGGGTAATTTTAGATCATCGCTACTGGTTTCGCGGACGGTTTGTAACAATTGATTTCTGGTAAGAACCAGCTCTGAAACCATAGCCATAAGGTCTTCTAGGCTATCGACATTAACCCGAACTGTTTGTATGATTTTAATCGGTTCAGCCGGCTTTTTAACTTTCTTCTTTGCTGCCTTTTTATCTTCTTCTTGTTTTATGGCCTGATCAGCTTCAACAGCTAATTGGTCTAAGTCAGGGCCATCAGCCGCCAAAAATGCCGCTTCTAGATCAGCCAAAGAAACCTCACCCGGTCGCAAGTCTCGATCAAGGTCTTCATCAAACCCAATTGGTGCTTCATTAATTTCTRCCTCAGCTACAGGCRYTRYTTCCGYYTCMACTGCYGGRGCAGAAGCTGTAACCGCTTCCATACTTCCTTCAGAAGCTGCGACCAGTTTAGAAATAATTTCTTCGTCGCCACCTTCTGGCTCGGATTGAGTTTCGGTAAGGTAATCAAGAATTTCTTTGATCTTGTCGATAGATTCAAGAATTAACGAAACCGTATCAGGGGTCGCTATCAGAGCTTTGTCGCGATACTTACCGAGCAGTGTTTCACCAGCATGAGCTAATGCCTCAAGCCGTGGCAAACCCAAAAACCCACATGTTCCTTTGATAGTATGAACAAGTCGAAAAATATTGTTTAGGGTTGCATCATCTTCAGGCTGTTGCTCAAACTTGACTAGTTCGGCATCAACAACCTCCAGGCTTTCCTGAGTTTCGGCTAAAAAATCACTTAATAGATCATCCATAGTTACGGACTCCCTTGATCTTGAACGTCCAGTATTGAACTGGTTCTGCTCGTATAATTAACTGTAGTGGTTAAGGGGTCACTAAGGGATCTGCAATTAACGCGAATAAATTAAATTAAACTACTTTTGAGTGTAATTAACTTGCTGCATCAACTCTAGTTAATGCTATAAGCTCGATACTCTCACCATTTTGCCTTGCTTCGGCTCGCCCACCAA
This sequence comes from Robiginitomaculum sp., assembly GCA_002733735.2. Taxonomy (GTDB): domain Bacteria; phylum Pseudomonadota; class Alphaproteobacteria; order Caulobacterales; family Maricaulaceae; genus Robiginitomaculum_B. Next base: position 68,480 of record NVWT02000007.1, on the reverse strand, counting down.
GGTCTCTGGCAATCAAACCTGTGTAATATGGTTGAATGGATCGACCATCAAAACCGTTTTCCGGCTCCAAGCCTTCTAACGAATTTGCCACTGTCGGYAATAACCTCGCCCGGTCGCCTTGTGCCAATACTCGTAAACGGGATTCTGAAGCAGCCTCGACCGTAACTTCACCACCTCTTGGTGCTGCTTCCACGCCCAGCAATACCAAGTTTAATAAAATCCTAGAGGTCGGCTTTGACAAGCTGACGGCAGAAACCCGCCAGATAATTTTTGCTTTGGCATTTTTAAACATTCCGTCCACTAAACGCTTTAACTCTGATGTCGGCACTTGCCCCGGAGCCGAAGTGCCTGCTCCATATGCGAGTCTGGCAAATTCCAGCTTGGCAGATGCTTGTCCAGCAGAGGAGCGGATCAATTCCAAAGCTTCATCACGCATATCGGCGGCATCATCATCGTCCAATACATCAATCGCTGTTCCTAAGGCACTGACCGGTGATACCAGGTCATGACAAATGCGAGCGCAAAGTAACGAGGCCAGATCAACGGCTGATAGTTCAACTGGTGTGGAAAAATTAGTCATAGCGATATCATTTCCAATAAAACAAAAATATTTGACTCAAGCTGACGGCAGAGCCTTAATTACCTGTGAACAATCAAAAAAAATCCCCGCATTAAACATTTTTTGATCAGTTCTGTATAAATTCCGAACTAAATCAATTCAACCTAAAAAGTTGAGCTACACTCAAGTCACTGATCCTATGTGGAGATTTAATGTTATGACACTTGGATTTAGACAAAAATCAGCTAAACTCCCCTTTAAGAAAACAAATAAGCAAAACTAGGCTTTCCCAATACGGTTCAAATAATTACCTTAATCTTTAGGCAGAGCCTTAGTAATTTTGTGCAGGAATAATGTTATGAGTTTCAATCGACTTCCGGGTTTTTTATATATTATCCCGCTAGCATTATTAGTTTTAGCAATAGCTAATCTGGTATCGCTGCCAGATAGCAAAGCCTCCCAACCCCTTACCGTCATGGCCTCTGCCGAAGTCCCGCCAGCGATAGTATTTCCTGATTTATCTAAAATTGCTGGCGAAGAGTTCTATAATTTTATTAAAATACCGGGGCAGAAACATATCTCAACCAAGCTCAAACGAGGCGGAACATTAGCGGTCGTGCTAGATAATGCAGGTATCAACAGGGTTGAAGCTGCCAATGCTATTGCAGCTATGAGCAAAGTGTTTAATCCACGAAATTTTCGAGCCGGACAGAAACTAAACTTAATATTAGAACCAATTGCAGAAACAGGACGCCTGCAATTAGCAGGATTATCAACCAGAACCAGCGTAGATCGAACCTTAGTCCTTAACCGCCGATCCAATGGCGATTTTATCGCTAGGGAGTTACTAAGAGAAACCGAACTAACATTGATCCGAGTACAAGGGGAGATAACCTCCAGCCTATACTTAAGCGCTCTAAATGCCGGGGCTAGTGATGCAGCAGTAATAGAGTTTTCCCGGCTTTATGCTTATTCAGTGGATTTTCAGCGCGGCATACGCGCTGGTGATAGCTTTGATATGGTGTTTGAGAGTTATGTCGATGAAAAGGGTAATAAAGTAAAAACCGGTAATTTGCTATATGCCAGACTAATGCCTCGAAAACGCGATCTGAAGCTATACCGTTATCAAACCCCTGATGGCGAAGCAGGATATTATAATGAAAAAGGCGAAAGCGCCCGAAGGTTTTTAATGAAAACCCCTATTGATGGCGCACGTATCTCATCATCATTTGGTCAACGTAAGCACCCGGTTCTAGGTTATGTCAGAAATCACCCGGGTACAGATTTTGCTGCCGGCACTGGCACACCAATTTTTGCTGCTGGTAATGGTGTCATAGAGCGATCTAACCGCTTTGGTAGTTAYGGHAATTATATCAGAATTCGCCACTCTAATGGTTTCAAAACAGCCTATGCGCATTTGTCAAAATTCGGRCGBGGCGTCAAAAAAGGCCGACGGGTACAACAAGGGCAGATCATTGGTTATGTCGGTGCCACTGGCCGGGTAACTGGCCCACACTTGCATTATGAAGTTTATAAAAATGGCAAAAGAGTAAACCCAATGACGGTAAAATTACCATCAGGCAGGAAATTAAAGAAATCAGAACTTCCTGCGTTCTCGGTCACGGTGAAAGAAATTGATAGCTTGATAGAGAAAACACTGCCGGTAAGCATAATTGCACAAAACAGCATGGAAACTAGTGATAAGGAAATTTAACGCTAGAGCGCTTTCGGTTCAGTTTGAACCGAAAAGCAACTCTATCTCTTTGCTTTGTCGCATTTGCTTGCCGCAAAACCGGACACACTTTTGCTGAAAATGCATATCTTTAGTGGTCGCATTTTCTTGCCGCAAAACCGGACACACTTTTGCTGAAAATGCTCTAGCCAGAACCCGCACAAAACATCAAGGTTCAATGGTTTGAGAAACAGTATTGGTCCCCTCGAGCAAGAGCATATTTTCCGGCAACCCAAACTCTGCAACCAGATCATTCTGGTCTATTGCGGCCGGTAAACCATCAATTACGGACTGATTGCCAAATAAAGAATACTGGATTTGAAAAGAACTCATCCGACCGAAATAACCTTCTCCTGGAATAATTTCCAACTTTAGCACCCCGTCATCCATTGAGCTTACAAGCTCATTAGCAGCAAATATTTCAATACGGCTTAAATCTCGCAAGGTCTGGTTTTTCCTGTTATTGCGTAAATAGCGATATACGCCAATTCTTACATTGTTAGCTGTATCAAGGAATATCCAGGCGTTCTCCTCATTGGCGCCTCTAACCGATATTTCAATATCTTGGCCTAGTTTTTGTGCCAAATCATTGGCAATCCGCCGTAATACACGGGTCATTTGTCGCAAAGAAACTGTTGGCGGGCCAATATTACTACCTTGGCCGGTACTCCATGCGACAATGCCTCGTGACTTTGGTCGCATAAATACGGTTGCGCCACCGACCCGGCGTAATTTTAACACCACCATTCCCCGGTCGTTCTTGTAAACAATGTCACCACGGGTGGTATGCACCGGCTGTAGCACTAACACTTCGCCGCCACGTTCATAACGAAACAATGTTATAGATCCAGAATTATCAAGAATAAACGGCGGCAAACCAGCCAAGCCCTCGAACCGCTGAACGGTAAATCTTCTTTGGCGTAATTCAAATACTTCACGAATATTTGGACGGTTAACGTGTGATTCAGTTGCAAAACGCTTTCTAATTTCTTGAGTATCAGGAATTGGTTCGGATATAGGAGGCATGACCACGCGGTCATCAGCAGCAAGGTTATTTACATTTTCTTGTTGCGCCTGCGCATTAGAGACACCGGCAAATAGCCATATTGCGGTCAATAATAAAAAGAAAAAACGATATTTCATACTCATCATATATATATAACATATTGGCAAATTTGAGGCCGAACATTAAAAACCCGCTTAATGGACTAAATTACCCTTAAACGTGTCATTTCGAAACAAAAAATGTGAGCATTTCCAAATTATTTAACCCCCGGTGATATTTTATTATGTAATTACAGCAACTTAGTAAGTTTATAATGGCTAGAGTTTTGCAGAGTTACAGGTATGAACCTGATAAGTCCCATATCTGCACCATTTACTGCTTCGAACGGTCGCCGCAACGAGCATAGCTCTAAAGCAAATGATAATAAATCATCGAGCTTACCAGCGGCTATCAAGCCTCGCCGGCAGAGCAACTTGCAAACACCGAACATTTATGGACAAACAGCATTTGCAGCTCACCTGCTTGCCGGTCAACCACGCAGAGGAATAAAAGCCTCAACAGAAGATCAAAAAAGGTTTTTTAATGCCTATGCTCAATCGGCTGTTACTCAAACCACCAAACGCTTAGTGTCCGAACTGGTTTAGTCGACGTACCCGTCACTGATCCCAATATCGCGCCTTGAAGAAACAATAGTAACAATAAAGCCAGCCAGCACATCAAGTAATGTCATTACTGTGATGATGAAAAACACCGATGACGCGAAAGCTCCAAAAAGTAAAAACTGAACTAAACAGACAATAAACAACACCAAAGACAAAGCATGATTGGCAATGGCCTCGCGCCCGGTACTTGTGGATTTCAATAATTCAGCAAATAGCATTACCAGCGATATAAGAATTAACAGATCACCAGAAGAAACCACCCAATAGGTGCCGGAGGCCATCGGAATTTCAAATAATTTCTTGGCTAAATTATCAACTATTGACTGTGAATTAGTCGAAAAAGCACCACCACCAATGGCCATGACATTATAAATCACCACCGGGATAGAAAGTAATGGAAACATATTTATCATGCAAAACTCCCGATGATCGATTAGTTATTTATCAGCCAAATAATTTTCGCTGCCACCTTTCATCTCGCAAAAACCCTAAAGAATAGTAATTTATTCCAAGACAAATAGAAAAAACCCAACATTAAAGCCAAGGTCTTCTTGCAAACTCAACCGGTTTTCTTAGTTTTCGGATATATCACCTGGTAATCGCGATCTTGCCTGTAACCATTTCATACCTAATAAGTCGCGAAACGAAACCAATAGCCTACCAAAATTACTGTATTTTGAAGCACCCGCTAATCTTTGCCGGTGTTGTACCGGTAAAAACTCCACCAAAAACCCCTCACGTAAAACCAAAGCGGGCATATAGCGGTGTTGATGATCAAAAAATGGTAAGCGTAAGAATATTTCACGCTTAATAACTTTGATCCCGCACCCTGTATCGGTTGTACCGTCACCAAGTATCCTGCCACGGATCGCATTAGCCAGTTTCGATGCCCATAGTTTCGAAGCTGTATCTTGGCGTTTTTGACGTACACCACCAACCATGACTAATTTTTTATCCGCACTTTCCCGTCGTAAATGTGTCAAAAGTTTGGGGAAATCTGCCGGTACGTTTTGCCCATCGCCATCAAGCAGGCACAAAACATCACCTTTGGCAGATAAGGCTCCAGTACGAATAGCTCGACTTTGGCCGGCATTGTTTGCATGGCTTAAAATACGAAGTCGTGGAATCGTCTCTTGCAATTCCCGTAAAATATCCAAACCATTATCGGTGCTATTATCGTTTACTACAATTAATTCGTAATTTTCCCCATCAAGGGCAGTTGCAATTTCATCAAGCAAGGTTTTAATATTACCCGCTTCATTAAAAATCGGTACTACAATGCTAATGTCACAAATATCATCAAAAGAATGTCGCATACTTCACCAGCTTAATATAAATAACCATCGTCGCTATTTACAGGACAAAGATATATGTCGCAAGAAATAGAAATTGTCGAAGTTGCCCCCAGAGATGGYTTGCAAAACGAAAGYAAAATAYTMGATACYGCRATAAAAATCGAAYTTATCGAYCGGCTGRTTGATAGCGGCRTTAAACGCATAGAAGTGGCMAGTTTCGTTCACCCGAAATTAGTTCCGGCAATGGCTGATGCCGAACAAGTAATGCGTGATCTCTTGCCTCGGCCAAATGTGAAGTACATTGGCTTGGCGCTAAACGAGCGCGGGTTTCGTAGAGCCTTAGATGCTGGTTGTGATGAAATAAACTTTGTTATGGTCGCCAGCGAGGGGTTTGGCCTGCGCAACCAAAACGCTACTCCCTTGCAAACAGCTGATTTATTTGACCGGGTAATGGTGTTGGCCAATGAYGATAAAGTTCCAGTRTCKGTCACTATMTCGGTGGCATTTGGTGATCCGTTTGCAGGAGAAGTRCCAMTAGAAATGCTRGAAATGCTGACCARTCGGGCGGTAAATGCYGGCGCCAGCGAAATAGCTTTGGGTGATACTATTGGCGTTGCTGATCCGTGGACAGTGGCGAAAATAATTAAACGGGTACAAGCAGTAAGCAAAGGCGTGCCGCTACGATTACACTTTCATAATACCCGCAATACTGCCTTGGCCAATATTCATGCCAGCATCGAAAACGGTGTTAAAATTATTGATGCTTCTTGTGGTGGAATTGGTGGTTGTCCATTTGCCCCAGCTGCCACCGGTAATGTTCCCACCGAGGACGTGGTCTATATGCTTCATCGCGCTGGCATTAAAACCGGAATTGACCTAGMKAAAATGATAGAAACTTCAAACTGGYTMTCCAAGCAGTTRGGCAAAGAACTRCCMGCAATGTTGCCAAAGGCTGGAATATTTTAGCGCCGTAGCGAAAGCAGCAAAGCACGRAACATAATTGCTCCTGCTATCAAAGGACTAACCAAATAGATCATTGTCAGCTCCGGTGTCGAGTTGGAAAATTTGACAAAATAGCGGATCAAGCCTTTGGCTTTATGCCAATTGACMGTCAGCATACTAACTCTACTGGTTGAACCGATATGAGTTACTTCTGCTTTTGGCACAAAAACTACCTTGCCATTTGAACTTCTCACCACGCGGCATATATCCAGGTCTTCCACATGTAGGAAATACCTTTCGTCAAAYTYYCCCAGARCTGAAAAATCTTTTTTACGAAACARCATACAGGCACCGCTTATYGATGGAACCTCAATTGGTTGTTCAGGCAAAGCTTGTYTTTCCCAATGCATATCAGCAAACAGCGAAGAAAAYCTCTGCAATTTATGCAAGCCAGATAATGAAACCAATGCACTCCACAAGGTAAGTTGACCACGACGACCGCCGCGTTGTTCAGTTCCGCTTTCATTTAGTAGTCTTGCCCCAACAACGGACATTGCCGGCAATGTCGTCAGACATGCACTTAGTTGATCAACAGTGTCGCGGTGTAAAATCGCATCGGGGTTTAAAAACATCAATAGATCATGGCAGCTTTTGCTTGCTCCCAAATTACAGGCAGCAGAAAATCCGATATTGCCATGACCCGTAATCAAGCTGGCCTTAGCGTTAGTGTCACAAAAACCATTCAAACGGCTCAGAGTTTTTTCACCATTGCCATTATTAACAATAACCACCTCATCAACTTGCTCAACAGCTGTCTTTAGGCAGTTCCACAAAGCTGGCCCAGTGTAATAAGTTACAATAACCAAAGATATTTTATTCGCCAGTTTACTCATCTATCTGGTAATTCTTTAGTCAACTTGTCCGGAGCTGGCCCAACCAAAAAACACATTGCCGCAACCCATGCCGCACAAGCCCAAAACCATTCTTGCCATGCTCCAAAGCTTAAAAACATAAACACCAAAAATGCCCCGCTGGAGCCAGCTATCGCCGCGCCTTGTAAACGACCTAAGTTCCAGCTCGATGAAACTCGTATTGCCAACATTAAAGTAGCCGTAGAGAATAAAGACACGCCGATCAGCCCAGTTTCCAGCCATAATTGCAAGCCAAAATTATGAGGATGTAAGGATATGTTGGGAAGGTCTAAGCTTTTAAAGCTATAAGTGTCGGTAAAAGATCTAGATGCATCAAGCCCCCAACCAAACAGGGATTTTTCTTCTATTCTAGCAATGGCAAAATGCCACATATCAACACGCATTGCCCAAGAATCTGGTAAGAAAGTTTTATCGATCATACTCAATAAAGTCGAAATCAGTATTGGCGACAGCATAAATGACAATACTGCGGCTAAACCAACTAACAATATTGTGGTGCGCGGGTAGAACCAACCAGCAGCAAATAAAACACCGGCCACCATGATACCTAGCATTCCAGCAGACAGTCCATATTGCCAACTAATAGCAAATGCCAGCAAACCCACCAAAACCGCCGCAAGCTTGCCGCGCCAATCGGGAAATAACATATGACAAAATGCCCAGCCCACTGGAACAGCACAAACTAGGGCGCTAATCCCTCTGCTGGCATCACGGGTTCTTACCGCAAATACCGGCTCATCACCATAAAGCAAAGAAAGTACGCCAAGAAAAGTAATGCCAAAATAAGCCAATAAAATAAGCACCAAGCTAATTGCTGCCGCATACAGTGCCAGCAACCTTGCCTTGCCCTGTAATGACCAAACCGCATAAGCAAACAGGCTATATAAAACTACCCCCAATGCCATTTTCCATGCTTGTTCTGATTGTGGGTAAGTACTCCAACGCATTGAAAGCCATGCCCAAGCAATGAATATTAAAAACACCGCCAATGGCAGCTCCAGCGGCAGTAACTTTTTTAACTGATGCAGCGGCGGAAGTGCCAATAACCCAGCCAATGTCACCCCAAGCGCCAACCCTATCGCGCCGACAATTACAAAAAAGGCGATCAGCACAAAGCCTGCTGATATCGCCAGCGGCCTACGCCAGCCTTGCTCATGTGACCAATCGAACATGTATTATCCAGCCTTTAAGTCAGGTGGCGTCGCATCTTCTGATAATTTATCACAGGCGGCTTTTATATCCATCATTACTTGATGTTTGGCTCCGGCACCAAGAAAACGTAGTGCAACACTTTTTTCTTCGGCTTCACGGCGACCAACCACCGCAATCACCGGTATTTTTGAAACTGAATGCTCGCGTATTTTATAATTAATCTTTTCATTCCTAAGATCAGTTCCAACCCGCAAGCCCGCCTGTTCAAATTGCTTAGCTACTTCAATGGCATAATCATCAACATCAGAAGTAATTGGCGTTACAATTACTTGTGTTGGTGCCAGCCAAAGCGGTAAATTCCCGGCATAATGTTCAATCAATATACCTAAGAACCGCTCCATCGAACCAAGGATTGCCCGATGCAACATCACTGGACGATGTTTGTCACCATCAGCACCAATATAACTAGCATCAAGACGTTCCGGTACAACATAATCCAATTGGTAGGTTCCGCACTGCCATGACCTGCCAATAGCATCGGTTAGATGAAATTCCAGCTTTGGCCCATAAAAAGCACCCTCGCCAGGTGCCATATCATATTCAAGACCGGCAGCATCAAGGGCTTTAGCCAAAGCAGTTTCCGCGCGATCCCAGACCTCATCGGAGCCAACACGAACTTCTGGCCTTGTGGCTAATACATATCTTATTTTCTCAAGGCCAAAATCTGTATAGACATCGGAGAACAGCTTTAAGAACCGTATTGTTTCATCAACGATTTGCTCTTCGGTACAAAATATATGCGCGTCATCTTGGGTGAACTGACGCACCCGCATCAGACCATGCAATGCACCGTGCGGCTCGTTACGGTGGCAACAACCAAATTCGGCCATACGGATCGGCAGRTCGCGATAGGACTTCTGRCCATGCTTGAATATCTGCACATGGGCTGGACAATTCATCGGCTTGATTGCCATTAAAGGAGTATCTTCGGTAATTACCGCCTCGGTTTCATCGGCAGAAGCAATTACATCAGGTACCACAAACATTGCTTCTCTGAACTTTTCCCAATGGCCAGATAATTCCCAAAACTTCTTATCCAGTAATTGCGGAGTTTTTACCTCTACATAACCGTCTTTAACTTGCATTCTGCGGATATAGGCTTCTACCTCCAACCATATCTGGTAGCCATTAGCATGCCAAAAAATAGAACCTTGGGCTTCGTCCTGCATGTGAAACAAATCCATTTCACGGCCTAATTTACGATGGTCACGTTTTTCGGCTTCTTCGATCTGATGCAAATGCAGTCGCAATTCTTTGGGGTTTCGCCAAGCAGTACCGTACATCCGGTGCAGCATCGGGTTATTGGAATTACCGCGCCAATAGGCTCCGGCTAGTTTTTGTAATTTGAACGCTTTTGGAATTTTGCCCGTCGACGGCAAATGTGGGCCCTTACAAAGATCAACCCAACTTCCCTGACGATACAATGTTATCTCTTCGTCTTCAGATAAATCAGCGATCAACTCGGCCTTAAAAGTTTCACCCATATCGGTAAATAGTTTGATCGCATCATCACGGCTCCAGACCTCGCGGACAATATCCTCATTACGATCAATGATCTGCGACATCTTTTTCTCGATAGCTGCAAAATCATCACTGGAAAAACCCTCATCACGGGCAAAGTCATAATAAAAACCGTCCTTAATGATCGGCCCGATAGTAACTTGCGTGCCGGGAAACAGCTCTTGCACCGCTTCGGCCAATACATGGGCGCAATCATGACGGATAAGCTCTAAACCCTCTTCATCACGAATAGTGATAATTCTAAGACTTCCACCTTGTTCAATTTCACGAGTTAAATCCAGCAATTCGCCATCAATTTCGATTGCCAAGGCTGCCTTGGCCAATGATGGAGAAATGTCTTTGGCGACATCAAGCCCGGTTACTCCATCTGGGAACTCTCGCACTTGGCCATCTGGAAATTTTAGTTCAATCATCGGATCTTCTTCGTTTTGGATTAGTTTTATTATCAAGTTCAGCGGTATTTTGTACCTCTTCTACTCCACGCTCTGTCCAAGGCCAATCACCCAATTTATTTATTTGCCAGAATTTCCCTCTTCTGCCAGTGTCTTTTGGTACTGGATCGTATCCGTTTGAGCCAAATGGATGACAACGAAGCAAACGCGAAAGGGTCAGCCAACCACCAACCCAAGCGCCAAAGCTCTTAATCGATCCAATTCCATATTCCGAACADCTTGGCTCATGACGACAACGAACCCCGACAAAAGCAAATACCCGCGACAAAGTCTGCTGATHTAHTTTTAAGCATAATATCATCAACAATGACAATGCTTGCGCCATTACCTAGCCTTACTTCGTGCAATTTCAATAGCATCTTTTACCGCATCAAATGCCAAAGCGGCTGAAGAGTGTCGTTGCGGCAGATCAGCAATTTTCGCTAATTTTTGTAATTCATCAAACCTGCCCTTTGGCATTGGGGTTTTGTGTCGCAACATATCCCACAAATTTTCTTGAGCAGCAATTACCTCGTCAGCTTTGGCGCCGATAATGTTTTTACCTAATATGGCCGCAACCGCTTGCCCAAAGGCGCAGGCTTTTACGCTTTGCGCAAATTCAGTAATAATGTCATTATCATTAAGCGATATTTCAACGCTAATTTTTGAGCCGCAAAGCTTGGCCGTTTTACTGGCCACTGCTTGCGGTGCGGCTAGGTTTCCAATGTGTGAAATTCCACCAGCCAGCTCGAGTATCGCCGTATTGTAAAGCTCATCAATCATCAAATTAGCCTCGCCGCCAAATGCTCCCGTCTGGGCCATCTTCGACAATTATTTTAAGCTCATTTAACTGATCACGCAAACGATCAGCCTCCGCCCAGTCTTTGGCCTTACGAGCTTCAAAACGTGCTGTTACCAATGCATCAATGTCCGGCTCACCCTCATTGCCCGAGCCAGCATCATCTTGGAACCAGTTTTCAGGATCTTGCGTAAACAATCCCAGTAATTTTCCAGAGGACAAAATTTGCCCTTTGAGTTTTTGCTTATCTGCCAGATCTTCTGCCTGATTAGCCTGCTTAAACAAAGTCGATAATTTTGCCATGGCTTGCGGTGTGTTCAGATCATCATGTAAGGCTGCAATTAAGCCTGCCGGAGCTGGCTCATCAGCAGCTTCAACATCCGCCAAACGCCGCAAAGTTCCGTAAAAYCGCCCCAAAACAGTACGAGACCTAGCTAACAACTCCTCGGTCCAGCTAAGTGGTGCGCGATAATGTGCACTTAACAAGGCAAACCGTAATACCTCACCTTGCCAGTCATTTAGTAGATCATGCACCAGTTTTACATTACCCAGACTTTTAGACATCTTCTCTGTGCCCATGTCCAAAAAGCCATTGTGCAGCCAAAATCTGGCCAATGGCACATTGTCATGCACGCACATGCTTTGAGCAATTTCATTTTCATGGTGCGGAAAAATTAAATCCTGACCACCAGCATGAATATCAATGGTGGTGCCTAATTTAGCCTCGATCATTGCCGAACATTCGGTATGCCAACCGGGGCGGCCACGACCAAACGGGCTGTCCCAGCCGGGTTGCTCATCGCTCGACGGTTTCCACAAAACAAAATCTGCTGGGTTGCGTTTATAATTTGCCACTTCGACCCGCGCACCAGCCAGCATGTCCTCAAGATTACGTCCAGATAATTTGCCATAACCGTCAAAACTATCGACAGAGAACAACACATGCCCCTCGGCCTGATAAGCATTACCATTGGCCAGCAAACGCGAGATCATATCAATCATCTCAGGTATATGACCGGTAGCAGTTGGCTCCATACTTGGCGGCAAAATCCCCAADGCAGCACTGTCATCGCGATAAAHCTTGGTGAACTCATCAGTGATGACGGAAATATCAACGCCTTTTGCAGCAGCGGCGGCGTTTATCTTGTCATCAATGTCGGTAATATTGCGGGCATAGACCACATGATCTTCGCCATAGCTTTCACGCAACACTCGAAACAAAACATCAAATATCACCGCCGGGCGAAAATTACCGATATGCGCATAGGAATAAACCGTTGGCCCACATAGATACATGGTGACCTCTTGCTCATTAGCTGGCCTAAAGTCACGTTTTTGGCGGGTACGGGTATCATAAAGGGCGATGGACATCTGGTTTCTCTTAAAATCTGTTGAATTGTCGGCAAACTATTGATTATGGCTCTACTTGCAAGTGCTAATACTTCATTCGCTGCGTCAAGAGACGCTAAACCCACAATTTGTCCATGGTTGCACATGAAGCTTAACTTGCCTATCTTAGCGATAGGGGTTGATCCTCAACCTCTTTATCAGGGCTGGCGTTAAGTCCGGAAATTTCCGGCACGAACACCTGGTCTCCTTAATTTTCAAGGGAATCAAATTATGGATGCAATAAATAACGAAGTGGCGCAGTTAAAACCCGCCGCACAAGATCAACGCCCCAGCAGAGCCGAGGCCGAGGCCGCAGTGCGAACATTGCTAGCGTGGGCTGGTGATGATCCAAATCGCGAAGGGCTGTTAGAAACTCCGGCGCGTGTTACGCGGGCATTTGGCGAATGGTTCAGTGGTTATCAAGGTGATGCGGCCAAAGAGCTGTCAAAAACCTTTAGCGATGTAGATGGCTATGATGATATGGTGATGTTGCGCGGTATCGAAGTGCAAAGTCATTGTGAACACCACATGGCGCCATTTATCGGCAAAGCCCATGTGGCATATTTGCCAACCGGTAAAGTCGTTGGCTTATCGAAAATAGCCCGAGTGGTGGAAATATTTGCCAAACGCCTACAAACTCAAGAGACTCTCACCGCGCAAATCGCCAAAGCCATTAGTGCCAGTGTTGGCGCCAAAGGAGTTGCCGTTTTCATTGATGCTGAACACCAGTGTATGAGTACCAGAGGCATCAACCATAAAGACGTAGGAACCATTACCACCAGATTTACTGGCGAGTTCAAAAACAATGCCGAATTACGAGAACGGTTTTTACGCCTAACCAATGGCTAGTTTGTAGATCACCCAAGCAATCGCCAAAATGGTCAACAGTTTTTGGTGATAGGACGAGCATGACCCCCTCTCCTAACCAGGAGAGGGCTGGGGTGAGGTATGCTGCAGTAAAATTAACCAAGAACATAAAACCTCGGTAATAGTTCTGCTTTTTGCAGCTCTTACTTAAGTTTTATTACCATTACTCCCAACGAGTCTTTATTAAGTCCCCCTCAACCCAAGCTCTTTGTTGTCCTACCGCTTCGCTACTTGAGGACTCTCCCCCGCGGGGAGAAGGAGTCACATTGCTGGCAATTAGTTATTCCCACTTCTTAATTCCGCCATCAACCTTTACCCTCCTCACCTTGAGGTGCTGCACAGCAGCCTCGAAAGGTTCTTGGAAAGTATAACACACCACGATCGTCATGCCGGCGAACGCCGGTATCCATCCTTGCAAGCTGAGCCAGAACTAATAGCGAAAACAATCAACCGCTTTTGGTGCGAGGACGAATATGACTCCCACATTGGTGATTGTTGTTAATCGTGCAATACTGATGCAAATATAAACAGGACAGATTTTGCATGAACCAACCAGCCAAACGTCTACTGACCCCACAACAACAAAAGATCAATAATGACCCAGCCTATTGGGATCATTTTGATCAATGGTGGGATCAGGATTTTTCATGGGACGGGCTGGCCAAGCACAAAATTGAAAACCACCCAGATGGTCACAGCTTGCAAGATTATTGGCGCGAAGAAGAAGGCCGTTTGATAGAATTTGGCGGGAGAGAGTGGACACGTTTTCACCTGCCTCCGCATGATCAGGCGGGTGATGTGAGTGACAAATTTGGTGTGACTCAGCAGGATTGGACTTTAGGGGGATGGCAAAGTTGGAGAAAAACAATTATCTCAAAATTAGACCAAGCGAAAGAATACACGCCTAGACCGTTAACCTTACTTAGAAGCGTTTTAGGGGATCCGCGCGCTCAATTTCAAGGCGTATGTTTTCCTGCACATTTTGATCTATCGGAAAACCCAAGGCCACTACAGGTAAGGACATTACATATAAATGCCGATTGGAGTAGATTTGAAGATCAGGCTAATTTTAATTCAGTTATTTTTGGATCTGAAGTTGTTTTTGAAAACGCTTTCTTTGGAACTCTGTCAAATTTTCATAAGTCTCATTTCTCTGGTCCAGTTTGGTTTAGTGATGCAAGGTTTGGAAAAATTGTTAATTTTGGGCAAGTAATATTTGCATCTATCGCATGTTATGACCGAGCAAGTTTTGATGAAGACGCAATATTCCTTACAGCTAAGTTCAACGGTGAAACATTCTTTGAACAATCCAGCTTTGATAATAATGTTAATTTTACAGAATGCAGCTTCGGCAATGGTACATCTTTCAAACAGGCCACATTTAGCGGTCAGGCAAATTTCGAACATGCCGTATTTGGCCATGAAGCAAGTTTCGAGCGTACCACATTTGGGAAAATAACCAGTTTCCATGCGACAAAGTTTGGGCAGCTAACAAAGTTCCTAAAATCTAAATTTAACGGGTATGTTAATTTTGTTGATGCTGAATTTGAAGCAGGGCTTTCTTTCAAACAGGCAGAGTTCGAAGGTCTAGCCAAATTTCATGGCTGTAAATTTCACCAAGACACCAGCTTTGCCGAAGCTGAATTTGCTGTACCAGGGCAAGGCGCAGGTTTTTGGGTTGATTTTTGGCTAAAAAATCACGGATTTGCGGATACTAAATTGGAGGTGACGACCGAACAGGCCGAACAATATCAACGGGCTTTTCGCGCTTTACGCCAGCACATGGAAGATTTACGCAATCACGAGCAGGAAATGAAATTTTCCCGCTTGGAAAAGAAATCACAAGAGCAACGAACTGGCTCCAAAGACGTACCCTTTTCGGTGCGTTGGTTATCGCGGATTTATGGGTTTATCGCTGATTATGGCCAAAGTGTTTGGCGGCCAGTTATCGGTTTGATCGTATTATTTCTKRTTRYKRKMRKSRSKTWKTKGYTSAKKGCSRRRSNATGCTGCSWKWTYRMRWSYWSSSAWKRCYCWWKYKKWYSRATRYWSAWYGSCKMMMRTWWMRACCATTGCTTCGCAGTTTTTTGTTGGCGAAATAGATGGGATTTTCACCAATGCCTTGCTTGATCAGCCACTTTTAACCCGTTTGGTGATGACATTGCATGGCCTGTCGTCATTGGCGTTGTTATTCTTTTTGTTATTGGCATTAAAGCGCCGGTTCCAAATTAGCTAAATACTAGTTAGTATACTCAAAATCTAAATTAGAGGTGAAGCAGATGCAGTTACGATTTTTGGCTTTTGGTGCAATCATTTTTCTCTTTATCTTCACCACGCCAGCAAATGCGCAACACGCGCCGCCGGGCGAAGTTTTGTTAATGCATGAATTAGCGGCTGATGTTTCAGCCGACAGGTTGCAGGTGGACGTGCAGAAACTGGTTAGTTTTGGCACTCGCCATACCCTGTCCGATACCAGCTCTACAACCACCGGCATTGGTGCSGCCAGAATTTGGATATATGACGAGCTAAATCGSATCAGTGCCGATTGCGGTAATTGCCTTGAAGTTATGTATATTAGCGACACWATTTCTGGCGAGCGGCGSATACCCGATCCGGTGGACGTGGTCAGTGTTATCGCCATACAGCGCGGAACGTTAGATCCCAGCCGTTATGTAATGATGTCCGGCGATATTGACAGCCGCATCACCGATCCGATGAATTTTACCGATGCTAGYCCCGGCGCCAATGATAATGCCTCTGGCATGGCCGGAGTTATCGAGGCSGCCAGAGTRTTATCYAAACATCARTTTGCCGGATCAATTATTTATGCTGCTCTGGCCGGTGAGGAACAAGGWCTGTTCGGYGGCAAGATATTGGCCGAACATGCTTTGMAAGAAAATTGGCGGATCAAGGCGGTAYTRAACAACGACATGATCGGCAATATTACCGGCATTGACGGCATTACCGATAATACAAGTGCGCGGGTRTTTTCCGARGGAACSMGMGAYAAYGAAACCAAAGAAGAAGCAMGVATMAGRCGTTTTACYGGCGGCGARGTHGATAGYCCCTCGCGCAATCTYGCCAGATATATYGATGTTAGAGCCGATAAATATATTCCGGCATTAGACATWATGATGATTTACCGCCTTGATCGTTTTGSTCGCGGCGGCCATCACCGGCCATTTAACGAGGTCGGAATTCCAGCAGTGCGGATTATGGAAACCCACGAGCATTATGACCGTCAGCATCAGGATTTGCGCACCGAAAACGGCCGCGAATTTGGCGATGTGATTTCTGGTGTTGACTTTGATTATGCCCGCAAACTAACCTCGCTAAACGTTGTGTCATTGGCCGAATTAGCCGGCGCACCAGCATTTCCAGCACAAGTGAAGGCCAGCGGCGCAGTACGAGCATCGGCGATTTTGAAATGGCAAATGGCCGAAGGAAAAGCAGCTAAGAACCTTGCCGGTTATATGGTTTATTGGCGGCTTACCGATCAGGCAAAATGGCAAAATTCACGCTTTGTCGGCAAGGTCGATAATTATGAATTTACTAATTTGGTGATTGATAATTACTTTTTCGGTGTGGCATCGGTGGCCAATGATGGCTCGCAAAGCCCGGTAGTGTTTCCCGGCGCGGCAGGATCATTTGGTGACTAAGCTACGGTGCAGCTTTAGCTGAGATCGAGATCCAGCCTTGTGGATTGCGCAATGGGAATAGTGAAAAGGGTCAACCGGTCTTGGTATGATCATATGCTAATTTTGCACCCCCTCCGTCGGCTTTGCCGCCACCTCCCCCATAAAGGTGGAGGACAACAAAAATTTAGAAATAACGAAGCATATTTAACACCACTAACCGTCATCACACGGTCGGCTTTCTGCCTGCGCCTACATTACGGCGCTTTAGTGCTTTACAATATCGAGACCCTCACCCCAGCCCTCTCCCGAGCCGGGAGAGGTAGTTCGGTGCGTGGTGTTTTTGGTATTYCACTACAAGATAATAGAGCAAGAACTGTTTATCCTCCCCTCGCTTGCGGGGGAGGTGTCCCGAAGGGACGGAGGGGGGATTTATAAGGGTCAAAGCCAAGGGTGAACAAGGGTCACGCACCCATTCCTGCTTACCCCTTAATTAGCACTCATCGCCAAAGAAACTACCTATACCAAGGGTAAATTGGCAAAGAATTAGCACTCATTGACCCTTACCGACACTTGAGGAGCGGGGATAAGTTCCAGGCATACCCGTAATACCCATGCTTGTTATAATGGTCATGCAAATGGTTATAGCTAGCCATCTTGCGGCTGTTTGACATTGTGAATATGTGATAAACTCAATGAAACATGGGTTTTTTCCAAGCATTTCTTTAGCGATGGGTGAAAACTATATTTCACCGCCTAAGCCTTTTTAAGTTTTTATCCGATGGGCAAAGTGTTCAAGCCTAAAAACATATTTTTTTAGAACCTGTTTTAGGCTTGAACTTAAACATTTGACGCAAAAGCAGTAGCTAATCCATCAATTGCTGCATCAAGAACACATAACCCAAAGCCTCGCGCTTGGCAGCTTCTGCCAAATTCGCTGCCGCCGAATGACCGCCGTCAATGTTCTCGTAATACAAAAACGGCTTATCCAACTCGCCAAGCAAATGCCCCATTTTGCGGGCATGCGCCGGATGCACCCGATCGTCTTTGGTTGAGGTCATCAAGAACATCAATGGATAATCAGTTGTCGCATCAACATTGTGATATGGCGAGATTGACCTCAAGAACGCACCTTCGTCGGGATCATCAGGATTGCCATATTCACCCATCCAACTGGCACCGGCCAGTAATTTGTGAAACCGCATCATGTCAAGCAAAGGAACCTGAGATAAAACTGCATTCCACAGGTCAGGACGCTGGGTGTACATCACCCCCATCAACAAACCGCCATTGGAGCCACCACGAATGCCTAAATGTTTCGGGCTGGTTAGCTTATTGGCAATAAGGTCTTCGGCCACCGCAATGAAGTCATCGTAGATCACCTGACGTTTCATCTTTAGGCCGGCCTGATGCCAGCTTGGGCCGAACTCGCCGCCGCCCCGGATATTGGCCAGHACATAAGCACCGCCATTGTCCAACCATAACTTGCCAAGCGTGCCAGAATAGCTCGGCTGCATGCTGACCTGAAACCCGCCATAAGCATAAAGCAAAGTCGGCGTAGTGCCGTCCATTTTAGTGTCCTTGTTACGCACGACAAAATAAGGAACTTTGGTGCCGTCTTTGGAAGTGGCGGTTAACTGCTCGACCACAAGCTGGCTGGTGTCAAAGCGTTCAGGAAGTGACTGTATCACCTTTGAAGTGTTTTGCTGCACATTGACCATCATCAGACTATCAGGGCGCAAGAAACTTTCCATATTGGCAAAGATCACATCAGAATGCGCGTTGGCCGAAGAAATACTGATATTGCCATTTTCCGGTAGGTCAAGTTTGCTTGCTGTCCAGCTTGAACCATCGAAATTATAGCTAAACACTTTGCTGGCGACATTTTCCAGCATCCCAACAATTAATGACGAACGGGTGACAGAAATACTATCCACTGATGAACGAGCATCAGGCATCACCACCTGATATACTTTGGAAATAATTCCGGTACTCATGAATGACTTTAGATCAAATGAGACCACCGCACCCTTTGACCAGACATTGCCATTATGGCTCCATTGCTCCTCCAGCGAAATTATTGCTTGTCCGGCAAACACGCCACGAAAACTGGTTTTCGATGGCAATGGCAATTTCACCGGCGAGCTATCTTCGGGTAAATACCACCAAGTTCTATCGTAAAATGTATCAGACTCTATAGCGAACATATAAGACTGCTCGTCGATTTCGACCCGCATTGGCCAAACAGCAACGTCCGTCTTATCGCCACGTAACATTTCTTTGGCATCAGCTAATGGCGTTCCGCGTTCCCACAATTTAAGCACAAATGGATAGCCGGAGGTGGTCATGGTATCGCCGCCCCAATCGGTACCAACAAGCAATGTATCGGCATCAACCCAAGCAACACTACCTTTGGCTTCGGGAATTTCAAAACCGCCCTCAACAAATGATTTGCTGGCAATGTCGAACTCACGGCGAACGGCTGCGTCCTTGCCACCACGGGACAAAGTAACCATACATTTCTCATAAGACGGTGGCAGGCATGAATTGCCTTTATAGACCCAGTTTTCACCTTCGGCCTTAGACAAAGCATCAAAGTCAATCAACACGTCCCAGTTCGGACTGCCCATCACATATTCGCCCAAAGGAGCACGTCGCCACAAGCCTTGAACACTCTTTGCATCTTGCCAAAAATTATAAACGAAACCGCCGCGATGACGGCCATAAGTTATCTTGTCGGTAGCATTAACAACTGACAGAGCATCGGCCTGTAATTTGGCAAATCTAGGATCAGATTCTAGTTTGGCCAATGTGCTAGCATTTTGCTCTCGAACCCATTGCAACGGCTTTTCGCCCTCTACTTCTTCGAGCCATATCCGACTGTCGCTAGCGTGCTGTTTCATCTCGGATTTGTCAGACATATCGCTCATGGCTTTGGTTTCTTTATCCATTGTTTCTTGGTTATTTGCTGCTGGCTCGCAAGCCATAAGACCTAAAGCACTAATAGCGATTATCCAGTTTTTCATAAATTTCCCCAAATTCGTTTTGACAACTTGTTAATTTATAATACTAAATTTAAGCTTGGGGTACAGGGATATTTAGATTAAATAAAACTCATGAAGTTTTGGAAAATGAATGGTTGCGGCAATAAATTTGCTATTTTCGACGCAAGAGAGCTTGGGCGACCTTTGGTTCTTGGTGCCGATAAAATAAAAGCTATCAGTGATCCAGCAACAGGTGCCGGTTGTGATCAATTACTGGCCATAGAAGCCCCAACAAACCCTAATAGTGATGTCTTTATGCGAATATGGAACTCACAAGGTAATGAGGTTGGCGCATGTGGTAATGGCACAAGGTGTGTGGCTTGGCTGATCATGGAAGAAACCGGGCGCGATGAAGTTTTGATCGACACCAAGGCCGGAACGCTTATTGCCACCCGAATTGGCGAACATCAAATTTGCGTTGATATGGGCAAACCAAAACTGGAATGGCAAGACATACCACTTGAAGAGCGCATGGATACCAGAGGTATTGATCTGCAAATAGGGCCAATAGATGCGCCGGTTCTTGCACTTCCCGGTGCGGTGAATATGGGCAATCCACATGCGGTGTTCTTTGTTGATGATGYYGAAMAARYCGCCRTTGAAACCTTAGGSYCGATGYTGGAGTTNCAHCCVTTATTTCCCGAACAAGCCAATATYGGTTTTGCKSAAATTCKYTCAAARACYGARATWCGCCTGCGGGTWTGGGAGCGYGAAGCYGGCTTRACCAAGGCYTGYGGCACCGGAGCWTGYGCCGCCTTGGTYGCCGCYAGCCGCCGWGGWTTTACCGAGCGCAAAGCCAAAGTCATCGTCGATGGYGGCGAACTGCTCATTGAATGGCGTGATRCCGATGATCAYGTWYTSATGASCGGACCAATAAAGCTGGAATTTACCGGAGACGTACCGCTTTAAGTTTGCTAMTAGCGGATATAACCTCCCCAAAACAGGATCAAAGCCCATGTCTATCAATGTTGCCCTCATCGGYGCCACCGGAAATGTTGGCCGYGAAATGCTAACCATTTTAGCCGAGCGTCTATTCCCGCTTGAAAAATTACATGTCTTGGCTTCGCGTAAAAGCCTTGGCCGCGAAGTAAGTTTTGGTGATAGAACCTTAAAATGTGAGAACATTGAAACCTTTGACTTCACCAAAGTTGATCTGGTTTTTATGGCGACTTCGGGTGAAATGGCGCGAACATGGGCACCGCGTATTGCCCGTGATGGCGCGTTGGTTATTGATAATTCTTCGGCGTTTCGTATGGATGAGGGCGTGCCGCTAGTGGTTCCCGAAGTAAATCCCGAAGCAGTAATGGGGGCACGAACAAAAAACATAATTGCCAATCCGAATTGTTCGACCATTCAAATGCTGGTGGCGTTAAAGCCGATTCACGATCTGGTTGGAATTAAGCGGGTTAATGTCGCAACTTACCAGTCGGTTTCCGGCGCCGGCAAAGCGGCCATGGACGAATTGTGGAACCAGACCCGTGGCCTGTTTGTTAATGATCCGGTAGAAAGAGAAGTGTTTCATAAGCAAATCGCCTTTAATATTATTCCGCAGGTCGATGATTTTCTTGAWGAYRGMAGTGGTGATACCAAAGAAGAGCAAAAAATGGTTCTTGAAACCGCAAAAATTCTTRATCCAAAGATTAARGTMAATGTKACTTGTGTGCGGGTTCCKGTGTTCTCTGGYCATTCAGAAGCGATYAATATCGAGATGGCAAAGCCATTAAGTGCTGCCAAGGCCAAATCATTATTRCGCACTAGCCCCGGCTTGATGGTGATCGATAAACACGAAGACGGTGGCTATATTACTCCGGTAGAGGTCTCTGGTGAATTTGCGGTTTATGTCTCGCGGATYAGRGAAGATAAAACCGTAAAACAYGGYCTTAATATGTGGGTGGTTAGCGATAACTTACGCAAAGGTGCGGCGTTAAATGCGGTGCAAATTGCCGAACTGCTACTTAATCGTGGAATATTGATCGCGTGAATTCCCAAACAAAAGCTGGCTTTTTAGCCACTTTTGCAGCGTTTTTCGTTTGGGGTATTTCGCCAATATATTTCAAATATCTGCCGCCAATAACCGCACTTGAAGTCAGTTTCCATCGGGCAATATGGGCATGTCTGATTGTCGGCTTATTGTTGCTGTTGACCAAGAAGTTCTCCGAAGTTAGGGCGATATTGGCACGTCCAAAAGTTCTGGGCATTTTGGCAATTACCTCGGTGATGGTGGCATTTAACTGGTTTGCATTTGCCTGGGCGGCAATGAATGAGCAAATCACCCAAGCCAGCCTTGGCTATTTTATCAACCCGTTGGTCAATGTTTTGCTGGGGTTTGCTTTTTTACAAGAACGCCTTAGCAAATTGCGCTGGTTTGCTGTGGGTTTGGCAGCATTAGCAGTGGCCAACCAGATCATAATCGTTGGCAGCGTTCCATGGCTGGCATTATCTTTGGCATTTAGTTTTGGGGTTTACGGGATTTTACGCAAAACTGTCCAAGCCGAAGCTGGCCCTGGATTGTTCGTTGAAACTCTCATGCTCTCGCCTTTCATGTTAGCTGGAATATTCTGGCTGCAAAGCACCGGACAAGGGCATTTTGTTGGTAACGGCATGATCTCGCCGGCATTATTGATATTTGGCGGGTTGCTAACTGCGGTTCCATTGTTTTTGTTTTCCTTTGGCGCGCGAAGGCTGGATCTGTCCACGGTTGGTCTGATCCAATATCTTGCGCCGTCATTACACTTTGCATTTGCAATTTGGTATGGAGAGGAATTTACCATGCAAAGCATCACCACATTTGCTTTGATTTGGTTGGCATTAGCGATTTATAGTTGGGATTTGATCCATAAAAGGAATTTGTAATGAACTTTCCACCTCCCACCATAATTGCCAGTAATGGCATTGAACTTTCTGTGCATTTGGCTGGCCCACAAGATGGCTTTCCGGTTTTATTGCTACACGGTTGGCCAGAGCTGGCTCGTTCATGGAAACACCAAATAGCAGCACTGGCCAAAGCTGGATTTTACGTTATCGCCCCTGATATGCGCGGGTTTGGCGGCTCCGACTGCCCCAAGGAAGTGTCCGCTTATGGCATTGATATATTACTGGCCGATCTGACCGGATTACTTGATGCATTGGACGTGGAAAAAGCCGTCTGGGTTGGGCATGATTGGGGTGGTTTCATTTCATGGCCGGCAGGACTTTTAGTACCAGAACGGGTCGCCGGATTGATCGGCGTAAATACTCCGCACAGCCCGCGCGCGCCAGTTGATCCGGTTGAGCTGTTTAGAAAGTTCTTTGGTGATGATAATTATATTGTTCGGTTTCAGGAACCTGATTTTGCCGAAAGTATTTTTACTGGCCGCGAGCAAAAGTTTTTTGACTTCATATTTGGTAAACCGCCAACAGGAAAAACATCTAGTACCCCACCATCGGCCACGCATTTTTTCACGCGCTTTGCTAAATTCACCGGAGCAGAAGAAAATACTCTGGTAATGCCCAAAGATGAGCGAGAGATTTTTGCAACAGCCTATGCTAAGTCTGGTTTTACTGGCGGCATCAATTATTATCGAAACTTAACTGCAAACTGGCAGCGCATGAAAGGGGTGGATTACACGGTGCATCAACCAAGCCTAATGATCGGCGCCGAGCTTGATTATTTCCTGCCACCAAAGCTTATCGACGGCATGGAAGATAGAATTGCTGATCTCGAAGTTCATGTGATCAAAGACAGCGGCCATTGGACGCAATGGGAAGCACCCGAAGAGCTATCAAACCTGATGGTTAGCTGGTTGCAGAGGCGGTTTAAGTGATCACAAACTCATCTAAGTAATGTAATAGAAAGATTCAAAGTTCATGTTGTGTTCCTATTCGAATCATGTGAAAGTCATTTTACAGGAAGGAGGTTATTTTTATGGCCAAATTTTTGAATCACCCCTCGAAGGGCTTATACGTCAATATAGGATAGACGATCAAAGGGGTTAAGAAATAAACGCATAAGAGGGCTTGAGAAGGCTTCCAGGTCTCACCTTGTTGGTTGACGTCAACAGGTTACAAAATGCGGGCGGTACAGATCGTCTGGCCTATTGATGGGTCCGTAAGCGCAATGCAAACGGGTGGTCCAGCAAGCAGTCACCCAAAGGTGCCGCTGTTTCACTTTTTAGTCCCGGGTTTAGTCCAAGGACCGTATGTATGTTAATTGTAGCTCTCACAAACACTCATATACTGCTTTGGTAAGTCTGGCGGCGCGAACGTCTTTGACCAATTCGCTATCTTGTTTGGTGGTGACATADCCAAATGATAVCCGCTTRTCDGGATCAGCAAACAATACCGARCCACCAAARCCGGTATGGCCAACAGTATTATCACCAGGGCCATAAACATGGCGCTTTTTGCTATTACATATTAAACCAGCACCAAAACCAAGCTCGTGCGGCAATACTCTATCTTGGCCGCAAACCCGCTCAAGCATTGCATCCGTTCTGGTTTTCTCGCCAAGGACTTGTTTACCGCCAAGCGTTCCGTCACCAGCCAAAAGGCTCATCAATTTCGCCATGGCTTTGGCGGTTCCGTGACCATTGGCCGAGGGTATTTCCATGCGTCGCCAAGCTGCGCCACCTTTGCGCCCCGGCGATGACCACGGTTTTAGGAAGGCTAATTGTTGAAACTCATTGGCATTGGCAAACCCAGATGGAATGCGGGTTGGTTTGGAGGTTTGCGCCACCCGGCCATGCTGTGCGTCCGGTAGGCCGATCATAAAATCAATATCATTTGGTTGGCAAAAGTCTTCACGCAAAATAGTGCCAATGCTGCGACCCTTGGTGGCGCGAAGCACGATCTCGCCAGCCAGATAGCCCCAACTTATCGGATGATACCCAGAGCCATCTCCCAACTCCCACATTGGTTTCATCGCCGCCAATCGCGCACAAGTTTTGTCCCAATCAAACCAGTCTTCAGCTTCCCACGGAGCCTCGATCCCGACCAGACCGGCCTGATGCGATAATACCTGCCCGACAGTAATATCGGCTTTTCCTTGTGCGGCAAATTCTGGCCAAATCTCGCTGACTTTTTGGCCATAAGATAAAACCTCTTGTTCGACCAAGCTGGCGATAACCAGTGATGATACTGCTTTGGAGCAAGAAAACACTGGAACAATATGCTTGGCGGTAAATGCAGTTTCGCAAGCCCGATCCGCCCAACCGCCGACCAGATCAACGACTAATTGGCCGTCAACATAGAGCGCGACCGCGCCGCCACGTTCAATTTCTTCGGTAAACAGAGAAACAAATTCATCGCGCACAGCCTCAAAGCCGATAGCCACAGCACCATTTAGGGGAAGATCATTTTTCATGAACCTGTTGTGCAAACAAAAACCCTAACACGCAAGGTGTTAGGGTTGGTTTTCTGGAAACTCTAGTTTTACTTAAAACTTAAATCTGCCACGCAAAGTTACCGGTATGGAAATGTTTTGCGAATTACCACGGGCTTCTTGCCAACCAAGTGCAACCAATGTTCCATCACCATCATTTAGGCCGCCAGTATATCTAATGCCGGTTTCCAGACCCAAAGCAAAATTACGGCTGGCACGCCATTCGGCACCGATGGTTAGTTGCGCCGTTGGCACAAGGCTGTCTTCGTAAAATTCAGCATTGATAATTGCTGGCTCGCCAATACCGGCAAATCCAGTTGACGATAATACTGCGCCGGTACTTTCAACATGAGCAATACCAACGCTAGCGCCAACATAAGGGGTAACAGCAGGGCTCAACAAATGAGCAAATGTCTTGTTGCGAAAATATTTGCGAACTCCGATCTCGGCACCATAGGTTTCCAGATCATCAAAATCGGCAGTGATCGGATCAACGCCACCAACCGAACCAACATCAATGGTTTTACCCTTTGACTTGGAATAATTGATAGCAGCTGTAAGTTCAACGGTATTGCTAACCGCATAAGACATACCAAGTTCATAATTCACACCGCGACCATAGGCATCGCCATAATCAGTTCGCAATAATTGCGCAGTTCCAGAATTATCAAGATCAGTTGTAATAACATCGCCATCAATGCTTGGATCGACACCAATTGCCAGTTCCAAGTTCATTCGCTGGCCAACGGGGCGTTGGTTGGAGCCATAGCCGCCGCCTCCGCCTATCCATGAACACCCAGAAACAGAAATAGCTGCAATAACAATAATGGTTGAACGTAGCACTTGGATTCTCCAATGATTATAGCAACTTTCAAAAGCACGAATCGTTGCAAATTTTATCTGACTTACATAAAGCCTGTTATTCCTTTAAGTATTGTTAACCATAAATCGAAATATAAAATTGCGGCAATCACAGGAGTTTATCGTGCGAAATATATTGATAGTAATTATTGTCGGGCTTTTAGCATTTATTTCACAACCAGCCTTTGCCAGCGCATTGGGTGAGCAAACGCTTTCAAGCACGAAACTATACTCTTTGATCGATGAGGTGAGTGCGTTTGATCTGGCCAATAACCCTATTGCCGCCGGTAATGATGGTGATATGCAAGCTTTGAGCAAAATGCCTGATATTAGTAAAAACACCAGCCGTGTCAGGCATGAACAAAACAAAAAACACTTAAAGCGCATCAACGCAATTCTACAGCAAGAGTTATTGCCCTCTGATCGCATCAATGCCGATTTGTTGCATTATATGCTAAGCAACCGGGTGGCACGTGGTGATTTCGACACCAGTACTATGCCATTTAGCAATGATAGCGGTTTTCATACCCGACTTGATTTTCTTGCCAGAACCACGCGAATAACCTCATTGGCTAAGGGAGAAGCATGGGTTGCAAGATTAAACGATGTGCCACGGTTTTTGGCTGAACACCGCGCCAATATTTCCCGTGGCGTGGATTCAGGATTTGCTCAGCCAAAAATAATCGTCCAAGGGGTGGTCGAAACCCTACAGGCGCAAATAGCCGATGACAGCATGTTGGATAGCTTGATTGCACCATTATCCGCACTTCCCGCCAGTACCAGCACGGAAGAAAAACAATTACTAACCGACCAGATAACCAAAGCGTTTAAGCAACAGGTATTGCCAGCTTATCAAGCAACTTATGCCTTTATGCGTGATGAAGTATTAGCCAAATCACGAGACAGCATCGGTATATCAGATACGCCTAATGGCCGCGAATATTACGAAGTATTGGTCAAAGCATTCACCACTACCGATATGAGCGCACAACAAGTTCACGACCTGGGCAAATCCGAAGTGGCAAGGATCCGCGCCGAAATGCAAGAGGTGATCACTGAGACTGGCTTTGAGGGTTCGTTCGCCGAGTTTTTACAATTCTTACGCACAGATCCACAATTTTACGCCAAAACCGCAGACGAATTACTGATGCGGGCTAGTTATATCTCAAAGCAAGCCGACGATAAAATGCCGCAATTTTTTGGGGTTTTACCGCGCCTGTCCTATGGTGTGCGCCCAGTTCCCGACAGCATTGCGCCCAATTATACCACTGCCAGATATTGGCCGGGCGATATAAAACAAGGCAGAGCTGGCGGTTATATGGTCAATACTTATGATCTTAAATCGCGACCCCTTTATGAGCTGCCGGCGTTAAGCGTCCATGAAGCCGTTCCCGGTCATCATCACCAGATCGCCTTGGCGCAAGAGCTAAAAGACGTACCGAAATTTCGCAAGCGATTGTATGTGACGGCATTTGGCGAGGGCTGGGGGCTGTATACCGAAAAATTAGCGGTCGAGATGGGGATTTACAAAACCCCGTATGAGCATTTCGGTAGGCTGACTTACGAGATGTGGCGAGCCTGTCGCTTGGTCATGGATACCGGAATTCATGCTTTTGGCTGGACGCGCGAGCAGGCAAAGTCCTGTTTGACCGACAATTCGGCACTGGCTTTGCACAATATAGAAACCGAAACCAATCGTTATATTTCATGGCCGGGACAGGCCTTGGGCTATAAAATTGGCGAGCTGACCATTTGGCGATTACGCCGCCAAGCCGAAACAGAACTTGGCGATAAGTTCGACATTAGAGCCTTTCACGATGAGATCTTAAAAGACGGCGCCATGACCATGGCAATGTTAGAGGCTAAAATTAACGGCTGGATAGAGCGGGTGCAGGGGGAATAAGAATAACKSKMWCMMCWMSCYSYYTWTYWKTMCYYSSWYYRYTYGSGSGRSSAMRRWTTTCCGTCACAAACTTCATGATGGTTCACCCTCACCCCAACCCTCTCCCGAGCCGGGAGAGGGAGCCCGATTACCCTAGATAAAGGAAAGAGCCAAAGGCTGTTTTCCTCCCGCCGCAGCTAAGGGAGGTGGGCGCGAAGCGTTCGGAGGGGGTTATGTTAATGGTCGCAATGAATACGTAAATCAGTTCACCACGTCCGTCATTGCGGACTTGATCCGCAATCCAGTCCTGTAATTGATGTAGGAGCGAATAGTCGAAATAATCAACCGACCTTGTTGCAACAACCATTCGTGGCTGGACACCGGCCTCACCTTAAGCCTGTCGAAGGACAAGTCCGGAGTAACGGGATTCATATGTCATTAACCGACTTATTCGGGTGATCCAGTGAAGCATTTAGACTAAGCAAGGCCATGGTGGAAACCTAGCCATTCATGTTACAAGTCTTAAATCAATCCCGTGAACCATTGTAAAAGAGCCAAAATTGAGCAGATCAAGCCTTAGCAAGGAACAAAAAGATATAAACCCTGACCCGGCCTATTGGGATCATTTTGATCAATGGTGGGAGAAGGATTTTTCATGGGACGGACTGGCCACACACAAAATTGAAAATCACCCTGATGACCGCACCTTACAAGATTATTGGCGCGAGGAAGAAAACCATTTAATCGAATTTGCTAGAAAAAAATGGACACGTTTTCACTTACCGCCGCATGACAAGGACGGAAACACCAATGAAAAATGGGGTGTAGTAAACGAGAGTGATTGGCAACATATAAAATGGCAAAACTGGCAAATGGGAATTTTAATAAAACTACAATACGCTATTGGGTCGACAAGTCAGGCGCAATTACAAGGTATTTGTTTTCCCAATAATTTTGACTTCTCATCAGAGCTGGAGATAAATGAAACCTCCAAACAGCAAAAGCAGGATCGCACCTTACATATAAATGCAACTTGGGCACGGTTCGGCAATGAAACTAATTTCAACGATGTCACCCTTGGCGATAGGGCGGCTTTCGATGGTGCCAGCTTTGGCGATAGGACAAGCTTCGATGATGCTCGCTTTGGCGATGAGGCAAGTTTTACTGACGCCCTTTTTGGCCAGGGTGTAACGTTCAATCACGCCGTTTTTGGTATATACACAGGTTTCGAACATGCTGTATTTGGCCACGAAACAAGGTTCTGGCATACCACATTTGGGAAAGTGACCAGTTTCCATGCGACAAAGTTTGGTCAGTTAACAAAGCTCATAGAATCTAAATTTAACGGGTATGTGAATTTTGTTGATGCTGAATTTGAAGCTGGGCTTTCTTTCAAACAGGCAGAATTCAAAGAATTGGCAAAATTTCATAATTGCAAGTTTCATTCAGACAGCAGTTTTGCCGATGCAGAGTTTGCTATTCCCGTTCTAAAAATTGGTCTGCTAGACGATATTTGGATAACATGGCATCTACGCCAGAAAAGCAAAGAAAAAGAACAAGACACAAAAGAGTTTCATATCAAAGAACAGGCTGAACCGTATGAATCTGCTTTTCGTATTCTGCGCCAGCACATGGAAAATTTACGCAATTACGGGCAGGCAATGAAATTCGCCCGCCTCGAAACTAAAGCCCGCGAAAGACGGTATGGTTCACCGGATGTGCCGCTTTTAGTACGAAGTCTTTCAAGGGGGTATGGGTTTATTTCCGACTATGGCCAAAGTATTTTAAAGCCATTAACTGGGCTAATTTTGGCGGTGCCTGTTGCTGCATTACTTTATAACTGGATTGGCGGTGATGATGGTAATTTGAGAAGTTCATTCTTAATGGCCATGCAATCATCTTTGCCACCAGTTTCTAATGCAATTGCCGGATTTTTTGGGGATTTTGCCGATACTGCCATGTTAAACGCTCTAGATGCCCAACCATTTCTCACTCGCATCATAATGACATTACATGGGTTGTTTTCCATCGCCATGGTATTTTTCTTATTGCTGGCGATCCGTAGGCAGTTTCAGTTACGCTAATTTTACTTCCTCTCGCGTTAGCACCCCTCCGCCCCTTTGGGGCACCTCCCCCATAAAGGTGGAGGACAATAAGGGTGCATAACAAGGGGCACCGAGCATTTACCCTAACCCTTAACTGCCCCTAAACTTGCAAACAAACGTAATAAGTTTGCTCTCAAACAGCCCTTATTTAGCACTCATTGCCCCTTCCCTACACTTGAACAGCGGGGATAAGTTTCAACCATGCTCGCTTTGCCGGCTCTTGCTATAATGGTGTTGCAAGTGGCTACATAACGCCCGCTTGCGGCTGTTTGACATTGTTAATACGCGAACAACCCAATAAAACGTGGGTTTTGGGAAAGACTAAAAACAGGCAATGCCATAAACAATATTGTTTCGTGGTCAGCCCTTTTAAGATTTATCCACTGGGGAAAATGATTAAGGTGGGTAATGGTTTTTATTTATCCAGTTTTTCAAGAATTTTACAAAGCTTTGATGAAATTTAGCAGTCCTTGCATGTCGCTTGGTAGGTCTGCTTCAAAACTTAAATACTCTTCGGTTACTGGGTGCTCGAAACCTAATAATCTTGCATGCAAAGCTTGGCGGCCAATAAATGGTGCGCTAGTTCCGTCTTTATGGCGTAATTTGCGATTACCGCGATGTTTGCCATAAACCGCATCATCAAGCACCGGACAACCAATATGCGCTAAATGCACCCGTATTTGATGAGTGCGTCCAGTTTCCAAGCGGCACTCTACCAAGGATGCCGCTGGTGTGCCGACCGGTTGCCCCTTTTGCTGTCCGTAGTGTGACAGGCATTGGTAATTGGTAATGGCATGACGGCCAAGCTGACTTTCCGGATTACGAACCACCGCTTGTTTCTTGCGGTCATGCGGGGATCTGGCAATACGGGTCTCTATCTTGCCTATCCTGGGCAAAGGTGCGCCACGGGTAAGAGCTAGATAAGCTCGCTCTACTGTGTGGGCGGCAAACTGTTCCGATAGACCTCTGTGCGCGACATCTGATTTGGCAACCACCATTACTCCGGAAGTGTCTTTGTCGAGGCGATGAACAATGCCCGGACGCTCGACCCCGCCAATACCAGATAATGATCCGGCGCAATGAAATAACAATGCATTGACCAGTGTGCCGGTCCAATTACCGGCGGCTGGATGCACGGTAAGACCAGCCGGTTTGATCAGAACAATTAAATGTTGATCTTCAAATAAAATTTCCAGCGGTATGTCTTCTGGTTCTGGATCAGCCGATACTGGTGGCGGGATATCCAAAGTAAAACAATCCTTGAACCGAACTTTGGTTTTTGCACTAATTACCGGCTTATCGCCAAGACAAAGCCTGCCCTCAGCCAACATTGCTTGTATGCGAACCCGTGACAGATCCGGCCACTGGTTGGCCAAATAGCGATCGACCCGTTCGCCATCGGCATCTTCAAGCACGCTAAGTTGTCGTAATTGTGGATTTTCAATTGTCATCTGCTTGGCTTAGGCGCAGATTGCCATAAGTGCAATACTTTAGGGGCTGACAGATGAAAAATGATACCGGCAAAGGCTGGACACGTAGGGCAACGTTAAGTGCTGGCGGCTTGGGTGTTTTAGGAGCTGCTGCTTGCGCTCCAAAAATTAAAGCCCGTTCATCTGTGCCAATAAACGGTTCATTCCAACATGGAATTGCTTCTGGTGATCCGTTAAGCGAGCGCGTGATATTGTGGACTTGCATTACAAAAGGCGGAGGCAGTGTTCGTTGGGAAATTGCAACTGATCCGGAATTTGCTTTCGTGATAAAATCAGCAGAAATAGCTGTTGCAGGTGGGAAAATTGTACCGGTGAAAGTAGATGTCCACGGACTAAATCCGGCAACTAATTATTATTATCGTTTTATTCGTGGTGAAAATATTTCGATGATCGGCAGAACCAAAACTCTGCCAATTGGTAACGTGGAACAAGTGTCTATGGCGATTGTTTCTTGCTCTAACCATCCGGCGGGCTATTTTCATTCCTATGCGCATTTGGCCACAGCTGAACCAGTGGACGTGGTGTTAGCGCTTGGTGACTATATCTATGAATATGGGCTTGGCGGTTATGCAACAGAACACGCCGAAGAATTAGGGCGGGTTCCAGAGCCAAAACATGAATGTGTAAGTTATGATGATTATGCCAAAAGATACGCACAATATCATCGTGATCCCGATTTGCAGGCAGCTCATGCTGCTGCGCCTTGGATACTAACTTGGGACGATCATGAAAGCGCTAATGATAGCTTTAAGGGTGGGGCGCAAAACCATGACCCAAACACCCAAGGCCCATGGGCAGCCAGAGAAGCCGCCTCGTTAAAGGCATTTTACAATTGGACACCAACCAGAGAGCCGCAAAATGGCTTGCCGTTATCGGCTAATTATCGCCGGTTTGATTTTGGTAATTTAGCTAGTTTAACCATGTTGGAAACTAGACTTTCTGGACGATCAGAGCCGATCACTTTTGATCAGTTTCCAGTGCCTAATGATGCTGATCCGAACGACAAACAAGTGCAGGAAAAGCTGCGGGTTTTTGAACAAGAAGTATTAGGTGACCAGACGCGAAGAATGTTAGGAGATGCGCAATCTGAATTTGTTGAAAATGCTTTGCAAACTTCGGTAAAATCTGGTCAGAAGTGGCAAATTATTGGCAATCAAACCTTGTTTACTGAAACCCGATCACCGGATTATATGAAAACATTGCCTGCTTGGTTGAAATGGATCGTCAAACGTAGCGAGCCTTTATATTACCAGTATTTCCAGCGCTCGCGGTTAAACCCGTTATTGAACCTAGATAGTTGGGACGGTTATCCAGCAGCAAGAGAACGCTTCTATAATAAAGCCAAACAAGCTGGAGCTAATTTGTTGGTGGTCACTGGTGATACTCATGACTTCATGGCCGCAAATCTGTTGGACAAGAAAGGAAACCGTATTGGAACAGAACTTGGGACTTCGGGTGTTTCTAGTCCGGGTAATTTTGCTTACGTCTCTGCGCCGGGAGTTAATTTTGGAGAGCTAACCGAGAAGAAAAATCCGGCTTTGCTGCTGCACGATACTAAATACACCGGCTATATTCGGATGTTGGTCAAACCAGATATGGTGCTGGCTGACTTTGTTAGCACGTCCGATGTTAGGCAAAGCAAGTGGACAGCAAAAACAGAATATAGCTTTGTGGTAAAATCTGATGAGCTTTTGAGAAGTTAGGGTCAGGATTTATTAGGCCATACCGTTCTGCGCTTTGTCGTAATACCGAGCCAACTACCGGCCATACCGCTCCCACATGGCGTAGGATCAGTGACCACTTTACTCAATAAATTTAGCTATTTCATCAAGAGGCTTGCGTTCAATATCTGGAACCCGTGCATCATCAGCCGCAAAGCCGGCAACTACGATCATCACTGCGCGTTCCGACTTTGGTCTGCCAAGCAAATCACGCAAAAAACCCATTGGCGATGGAGTGTGTGTCAGTGTGGCCAAGCCCGCTTTGTGCAAAGCGGCAATAAGCAAACCGCTGGCCAAGCCAACGCTTTCTTGAATGTAATAATGCTTTGATCGCTCGCCAGAGGCCTCATCAATCGAGTAGTTCTGTTGAAAAACCACGATCAACCACGGAGCTGTTTCTAAGAACGGTTTGTGTTCATCAGTACCAAGGTGTGCCAGATCCTTTAACCATTGTTTGCCTGCTTTGCCGGCGTAAAATATCTTCTCTTCCTTTTCGGCAGCCTCGCGGATCTTCGCTTTTACCTGCGGATTTGAAACCGCAACAAATGTCCAAGGCTGTTTGTTGGCGCCAGAAGGGGCGGTTCCGGCGGTGCGTATTGCCCACTTTATTACAGATGCTGGTACTGGTTCAGGCGAAAAATCACGCACTGTGCGCCGGTTTGTCATTTCCAAAAAGAAGCTCCTCGCATTGGCGGTGGCTTCATCGGCGGAGAGTTTATTTCGGTGCGGCAAGGCAATAGTTTTGAATTTCATTTGGATTTTCGCATTATGGTTAATGATGTTTACCCGATGTTAACGCAAATATATGATTTGTTAACCTCGATTAACGTGGTGTTACCGGTAGTTCTGGGCAATACCGCAAGATATAGTAGTGTATGACTTTGGTTTACACCATATATCATGGTGCTAATGTGGAAACTTATCCGTTAGGGGAGTGATTCGGATGGCTGGTAACGGTCCTTGGAGTGTTAAGGGAATTGATCCTAAAGCTCGTGCTGTGGCTAAGGAAGCGGCGCAGCGTCGTGGCATGACTTTGGGTGAATGGTTAAGTGTAAAAATGCTTGAGCCTGACACCTCTAATTCGGGCACCTCTAATTCTGACACTGCTAACTCTGACATTAGGCAAAACCAAAATCATTCCGCAAGAGGCATATTTCCCTCTTCTGAATACCTTATGCATCAAAGCCCATCATCTAATCAGCCGGTCAGGGCAGAACATAGGCCAGCGGGCGATCAGCATTTGTTCACTGAAATTGAGAATTTGGCTCGTAGGCTAGAGGCCACTGAACATCGCTCGACTTTGGCAATAACCGGAATTGATCAAACTGTTCTTGGTTTGCTGGCGCGTCTTGAGGGCGTAGAAGGTAGCCAAGTTGATGTTACCAAGCAGTTGGAAAATTCTCTGCAAACCCTAGATGTACGCCTTGGCCAATCGGGTACTGAACTAGAAGAGTTTGCCACCAAATTTTCGCGCGAATTAAAAGACACCGCCAGACGCGTTGACACTATTGGTGAACAAACGGACACCAATAATAGTGCTATTCGCCACGAAGTCGGTAAAGATGTAGAACTGATCAACAATCGTTCTGACGAAATAAGTCAAAGGCTGGCGCAAGCTGAAAAACAGACGGATGCTGCGATCCGCACGTTAGAAGCCAGTTTTGTTAGCATTGATACTCGCCTAAAATCTGCTGAAACCAATTTAGCGCAAAATTCAGATATTGGCTTGTCAAAAAAGTTTGATGATCAGTTTTCTTTGATCAGTCGTGAGCTAATTAAAGTGGTTGCTGAAACTAGAGGTCAGTTAGCGGCGCAAATCGAGGCACATGCGGCTAATCCCAAAATAGCGCAAATGGATGATGCTCTTAACAGTATGCAACAAAAATTTGCCAATACTGAAAATCGCCATGCCAGTACTTTGGAAAAAATTGCTGTAGCTGTTGCAAAATTGGGCGATGCTGTTGAAGGCCGGTTGGAAAAATCTGAGCAAAAAACAGAAGACAGAATTGTCGAAATGCAACACAGCACTGCAAGTGCTTTGGACAAGGTTGGTCAGTCTATGGCTGATGTTGCTAAAAGACTTGAAGTTAGATTGGATAATATAGATCAAAAAGAGAAAGACAAAGCTGCTGAGAATGATTTAGAGGTGCGCTTACGAGCATCCGAAGTAAGAACCGCAGAGCTAGTTGAAGAGGCTTTACAACGAGTTCATCAAAGACTGGACGAAAGTGTAGACCAAGTAAGCGATGATCTTTCACCGTTGCAGCAGGCTTTAAATAAGTTGACGGATCGCTTGGTAGTTATCGAAGAAAGTGCAACTCCGCCATTTTCTGAACAAGACATTGAACAAGACGGGGAAATAGAGAGTAAACAGCCACGGCAAGACAAATCTTGGGAACAAGATGAAGCCTTGTACGGACAGGCGGAAGAACTAGTTTCTCCCCATGCTCCAGATATAGGTGCTGCCCATGAAGATATTTATGGTGCTTATACAGAGCCTGGCTTGCCATCATTGGGCGAGCAAGAGACATTCGGTGCCCCGCCTGAATATTCCGCTGGATATGAATCAACGCCGCCTAATCAACCTTTGAGCATTGGGGCAACAGCTGATCAGGACTTTATGGCAGCCGCCCGYCGTTCTGTATTASAATCATCGCAAACGTCACAAAAGACCAARTATCCCGCAGGYCCGTCTGCTCCAAYGCAAGCTGGCATGACAAAGGCTGNNNCYRCYGGYGGSAATMGAAAATTATTGGTTGCYGCTAGCCTGTTTGCAATCATTGCTATTGGCGGCGCTGCATCTGTTGCAATGCTTGATTTTGGAGGGGCAGCAAATGCTGGCCCGATGATCGCGCAACAAGAGTTTTCCGACCCAGTTCTTGATGGCTCTGATAATTTGACAGCTTCGTATGAAATAGTTCAAAATGATACGACTGCCCCAAGCCAAGTAGATTCTGCCGTAGAAGCCGGAGCAGTAACGCCCGAATTGATGGCAAAAACCGAAACTACAGTGAAGCCGCCAGTAACAAGTAATGCGGATAATGGATCAAATAAGCAGGCTACAACACCGGTAAAGCAGCAAGCTCAAAGATCACAAGAGCCAGCGCAATCCGTATCAAGAGCACCAGTTATAACCAACGCTGTACAAACAATTAGCTCTAATCCACCGGTAACATTGGTAAATACTAATCCAGTATCTTCTAGGCCAAGCTTACAACAGGCAGCTATAGCAGGTGATCCGATTGCTCAATATCAATATGCAAGCACGTTGCTCGATAGCCAGCAAGCGGAACAGGCGGCAACTTATATGCAGCAAGCCGCCAATCGCGGTCTGCCTGCGGCGCAATACCAGTTGGCCAAGTATTACGAAAATGGAACTGGTTTAGCTATTGATGAAGAAGAAGCTCGTCGTTGGACAGAGCGGGCGGCTAATGGTGGTAACCGCCGGGCAATGCACAATTTAGCAATGTTCCATGCTGAGGGCAAAACGGTTCCACAAAATTATGAAAGCGCTGCTAAATGGTTTGAGGAGGCTGCATTATTAGGTTTAGCCAACTCACAATTCAAYCTTGCTTTGCTTTAYGAGCAGGGCTTAGGCGTGCCTAAAAGTGTCCCTGATGCTTATGCCTGGTACGCGATAGCTGCCAAGCAAGGTGATCGTGGTGCTACCAGAAAGCTTGAGACACTAAAAACCGCTCTTCCAGCAGAAGCAATTGCTGAAGCTAATAAAATTACCGCTAGGTTTAAACCACGCCCTCTTGATATGGCGGCGAACGGAGTGTTTCACAATGTAACGTGGGCTCGYCCGCAAGTTAATGATCAAACGACAATTAGTCGTGCCCAGATATTGTTATCCAGAATGGGCTATTCTCCTGGGCCAGCAGATGGAAGTATTGGCGAAAGAACCAGACTAGCGGTGATCTCATACGAACGTGACAATGGCTTGGCTCAAACCGGATTGATTGATGCTAATTTAGTTAGCAGACTTGAACGCGGTGCGACAAATTAGACCTTGGCCTTAGATGCTGACTCTGGTTTGGCAATAATTTCTATGTAGAAATGAGGTTTAGTTTAATAGCGCAAATTCTAAACAAACAAGGAAATGGCTAGTATGACTGTTAATTCGTCAGGGATTTATCTATTATTAGGTCGCTATCTTTTAGGACTGTATTTCTTGGCTCCGGGAGTGGCAAAGATTTTAGCACCAGACCTGCAATTAGCTTTGATGCATCATCACAGTATTCCGTACGCGGGTGTGTTATTGTATATTGCCGGCATTGCACAAATAGCTGGAGCCATTGCATTGATGAGCAATCGATTTGTCAGAATTAGCTGCCTTGGGTTTGTGATTTATATTTTAATTATCAACTATGGCTTACATGATTTTTGGAATTATTCCGGCGGATCCGCGGTTCGTGAACTGCAAAGTTTTATCAAAAATTTAGGAATTATGGCCGGAATTTTAGTGCTGGCAAGTGTTAGTGTGAAACGGCCATTGAAGCTCAAAACTATATTTATCGCAGATAAGAACTATTCCGATTAAACAACTTCAAACAGGCCTGCTGCRCCCATGCCRCCACCAACACACATGGTRCAAACAACATAYTTAACGCCGCGTCTTTTGCCCTCGATAAGTGCATGAGCAACCATACGTGCGCCGCTCATTCCATATGGRTGACCAATAGAGATAGAGCCACCGTTTACGTTCATCTTATCATTGTCGATACCAAGTTTGTCACGGCAATACAAAACCTGTACYGCAAAGGCTTCGTTTAACTCCCAAAGGCCAATATCRTCCATGCTTAGGCCRTTGGCTTTAAGTAATTTAGGAACTGCAAAAACTGGCCCGATACCCATTTCATCTGGTGCMGTTCCTGCTACGGCAATGCCGCGGTAAATACCAAGTGGCGTTAGGTTTCTTCTTGCAGCTTCACCKGCTTCCATCAAYACACTGGCCGAACTGCCATCTGAAAGTTGCGAAGCATTACCCGCAGTAATGAATTGCCCTTCGGTAATTTGTTGCCCGCCCTTAAACACTGGTTTTAAGGATTGCAGACCTTCCAATGTGGTGCTGGGGCGATTTCCTTCGTCTTTGCTCAATGTAAYATCATGGTCGGAAATTTCTTTGGTCTCGCGATCCATCACTTTCATAGAAGAAGACATTGGTACAATTTCATCATCAAACTTGCCGGCWGCTTGTGCAGCTGCGGTACGTTGTTGTGATTGTAATGCGTATTCGTCTTGGGCTTCTCTGGACACCGCATATCTTTTGCTGACGATCTCGGCTGTTTCTAGCATCGACATATAAAGCTCAGGTTTGTTTTCTTGNATCCAHGGATCMVCVGCDCGAAACAAATTCATCTTGTCATTTTGAACTAGAGAAACACTTTCAGTGCCGCCACCAAHGCAAATATCCATDCCATCRCADATRATYTGBTTTGCAGCTATYGAAATAGCCATCATCCCCGATGCRCATTGCCGATCGACACTCATTCCAGCAACTGTTTCAGATAAGCCAGCTCTAATTAGGCTTTGCCGTGCCGGGTTTTGTGCCGCAGAACCTTGTTGCATCGCCGTACCCATGATCACGTCATCAACTTCACTACCATTTAACCCGGCACGTTTTACTGCGTGTTTAATCGCATGACCGCCCAGAGCCTGATGTTGGGTGTCGTTAAATGCACCACGATAGGCTTTGCCGATGGGAGTACGGGCGGTTGAGACAATGACAGCTTCGCGCATGGGGTTTTCCTTTATTTTGATATTTTTATTTATGGTGCTTCATAAAGTTTTTTGCCGTTTAGCGCAAATCCTTTACGCAAGATTAATCCATGTAGACAATACCTAAAGGTTAAATAGCTTCGATTAGGCATATTGAATGAGAAACTTGTTTTTATTGGTGGGAACCTTGGTGATGCTGTCGCTTAGCAATCAAGCATTTGCTGAATTACGTGATGTAGTATTTACTGCCAAAACCGATACTGCTCAAATCATGTTCTCCTTTGATAAGCAACCAAGTGCCGTCAAAGTATTT
Organism: Robiginitomaculum sp.; assembly: GCA_002733735.2. Taxonomy (GTDB): domain Bacteria; phylum Pseudomonadota; class Alphaproteobacteria; order Caulobacterales; family Maricaulaceae; genus Robiginitomaculum_B. Next base: position 29,002 of record NVWT02000007.1, on the reverse strand, counting down.
ATAACCGATGATGGCATGGATGTGGATATTCTTGGAGTGGACAATAGTGCCGCTAGCTTAAGTCCGGTAAGTTCCTCTTTGATTAGTTCATTACGGATTATTCCTGCGCCAGGTGGACTAAGGTTACGGATCAAATTATCTGATCCGGCTTTGAGCGCCACTGCTGATGTATACCGTGGAGCAATTCTGGTAACGGCAGTGTTTGCCAGAAACATTGAACAAAAACCAAGAGTTCTATTAGCAGCAAATCCAGTTGTTCCGATCAGTAAAACAACAATAGTACCCCAACAAAAGCCTAAGGCAGCAACAACGCAAAAGAAGCAGCCAACTGATGATAAGCCGACAATAGCAGATATACAGCCCGAAACDGAAACAAATTCGGGTAGTGATGGCGAAGATCAGTTACAAAGAGCKCCAATATCCAAACCCCTTGGGACAGGTATGATCCGCGAGGCTTCGTTAAAAGTAGCTGGAAATTTGAGCCAACAGCAATGTGATGAGCTTGARCAAGCAATTAGCGTCGATCCATGGGCATTGGACAAGCTAGCCAGATTTGGCTCATGTCTGGCTCGTGAGGGGAAAGACAAGGAAGCCAGAGAAGTATTTGAACGCTTGCTKACTTTTGATCCTGAAACATTTGCCGCCTATATCGGTCTTGGAGCCATCGCCCAGGACAATGGTGATGAGAAAACCGCTCGCAAATATTATGAAGAGGCTCTGTCTTTGGGCGGCGGTGACCAGCAAGCAGCGCAAGCTAGACACCTGTTAGGCTCCTTGGAGGGTGAGTAGCTTAAGCCTTGGAAATTAGCTAGGCATCAGCTGGGTAGTATTATTGCCTACAGAGCCTAGGGTCAGAAACCTAGTTATCGATTATCAAGTTCATTGCTTTGGCAACGACCGTTGGTAACTTTAATCATCTGATTATCCTTGATCGTTTTATTGAAGGTCGCTTTCAAATCATCTTTGAATGTTTGCAGATCACCATTAGGCACAATAAACTGCAACTTATTGATTTTATGGCGCTCTATCACTTTATTTTGTTTTCCTAAGTATATGATGCTYAGTTTCTCGTAACTATCATKAATACCGGCAGTAATGTTGCCCAGCAGTTGGTCTAGCGTTTCTGTAGATAGATTATTTGYCAGTATCATTAGATCRAAATTATTGAAATARAGYTGATCCAGCGCACTTTGTGCATCGGATACCTGTTCAAACTGATCGAACTGAAAGCCCTCTAAAGTCATTTGTAAAAGGTCGTATTCAGCTGCATCTGGCTTAACTAATAATATGCGTAAATCTACAAATTTATTTTGCAGTCCCATGACATTCCCCTTGGGTTGAGCCGGTTTTTCCAGCTTTCTTATTTATGGTTTATCAGATTTTCTTAAAAACACGGTAAAATCGATTGTTTGCATTTTATGAAAATTGTTGTTGTTAGTAGTGTTGATTTGCAACAGAATCTTTTTGTTATCACTAATGGGTGTTGGCATTAGGTGAATGATCCGCTATGACGCGCCAATAATTATTTTTTCAGGCTCAGGGCAATTAAAATGGCAGACGAAACTAAAGCATCAGCAAACACCATCACAGGTAATATGCTGTTTTACAAACAACCGGAATTACTAAATATTCAAGAGCACAGTAAATTGGGACTGACTCCCCTTACTGAGCAGCCTTATGCGTTTTTGCTTGAAACCCAATTAGTGCCAATAACGGTGACCGAGTTTATACATGCGGCAATGAATTACCCGATTGTATTTGCCGGAGAAGAAAGAAGTCCGGCTGCGGTGATGGGAGTGAAGTTAAACTCTAATGTATTTATAACTGATGCCGGTGAGTTCGTAGAGGGTGCATACATTCCAGCTTTTGTACGAAGATACCCGTTTGCTTCGGCAATGAATAATGATGACCCTGGGAATATGATGATTTGTTTTGATCGCGCTTCACCGATGGTTACTGAAAATTCTGCGGCTCCATTTTTTGAGGGAAATGAGCTATCAGAAAGCACCAAGCAGGCAGTTGAATTTGTAAAAAATTATGAAGCGGAAGCTCAAGGAACTAAAAACTTCGTAAGAGTAATGCAAGAATTAGACATGTTTGAGACTCAAGATGTTAAAGTTGCCGCTCCTAAAGAGGGCGAGACCGTTGCTGTTGAACAGAAAATGGGTACTTATATGGGTATCTCAGATCAGAAAATTCTGGATCTGGCACCAGAAAAACTAGCAGAATTGCGCGATAACGGTGGTTTGGCCGCAATGTACTCTCATAAAATGTCACAAGCAAATTGGCAGCGGCTGTTAAATATGGAGCTAATCCGTGATTTCAAAGCGCAACAAAATGGTGGACAAGCCTAAATTCTCTTGTCTTTTTGAACGTTGAATTTTAATCCTGCCTCTGTTAATTCGGGGCAGGATTTTTTTTCAAATTCCGGTTTTCAGTGCTTAAATAAAAACAGACCTCATGTTTTAATGTTTTTCCAGTGGATAAAGCTTAAAAAAACTCACCACGAAACAATATTGGTTTTGCCGATTACTAAAGCAATGCCTATTAAAACCCACGTTTTATTAGGTTTAGCGTATATTTACCATGTCAAAGAGCAGCAAGAGAGCCTGTAAAGATCATTTGCATGACCATTATAACAAATGGGCTTTGGGCGAGCATGCTTGGAACTTATCCCCATCGCTCAAGGGTAGGTAGGGAGCAATAAGTGCTAAATCTTTGCCAATCAAGCCTTGGTGCAGGTAATTTCTTTGGCAATGGTTGCTAATTAAGGGTTACGTATGAATGGCTATGTGACCCTTATTCACCCTCCTTTTGTCTCGCGGTGAAATACTAAAACATTACTAGGCGGACTCCTTCTCCCTGTGGGAGAAGGTTGGGATGAGGGGTAAATTCTTGACGGCTCCAAGCACCCACTATGCCAGCGTAGATCGACACCCATGCTTGTAATTGCTGCTAGAGGTGATGGAAAAACTGCATCGCCCGCCTCATCCTGAGCCTGCCGAAGGATAAACAGGGTGATTCCGGCTAGTGGCGAGGAGCAAGGAATTCTGATAGATATAGAGGTTTGCCTACAAGGCCAGCGTATTGCTAGCCGGAGTTATTGCATTTCCTAATCAGTTACCCTAGCTTGGGAAAATGGAAACTGGACGTATCAAAAGACTAAGCTTTGCCAAGCTGTCTCTTATAGTGTTGGCAGGTCTCGTTCTTTGGTTGGGGTGGCCAATATACGGTTTTGTTTCAAATCAATTCGAGAAAGCTAGATTACCTTTTGGTTGGGTGGAACTGCAAGATAATTCTCCTGCTAAGCAAGAGCTTTATGATGATATCTACCTCGCCGCCGGGAATACTAGCTTGGCATTGCTCGCAGATCGTCGCAGCAAAATCCAAGCGCCAAGTTTATCGGCTGCCGTTGCAATAGACGGTAAACTTGTCTGGGCAGGCGCAGTAGGGTGGCAAGATGTAAAAGCTGGCATTGCGGCCACGCCGTCAACCGTTTATCGAATTGGTTCAACCTCTAAGGCGGTGACAGCAACCGGACTAGCACGGCTAGTGACAGCAGGAAGCTTTGATTTAGATGTGCCTATTTCAACTTACGCTCCTGATTTACCCAATAATTCATGGGCCGGCTTAACCGCAAGACAACTTGCATCTCATACTGCTGGCTTGCCTGGATATGAAGAGAATACCGACTGGATCGGTTTCTATAAAAGCCTTGCTTTAACATCGCATTTTAACAATCCGAAAGMYGCTCTTTCCATGTTTGATRGCTCCGGGYTTGTATACTCGCCCGGAAGTGATTTTTTGTATTCTAGCTATGGAACCATATTGCTCAGCGCAGTGATGCAAGAGGCAAGTGGATTGCCTTATTTGAAACTAATGGATGAGACCGTGTTTTCACCACTTGGTTTGCACACTATAGAGCCGGATACAGCGCGAAATAATCTCGAACATCGCGCAGTTTCTTACCAGACCAAAGAGCGGCAGGTTAAACCATGGCGCTCCGTCGACTTGAGTCATAAACTTGCTGCTGGCGGTTTTGTAGCATCGCCATCTGACTTGGCACGATTGGGAACAGCATGGCTTGATGAAGACTTCATAGCTCCTGATGTCCGTAACGACTTTTGGGAGCCAGTTAGTCTTATTAACGGCGATGTTAACATACAAGATTATGCTATTGGTTGGCGGCGTAAATCATGGACAATAAAAAGTGTCGGCAATGTCACCCACCTCAATCATGGTGGTATTTCAAAGGGTAGCCAATGCTGGTTAATGATTGTACCAGAACATGGCATCTCTATCGCAATATCTACTAATAGGCGCACAGATGCGTTTTTTGACTTTGCCGATATTTATGCAGACCTTCTCGAAGCGTTTATACCGATTACACAAAACTTAGCCCTGGAAAATACAGAAAACTGATACGGAATTGTATGTTTATCCATCCAGAGGCAATGTAAAATTTTAGGTGCATAAAATATTTATCTTATATTCTCTAATGGCAGCATTGAGGATATTTGTGTCATCAGCTTTCGGGGCAGAAGCGGGCATTAAATCAGGTTCAATGATCGAACACAGAACTCTCAAGCTAAACTCGCAACTWTGACACCCACGACGTTAAATCCAATATGGGCAAGGACACACGCCAGAAGGTCACGCTTCCATATAAAGATAATTCCGAAAGCTAAACTAGAAAAGGTGACGAGTATTAGGTGGGGGCCGGGCCAGAACAATGCATGCGGTAGTATGAACAAAACAGTGGAAATAAATAATGCAAGCCCTCGGGATGCACCTAGGTCGATTGCTCTTGAGATCACGAATCCACGAAAGATTAGCTCTTCGATAACACCCACACGCAGGAAGAAAAAAAATAATTCCCACCACGGAGTTGTTGCCGTTTTGTTCAATTGTTCCACTGTGCCAGAGGGGTTGAGGCCTGTAATTTGAGTAATTAAGCCAAAACCCGCAACGCCCAAAAGAGCGAGCAAGAAACCGATTGCTGCTGTTGAAAAGGTTGACCGTGAGAAGTTTCGAATACCGACCGATGATAAGTTTTTTCTYTCGATARCCACGATGTARGYAANCMAAAAGAANTCCAATCAACCACCATCCAATTTCACTCGCGAGAAAGGGAAATGAAGAGAATAGATTTACTGAATGTAGCTCGTGCAGTATGAGCGCCGACAATATAATTGCCGTCACTGTAATAAATCGTACTATCGTCATGTACTGGTAATAGCAGATTTTGTTTCTGTTGATACTACATTCTTTATCAGTGAGCTAACGTCCCGTTCGGAGGCAAGAGGAGCCGTTGGAACAGCGCTATTATTTTTTCTCACGCAGCCACATTAGGCCAAATAGCGACAGAAGTAGTAACAAATAAATCCAATAATCCAACAAAGGCCGGCTGGTGGTGTTGGTTTGTATGCTGAATTTGTTTTGTTGTAGTCCAATCCAGTTGCGGCCTCTTTGTCTGTCTTGTGGTCTTGTCCGGCGTAGGGAAATTTGCTGATCAATATCGGCCAGTATAAATTGTCCGCCATTTGTTGCTTTCGCCAATGATCCAAGAATTTTTGCATCCGGTTTTAAGTTTGCCAATTCTGGTGGATTTAGCCGCCCTTGTGTTGCCACGGCCAGCAAATCGCCTGCTTTTAATGTTAACATTCCAATATTATCAGGCATGTTTATCGAGCCGGTAAACACACCGGCAGCATTGCTTGTAAGCTGTAATTGCCAGCTTTGACCGTCAGCAGACTGAACTTCTATTACTGGCGGCTCTTTGGCTAAAGTTTGCAAACGAACCTGTAACTGTCCGTTTTTGATGCTTCCGCTTAATGCTTCTTCTTCTAATTCCGGTTCTTTCATCAACCAATGAGCAAGCCGCCGGTATAGCTCAAATTGCGGGCCGCCATTTTCAAAACCTCTTGACCATAGCCATGCTTGATCACTTAACAATAATGCTACTCGTCCATTTCCAACTCGATCCAATAACAATAATGGTTTGCCGTCATCAGTGGACAATATTGTTTCACCGCTGATTTTATTAACACCGATCACCCGTCCCCAACGCCCCCAATTATCTTGTTGTTCGATAAAGCCAGAAGTAACCGGATGGCGTTTTCCGGTATCGGTTATTTGCGGAGTAAATGGCTGGGTGTGAATGTTTGCGTCGGGACGGGCTGGTAAAACCCCGGCCAAAAATGTATTTGCCAAGGAGCCACCACTGGCAAAGGGCGGACCGGCGGCAACCATTAATGCGCCGCCATTTTCAACATATCTAGCGACATTTTCCAGATATAATAAGGGCAATACACCGCGCCTTGTATAGCGATCAAATATCACCAGATCAAAGCTTTGTAATTTGTTTACAAACAGTTCTCTGGTGGGAAAAGCGATCAAGGCCATCTCGTTTAGTGGGGTTGCGTCACGTTTGGTTGGTGGGCGTAAAATCGTAAAATGCACCAGATCGACCGCCGGGTCGGATTTTAGCAAATTACGCCATGCCCGCACCCCGGCATAAGGCTCACCGGAAACCAGCAATACCCGTAAACGTTCCCTAACTCCGGTTATCTCAACCACGGCACGGTTATTATTTAGAGTTAGCTCTTTGGCGGCAGGCTCGACGCTTATCTCGACCAAATTGCTGCCACGGCGGGTAAGCGGCATGTTGACCGTTACATCAATACCGGTTTTCACTCGTGTGCGTAATTCCGGCTCTCCAGAAAGCTGTAAGACAATTATTGCATTTGCAGTCTGTGCTTGACCAAAATCATCAACGCGGATCTTAAAGCTTACATCTTCGGAAACTATTCCAAATTTTGGAGCTTCGATTATTGTCAAAGCTCGATCGCCTGCTTGCGGATCCCCAATGATCAGTGCGTGTATTGGTGCATCGGGTAATTTTGCGGGCGCATTGTCATGAATAATTCCGTCACTAAGGGTAATTACTGCTGCCAACCTGCCTTGGGGTATTTGATCAAGGCCAGCAGCTAAACTGTCAAATAACCTAGTGCCATCTGCGCTGTCGGCAACGGTAACTTCCAATAATTCAAGATCGTCAATTTGCTCGGCCTGCCCACGGATAGTTTCGATCATTTGCTGGCGAATTTCGGCTCGGTTGCTCATCTGCATGCTGGAGCTGTCATCTATAACCAATAAGGCAATATCGGATAAATATTCGTGTTCGGCCTCTGTCTGCCCTAGCCCAAGAGCAATTATACCAAGGCCGGCAATTACTAACATTCGCAAAGCCAGCCATATCGGGCGATACCAGCCAATTGATATTGCGCCGATAGCAGCTATAGCGCACAGAATTGATAACCAAAACAACGGAATAAGCGGGGCAATAGTGATGCTAGAGGTCATTGTTGCAAACGCTCCAGCAAGGTGGGGATATGCACTTGATCGGCCTTATAATTGCCGGCCAGCACATACATTACCAAATTGATCCCGAACCGGTTGGCCATTTCTCGTTGATTGTCTATTTGCCCAGCTAAGCCGGCCAATGGTTGTCCTTCTTTATCTATCGCCCAAGCTGCCGCCCAATCATTGCTGCCAATTACCAATGATGAAACCCCATCTAATGACGAGCCTTTGCGATCGGCCTCGACCCAAACCGGCGCATCGGAATATCGCCCGGGAAAAGTTTCAATTAGGTAATAAGCTCTGGTCAAAACATGGTCTTTTGGCACTTGGCGTAAAGCCGGAACGTCAATTTGCGAGAACAGTGATTTAAGAGCAGGATCAACACCGCCGGCGCTTAATGCTCGTAAACCAGCATCTTGGGTATCGATCACCAACATTCCACCGTTTTTAAGGTAAGTATTTAATTTGATGATTGCCGCATCGGACAATTTAACTTCGCCCAATAGCGGCCAATATAATAATAAAATYACGTTTAGATCRTCKRCTTCAAGGTTGATCGCCACCGGCTCTGCTGGCTCAACTGTTGTTCGTAAATACAATTCTCGCGACAGGCCATTAAGTCCGGCATGACTAAGCCGATCAATGGCAGAATTATTGGTAGTGACATAAGCCAGTCTTGTTTGATCTATCACCTTAAATGGATCAATTTCTTCGGCCATTGCCGGTTTTGCCGTGAACACAGAGCTGCCAGTTAAGGCCAATAVCAATACAATAANCTGCCGTNTTNATTGAYGATTTATVBGTDAAAAATTTTCTTGATAAAATMAAAATCAGAVAATTATCAATGATCAACAAAATCAGTGCCAAGGCCAATAGAAACCCGGCAAAACGAATTGTTATTGCATTGTTCATTTGTCCGATGCGCACATCATTATCAACATCTGGAAACTCGCTTAAGCTAAGATTATCTAGAACATTTCTGGCCAATGAAACTCGCCCATTACTCCAAAGGCCAGCTGGGTGTTCTGCGCTTACCGGCTGAGGCTCTGCATTGGCGGCTAATATTTTGTGGCTACCAYCSGGGACAGTTAATTGCCCTTTGGCMKTTAAGGATATTTTTAAGTCAAGCATYGGGTTATTGTTGATATTATTATCCAGATCAGCAATCGGATTTGCTGCTAATGGTAATATGCGTTKTAACATGGYMACGAAAATTCCCGACAACGGTAATTGYGACCAGTTAGGAGCTGCGGTTACATGAAACAGMACAATYCGCCCAGAGCCACGAACTGCCGAGGTTACCAAMGGCGTKCCATCGCTAAGYCGCGCCCAAACATGATCGGATAGGCCGGGYGWGCTATCGGCTARAACCTGCATGGTGACGTTTATTTGTTGGCTGTGATCAAGGCCAAAAAACGGACTATTGCCGTCAAAAGGCGATAATTGTTGTGGCTGCTCCCAGCCTAACGAGCTGCCAAGCAAGCGGCCACCGGATCGTAATGGAACTGGTATTAAATCGTCTTGTCGCTCGGCCAGCCTTGGCCCGGCAAAGCGGATCAATAAACCGCCATTTTCTACATATTCAGACAGGCGCAAATAAGCGCTATCAGATAATTTACCGGTATCCAGTAAAACAATAATTGGTGGCAATTGCGCTTCGGTCTGATTGATATCAATAGTGCTGATCTGCGCAAATGGCCGTAGAGCTTTTTCTAAATAAAACCGCTCGGACAATAACGGTTGATCAGTGTTTTGATTGCGTCCGGCAATGATACCCAATCGGGGTATTGCCCATGAACTGTCAACCAAATGCACTGCGGCGGCTGATGTAACACCCTCAATGCGCAAGGCGCTCATTCGGTTGCGCAATTCTAGAGGTATTGGCATTGTTACATCAATGCTTGTTTGGTTTTTGGGTATCGCAAATGAATTTCGCGCCAAGACATTGCCGTTTTTATCTTGCGCCGCCACCATGCCATTAGTTCTTGTAGTGGAGCTAATCGTCACCTTTAGGCCAGATGGCTCAATTGTAAGTGCATTGATCCGTAAATTATTTTGCTTAGGGTCATGCAATATTTGCAATTTGCCGATAGCCGACAAAGTATCCAATAAAACCTCTGCTTGGCCATAATCATTGCCATCGCTTAACCAGATGCTCTGCATTGGTGATTGTTGTTTAACCAATGCTGATTGCTGTAATATATCGGCCAGCAGGCCATGGTTTGCTGCAAATGCCTGCGGGTGATGGTTTTGCAGTTTTTCTACTAATTGCCCATAAGGCTCAAAGGCAATGTTTTGGTTTTGCTGAACTGCGCTGGTAAAAACCATGGCTATTTGTTGCTCGGCCAGGTCAGCAGCGGTAATAATAGCTTTGGCACTGGATTGAATTGTTGGCCAATTTGCGGCGTTGGCCCAGCCATCATCAATCACCAGCAATACCGGCCGATCATAAATAGTATCGCTGCGCGGCAATATTACCGGTGCGCTAAGTGCTAATATTATGCTGGCAACAATGCCAAGGCGCAAAACCCGTAACCACCAAGGGATTTTTTGCGGGCTGGCAGTTTTATCTTGCAAATCGCGTAAATAGCGGATCGGCGGGAATTTTTGTAAAATCGGCTGTGGTGGTAATGCTGATAGTATCAACCAAAAAATCGGCAATAATAACAGCCCAAGCAAACTCCACGGGTTTAGGAAAATTATCGAACCTGACATTATTTACTGTCCAGACATTGATATAGCGCCAAAAACACACTTGCCGGATGCTTATCGGTTCTATGGCTCAAAAAATGCCAGTTGTTTTTGCTGGCAAAATCTTTGATTTGTTCTCGGCCAGCTGCAAACCGCTGTTGATATATTTCTTTGGCTGCTTGCGCCCGACCCATGTCAATTTTCTCAGCATTGCCGCTGTCTTCAAACAAAACATGACCAGTAAATGGAAAGTTTTCTTCAGCCGGATCACTAATGTGTAGCAATACTACTGAAACTGCGCTTTGGCGTATCCGGTTTAGTCTTTGTGACCAAACTTGCGCACCTTCCAAAAAATCCGAGGCAATTACCAAATGTGCATGATTGCGAGAGTTATCCAAAATTATCGAATTGGCCAAACTAGTGCCGGTGATGATTTCACGGCTTATGCGCTCGATAGCGCCAATACCAGTGCCGGGTTTTTGCGAAACCCCAGGAACCATGCACCGTTCCGAGCCTCGTAATAATACAATACCCAAAGCTGCTAATAATACCGCCGCTCGATCGCGCTTTAATGGTAGTTTATCGCTTGACCGCCAGTTCATTTGTTCCGAGCTGTCACGCCATAGAAATATTGTATTTGCAGCTTCCCACTCGGTTTCACGGACAAATAAAGCATCAGAACGCCCCGAACGTCGCCAGTCTATTGCGCTGGCTGGATCTTCGTCTCTGGCTCTACGAAACTCCCAAAAAGTTTCGCCACTGCCACGTTTCCTGCGGCCATGTGAGCCATGAATGACATTGGCACTGATCCGTCTGGCTTCACTAAGTAAAGCCGGGTATCTGGCCGCTAATTCGTTGGCTTGTTGATTAGATGTATGTTGAGTCTTTATCGGCAAGGTCAGATTATTTCCTGCAACAATGCGGCAATTAAAGTCTCAACTGTTTCGCCCTCGGCCTTGGCGGAAAACCCCAAAGCCATACGGTGTTTTAATGCTGCTGGTGCCAAGGCGATCACATCTTCAAGTGTTGGYGCAAAGTTTCCGTGTAATAAAGCCCGCGCCCGACAACCAAGCATTAGTGCTTGTCCGGCTCTGGGGCCTGGTCCCCAAACCACGTGTTCTTTAACTCGCTTGGAACTGGTTTCTTCTGGTCTGGCCAAGCGTACAAGTTTTAATATTGCATCAAGCACGGTTTCACCAACCGGCATTTCACGGACCAGGTTTTGTAGATCAAGCAATTTTTCCCCATCAAGACAGGCTGTGACTGATGGCGTGGAATTATCGGTAGTGGCGATCAATATTTCTCGCTCAGCAGCTTCATCGGGATAGTTAATGTCAATTTGCAATAAGAACCGATCAAGTTGCGCTTCTGGCAATGGATAAGTGCCTTCTTGCTCTATCGGGTTTTGTGTAGCCAAAACATGAAACGGCTTGGGCAGGGCATAAGAGGTTCCGGCAATGCTAACTTCATTTTCTTGCATGGCTTGCAATAATGCCGACTGGGTACGCGGGCTGGCGCGGTTGATCTCGTCGGCCATCAATAATTGGCAAAACACCGGCCCTTTGATGAAGCGAAACTGTCTTTTCCCCTTGTCATCGCTTTCCAACACTTCAGAACCAAGAATATCTGCTGGCATCAGGTCAGGGGTAAACTGTATACGTTTTTCGCTAAGCCCGGTAACGTGTGCTAATGTTTCAACAAGTAAGGTTTTAGCCAAGCCCGGCGCACCAACAAGCAAGCCATGCCCGCCAGAGAGTAAAGTGATCAAAGTAAGGTCAACCACCTTGTCTTGACCAATAATTACTTTGGCGACCTCATTGCGAGCTTTGCCCAGTATTTCAGTAGCAGTTGTTGCGCGCTTGATAACTTGATCGGTGTGGCTTATTTCGGACATGCGGGGTAGTTTCCTGATATTGTTTCCTTGATTGAACATTGAAACGAAGTTCAGGTCTTGTCTACAAAAGAAGTATTACAATGCGTTTGGAAAATCTAATTGATGCGGCAAATGCCAATATATCCGGCGATGGTCTGCCACCCGTGGAGCAATGGAATCCTGTTAACTGCGCCAATATGCAAATGCAAATTTTGCGAGATGGAAGTTGGTTGCATGATGGTGATATTATCGCTCGCCCGGCCTTGGTTAAATTATTTTCAACGATTTTGCGAAAAGACCAAGGCGGACAAACATGGTTGGTAACACCGGTRGAAAAAGTRARRGTYAYRGTTGATGTKGCRCATTTTATTGCYRTTTCGGTAGARAAAATAAYYGATGAGAATRTCSAAAGYCTWTAYTTTACAACSAATGTCGRWGATGTGGTGAARCTGGATAAYCAGCACYCGYTAAYRATMAACACCAATTCAAAAACCAATACACCAGAGCCGTTGATCAGGGTTCGAGGTCGGCTTGATGCGTTATTATCACGCCCCGTTTATTATCAACTGGTCGAATGGGCCGAGGAAAAAAACCAACAATTAGGTGTTTTCAGTGACGATAGTTTCTTCATTTTAGGCGGTAAAGGAGAACACCTAATTGATTGATCGGTTAAGTCAGGCATTAGACAAAGCCCCTTTGTCTGGTCAACAGTCTGGGCAACAAAAGTTATATTCGGATTTTGATCTAAACCCTGATGATAATAAGGATTTATCAAATGGCCGGTCTGCGGCTGTTTTGCTGCCATTGGTTTTGCGCGAAGATGGCTGGCAGATAATTATGACTTTACGTAGTCAACAAATGCCAACCCATGCYGGACAAATTAGTTTTCCTGGAGGAGGCGTGGCAAWAACYGATAACTCTCTTGGCGATACGGCRTTGCGCGAATGTGAAGAAGAAAYCGGTATTTTGCGTTCACAAGTCAAATTGCTTGGTGAGTTTGAACCATATCACACGGTGACAAATTATCTAATTACGCCATTTGTTGGAATAGTTGAAGGTGATATAAAATTGCGCGCTGATCCGGCAGAAGTGGCGGAAATATTTGAAGTTCCGTTTTCATTTGTGACAGAGCTGGACAATTTCAGGCGCGATTCTAGGCAGTGGCAGGGTGCTGAGCGGTTTTTTTATGCGGTTCCTTATAAAAACAGATATATTTGGGGTGCAACTGCTGGTATTTTACGGGCGTTGGCCTTACGTTTAAGCAATGCACAAAAAGGAATAGAAAATTGTTGAGATTTACTTTGATTGAAATTCTGTTTCTTGGCCTGCCATTAGCCATTTTTCTGGGCTATCGGGCTTTTTTAATCCACCACCGTAAAGTCGATCGCGAAGAGTTTTCTCCAGTTCCATACCATAAGCTTTTTGTCGCCGGTGGAGTTGCAGCACTCCTTGCTTATTTTGTTATGGCATTTAGCAACGAAAAAATAACCGATCAGAAATATGTTCCAGCACATATTGAAAACGGAAAACTGATTCCCGGTGGATTTGTTGAACGCGAAGAGCCTAAAACAGAGGAAAAACAATAATGAAGTTACCAACTTCGTTGGATGTAAAACAACACCAATGGCTGCAAAATGGCTCGGCAATGACCTTGCTGAATATGCTAAATAACCACCAAGCCGACAGCACAAGGTTTGTTGGTGGCTGTATTCGTAATGCTCTAATGGGTGAGACGGTCGGCGACATTGATCTGGCTACTAAATTATTACCGGATGAAGTGATGAAGATTGTGGGTGATGCCGGTCATAAAACTGTGCCGACCGGCATTGATCATGGTACTATCACTGCTGTGATCGGAGTGTCTGCCTTTGAGGTGACGACTTTGCGCAAAGACGTGCAAACCGATGGCCGGCGGGCGGTAACTGCATTTTCGCAATCTTGGGACGAAGATAGCTTGCGCCGDGATTTTCGYTTTAACGCAATTTATTGCGATGCTGCTGGTGAATTATATGATCCGCAGGGCGGCATTAAAGATGCAATCGAGCGCGAAGTGGTATTTATCGGTAATCCAGATGACCGAATAAATGAGGATTTTTTACGGATTTTACGTTATTTTCGGTTTTTTGCCCATTATGGCTCTGGTCGTCCTGATCGGGCGGCAATTACTGCTTGTTCACGATTAAAATCAGGTATTGAGAATTTATCAGCCGAACGAATATGGAAAGAATTACAAGCATTATTGGCAGCTGCCGATCCAGTAAAATCTGTTCGTTGGATGCGCACGTCAGAAGTTTTGCAAAAATGTTTCCCCGGCTCCACTGATGTCGATCAGTTGTCGCAGTTAATCGTATCAGAAGAGAAAATGAACTGGCCGATTGATCCTATTTTGCGATTTATGGCTTTGCTTGACCCGGCCAAAGCGCGAGAAGCCAGCAAGCATTTGAAATTATCTAATGCCCAAAACTCCAGAGTTATGGCTTATGTTAGAAATGGTCCGGTAGTGCCGGGCGAGGATTTCATGGACGTATCAAGGCGGCTTTATCGCAAAGTTGTCTCTGGTTATGTTGATGCGGCCAAGCTTGCTTTGGGCAAATATGAAGGCAGAGAACGACGTGATATTGATGATATGTTGGACTTTGCCGCCGAGTGGGAACGACCGGTATTTCCGGTGACCGCCAAACATTTAATGGATGTCGGTTATAAACAAGGCAAGGAATTGGGCGATTTATTGTGGAGCCTTGAAGATGAATGGATCAGCTCCGGCTTTGCTCTTTCCATGGACGAGTTACGGGCAAAAATTGGAAATTTAGGTGGTGGCGGCAAATCCGGCGGGCAGGGCTAAACCTATAATGCCCCCGTGTCGAAATCCGGGGCTAATCTTTAGTGGTCGCATTTGACGCGGGACAAAAGAATTCCCCACTTTTGCTGAAGATTGCTCTAGCGCAACTGCTTCTTTGCTAGCTCTGCATATAAGCCATTGTTGGCAAGTAAGGCTTTATGGTTGCCGCTTTCAACAATTTTACCGTTTTCCAGCACCAAAATATTATCAGCATTTTGCACCGTGGCTAAGCGGTGAGCAATAACCAGCGTTGTTCGGCCAACCGATAATTTGGCCAAAGCGTCCTTCACTTGAGCCTCGGCATTAGAATCAAGGGCGCTGGTGGCTTCGTCCAGCAATAATATTGGCGCGTCTTTGATTATTGCTCTGGCAATGGCGATGCGTTGGCGTTGGCCGCCGGATAAACGATTACCATTTTCCCCGACCATGGTGTCAAAACCCAGTGGCAGCTCTTTAATGAATGACAGCGCGGCGGCATTTTTAGCAGCCGCCTCAATTTGGCTGTCAGTGGCGGCGGGATTACCAAAAGCAATATTGGCTCTTACCGTGTCATTAAACAAGATCGGGTTTTGGGCAACCAAGGATATAGAGCGCCGTAAGCTTGCTAATTGTTGTTTGCTAATGTCCTGCCCGTCAATAGTTATAAGTCCGCTATCAGCATTATAAAATCGCAATAATAAATTAAAAATACTAGTTTTCCCGGCACCCGATGGGCCAACCAAAGCCAGCGTCTGTCCTGCCTTGGCGTTAAATGATAAATTGTTTAAGGCAGCAATATCCGAACCATAGGAAAACTGTATCTGCTTAAACTCAATATTTGCTTGTTTTATCTGTAACTTAGGTGCGCTGTCTTTCGAGGTAATCGTCGGCTTATCATCAAGTATTTCATAAGCTCTAGCTGTGGCAGCCATACCTTCTTGCCAAACTATATTCAAAGTACCAAGCGCCCTTGCTGCTGGTGCAAGCGTTGCCACCGCAGTAATGAAGCCCATCAATTCCGGTATCGCTGATCCGCCAGCCAAGGCGCGTAAACCGGCATAGCCAAGGATAGTTGCCAAAGCCAATGCGCCTAAAACTTCTAAAAAAGGATCAACTCCGGCCTTGGTGGCGGTAAGCCGCATGGCCAAACGATAGCGTTCAGCAAAGCCAGCGCCGGCTCTGGTTTTTTCATGATCTTCAAGGCTAAATGAGCGCACCATGGAAGCACCGCTAATGCTTTCGGTCAACATTGCGGTTAATTCACCGATCTGGTGTTGCGCCGCCAGTGAGATAGCTCGAACTTTGCGACCAAGTAATATGACCGGCACGGTAGCCAAAGGATAAATCACCAAAATAACCAGTGCCAATTTCCAGTTAAGGTATAACATGGCTCCTAATGAGCCAATGACCACCAATAGGTCGCGAACCATAGTGTTTGATGCGCGAACCAGCGCTTCTTTGGCCAGATTGACATCATTGGTGAATTTGGAAACCAGCAGGCCGCCAGCATCAGCATTTAGTTTCGCCATATCCATTTTCTGCACCCGCAAGAACATTGCATTTTGCAGATCTCTTACCACCCGCAAGGCCAAAGCATTGGTAAGCAATACTTGGCCGTAAAGTGCCAGAGCCTTGATAATGGCTACGCTCAGCAGAGCTGCGGGTAGTAAAGTAAATATTCTTCTGTCCGCTGTTTCAAGTAATTGAAAAGCAAAATTGACCAATAATGGATATGCCGAAGTTGCCCCCGCCACCAGCACCATCAATGGTATGGCAATAAACATTAACCCAAGATGCGGACGTACAAAATCTCGCCAAAGCCGTTTATATGTCGGCGTATTAATGATCGTCGTTTTCCGGATCAAACAGGCGGTGAGCATGAATGATAAAATATCGCATATGCGCGTTGTCTACCGATCCATGCGCCGCAGCTTTCCAAGCTTTAAATGCACTGGAATAATCGGGAAAAGCTCCAACGAAGTCGATTTTCTCTAAATCCTGGAATCTAGTTTTACGAACATCTTCAAGTTCACCACCAAGTACTATATGCAGTAATTGCGGTTCTTTATTTTTAGTTTTATCAGTCATTGTTGTTAGTCGTTCCTTTGCTTGACTTGCTGTAATATCAAATCATGAACCGTCTTGCCAGCACATATAACGCCGGATTTGCTGGTTGATTGTAAATTATAGTAAAATTTTTGTCCATTTGGATCGGTTATCACTGCTCCGGCTTCTTCTGCTATTAAGTCAGCTGCCGCTAAATCCCAGTCGGATTTGGGGCGCAATGTAAGCGTGGCATCGAACTTTGCGGCGGCAACTAAAGCTATTCTATAAGCCATGGAATTACGGCTTTCACAATTCATCTCTGGCCATTTATTGCGCCAGTGTTTTTGCTTAAACAAACCATCAGATGCGATCATTGAACAGTTTAGCAAAGCCTTGCAATCGCGTACATTTATGGCTTTGCCATTGGCGCTAGCGCCTTGTCCTGTGGCTGCTAAGTACATCTCGTCCAGTGCAGGATTATAAACAGCCCCGGCAATGGGTCTGCCATTTTCGACAATAGCTAATGATATAGAAAAATGTGGCTTGCCTTTGATAAAGGCTCTGGTTCCGTCAATCGGGTCAATTACAAACACCCGCTTTGATTTTAATCTTGAGCCGTCATCTTTGCTTTCTTCCGAGAGCCAACCATATTTAGGTCTGGCTTGGCGTAATGTCGTATTTAGTAATTTATCTACCGCCAGATCAGCTTCGGTTACCGGATGGTTGCCACCCTTATCCCAAACTTTTGCAGGCGACGTATTTGCCGAAGTATTGAACCATTGCATTGCCAATACGCCAGCTTGTTTTGCGGCATTTTCAAGTAATTGCAAATCTTGCGTCAAGGAAGTGACATTCATTGTCCAGCAACCGCCAGCTCCGGCACCAACAGGCTTGGTGTTTCTACTGTTTGCTCGAACTTAAGATCAGAAGCAGGTATTAGGGTTTTGAAAATATCCAACATATTGCCGGCAACGGTCATCTCGGAAAACGGCGTTGTTCGGTTGTCGCCTTCAAAATAAAACCCGGCAACACCTACCGACCAATCGCCGGTTCCACTGTTAAAACTGGCACCAAAAGCATCGGTAACAATTAAGCCTTTTCCGACTTCGAGCATAAGTTCTGTCGGGGATTTACTACCAGCAGTTACATATACATTTGTTGGCCGAATACCCGGCGGGGAACCAATGCCAGTTGCACCATGTCCGGTTGGTGTTTCTTCTAATTGCCGCGACGATGCTAAGTTATGCAGCCAGCTATTCAAGTAGCCATTTTCGATAATTGATGCAGGCTTTCGTATAAACCCTTCGCTATCGATCAAAGATGATCCCGAGCCACGTAAACGGTGCGGGTCTTCTATGATATTAAATCCGCCTGCGAATAATTGCTGTCCCTTTTTGTCCTTTAGGAATGACACACCTCTGGCAACAGAGCTGCCGGTGATTGCGCCCAATAGCATGCTTACGAATGTTGTGGCGGTGCGTGGTTCAAACATTACGGCCATGGTTCCGCCGGCACCTTTTTTTGCCCCTAATCTGGCAATGGCGCGATTTGCAGCCTCCAAGCCTATTTCTTGCATGCAGCGTATGTCTTCTAGCCAACAAGCGCCGCTTTGCGCCCAGTCCCGTTCCATTGCTCCGTCTTTTTCTGCAAACGCCAAGACGCTTTGCCCGTGAAAAGAATTGGTGCTGGCACGATGAAGACCATTACTGGCGCGGTGGCAAACAGAGCCAAGAGAGAAGCTGGCACTTGCGGTTGCTGGAAGGTTGACCCCGGCAATAGCTAAGGCCGCGGCTTCGCCTTCTTTGGCGCGTTCGATTAACTGCTGCATATCAACAGTAGATGGATCAAATTTTTGCAAATCCATATCTGATGTTTGTACTTGCTCAGGCGTGGCAAGCCCGCAATAGGGATCATCAGGTGCTTCTTTGGCCATTGCGCAAACCCGCTCGGCCATTTTCTCCAAAGAGGATGCTGATAAATCAGATGTGGAGACGCAAGACTGCTTTTTGCCGATTAACACTCGAAGGCCTAAATCTTGTGATTCAGAGCTTTCAACTTCTTCAACCTTGCCGTCACGAACGCTAACCGAAACATTCCTTGATACAATCATCATTGCTTCGGCTTGTTGCGCACCGGCCTGTTTGGCCAGATGCAACATATCCTTCACAATCTTATCAAGGCTTGTTGGTATTGGTGCGTCAAACTTATTTTGTATATTCATGCCTTAGCAAGTACAAACTACAAGTGCTGGCGGCAAGAAAATTATCCCAAGAAAATGAAATAAAGCAGAGAGACAGCCAATGAAAGAGTGGTGATGCCGGTAAATAATGTACCAAGAAAACGCCCTTTGGGTCGTCCTGTAACGTCTGGTTTGTTGTAAAAGTTAAGTCCATGCGCCAAACGAGCAGCAGTAAATGTGGCGCCAAGAACATGAACTAACCAAACCGGAGCATTTGAAGCTGCCAAAGCCAACAGACCAATTAGGAAAAACGGCGCGTATTCAATCAAATTACCATGAATGCGAATGCGTTTTTGTAATAGCTCATCATCATCGCCTTGGCGGGCTTGAATTACCCGGTATGCAACAAAAATTCCAAACACCATTAAAATAACTAGATAAAGGCTAGCGGCCTGCATGGCAGTAAAATCAAACATATTCGTCCCCTAAAATAATTTGACGAACCTGATCACAGAAGCACCACTTCGGCAAGTATATACCGCTTATGCAATTTTGTTGTTTCAGTTGTTTTTGTTCTGCATGATGAACGCTGACATGTCTTTGGGTGGCAAAGCTCCGGAAATTCCGGATTTCTGATCAACAATAAATGTTGGTACAGCCGAAATTCCCATGCCGGCAAAGCTGCGCACTTCATCTTCCACATGTTGCTTGTCCTGGCCTTCTTTGAGCAGTTTTGCCACCAGATCGCCGTCCATTCCTATCGCCGATGCTATGCCGATCAACACATCTTCATCACCAATATCTTTGCCATCGGTGAAAAACGATTTGAATAAAAACTCTTTGGCCAATAAACCTTTGTTCTGGCCTTGCGCCCACATTATTAAACGATGGGCTTTGCCGGTGTGTGGACGGTGTTTGATTTTGGAGAATTGAAAATCTATGCCGACTTTATTGCCAGCTTCTTCTAGTGATTTTATTGCCGCTTTTCTTTGGTTTTTGTCGGGAAATTTCTTGTCCATATAAGCGTGATATTCAACACCTTCTTCGGGCAGTTTGCCATCAAGAAAAAATGGCCTGAAAGTTATTGAAAATTGTTGTTTCGGGTTATCGTTCATCGCCCACATTAAATTTCGCAATCCAACCCAGCACCACGGGCAAACCGGATCGGAAACCATATCAATTTCAATAATATCTGTCTTGGGCACTTTCATTAGCCTTTTTCTATCACTATCACTCCGGCAGAATAACCAGCACCGAACGAGCAGATCAAGCCCTTGTCGCCTTTTTCAAAATCACCTTTGGTTTTGTGAAAAGCAATTATTGATCCCGCCGATGAAGTATTGGCATAAGTATCAAGAATTACTGGAGCGACGGTTTCTGGCACTGTATGACCCATTACTTTTTTTGCAATTAAGCTGTTCATGCTTAAATTGGCTTGGTGTAACCAAAAGCGTTTTATTTCTTCTGTGCCAATACCAAGGTCAAGTAATTGTTGTTTGATAATATCAGCTACCATTGGCACAACTTCTTTGAAAACCTTGCGGCCTTCTTGAATAAATAGTTTGTCGTCATTTTGGGAGTTTTCAGGGTCGGCTTTGTTCAAAAATCCAAAATTATTGCGGATATTATTTGAAAATTTGGTTTTCATGGTTGAGCCAATAATCCTGTAGGCTCCCTCTGGTGCTATAGTGCTGTCTTCGATCAAAATTGCTGTTGCTACATCGCCAAAAATAAAATGACTATCGCGGTCACAAAAATTCAAATGTCCGGAGCAAATTTCCGGATTACAAACCAGTACCGATTTTGCTTGTCCGCTTTCAATCATTGCTTGGGCTGTGGCAATACCAAAAGTCGCGCTTGAGCAAGCAACATTCATATCAAAGCCAAARCCYTCCATGCCCAACGCATCTTGTACTTCAACGGCAATAGCTGGATATGCTCGTTGCAAATTGGAGCAAGCAACCAACACCACATCAACGTCTTTTGCATCACGTCCGGCGTTTGTCAGTGCGTCTTTGGCCGCAGATACGGCCATTTCTGCTAAAATTGAAATTTCTGAGTTTGGACGTTCTGGTATTCTTGGCGCCATGATTTTTGGATCAAGAATTGGCTCTTTTGAGATCACGAACCTTGATTTGATGCCTGATGCTTTTTCGATGAATTCGGCAGATGATAACGGTTTTGCCGCAACTTCTTCGGCGGCAATYAGSCCTGCGTTTTTTTCATTCCARTTAGTCGCCCAGCGATTATAGCTGATGACTAATTCTTCATTGGAAATACTGTCTTTTGGTGTCCACAARCCTGTGGAAGAAATGACGGCTTTGCTCATGCCTAATACTGTCCCTTAATTTTGCTTGAGATTTTGACAAGTCCCTTGTCTGGCTCCTTGATAGACAGCAGAACTGCTTAGGCTCAAGATTGGCCGGAGGTTACATCACATTTATTTACACAAAGCTAGCCCACTTTTTCTGAGCGGTTCATAACAATGACAGTCAGTGCTGTGATCATTAACCATGCCCACTGCCTGCATAAAGGCATAGACAATTACTGGGCCGCAAAATTTGAAACCCTTTGATTTTAGGTCTTTACATATTTTTTCGGAAAGATCGGTTTTTGTTGGTGCATCACGATAATCAGCCCAAGAGCTCTGTATCGGCTGTCCATCAACAAAGTTCCACATGTAATCGCTAAAGTCGGCTCCAGCATCACGCATGTTTAGGAATATCTTCGCGCCATCAATGGTTGCTTGGCATTTGGCTTTTGAGCGAATTATGCCCTTATCAGACAATAACCTATCCATATCGGTATCATCAAATCGTGCTACTTTTTCTGGATTAAAATTGGCAAATGCAGCGCGTATGGTTTCGCGCTTACGTAAAATCGTAATCCATGACAGGCCAGCTTGCATGCCATCAAGCACCAGTTTTTCCCATAATGCTTGGGCTTGCAGCTCTGGCACACCCCATTCTTCATCATGATAGGAACAATAAAGCTCATCATTTGGTGGTACCCAGCCACAACGAATTGTCATTTTGGCATCTCTTTTGGTAATGTAATGGTCAAAACTTGGTCATTAGCGGTAATTTCTTCAGTTTCTACTTTGGCCAACCGGTCAGTTCGTATTATTGCCAGTGCCAAAGACCCAGCAGATGATAATATATGCCCCAGTTTTGTTTTGCCAGCGACAATTTCAGATCCCGGATCAGGTGCTTGTCCGGCAAACTCTGCTAATATTGTACGTTTTCTTATATTACCACGCCGTTTCATTCGACTGACCACCTCTTGGCCGACATAACAGCCTTTTTTCCAAGCAATACCGTTTTGTAAGTCCATATTGATGTCAGAAGGGAAAACCTCGGAACTTTGATAATCAATATCTTGTTCGGCTAATATCAACTTAAAGCGTAAGCTTTCTTGGTTGTTTGACGATTTTTCAGTGTCTATCGGAGTAAAAGAGCGAAAGCCGACCGCTTCATTACGTGGATCGGCAAAACATATATACGCCCCTGCTTGCAAGCTTTGCATAACCTGAAACCTGTCTGAAATATCGGTAAGCTGCACATCAGCTCGTAAGCGAAACATGGTTAGTCGTTTTAGTAATGTTTCAAAAGCACCTGTCGGGCAATCGAGAAAGAAACCATTATCAGGGTTTGTTACAACAAAAAATGTTGAGATAATTTTACCTTGCGGGGTCAGCAATGCCGCATAAATGCTGTTCTGGTTTTGTAGCAGATCCATATCATTGGTGATCATGTTTTGCAGGAAAGCATGTGCGTCATCGCCGGTGACAGAGATAATAGATCGCGAACTTGGGGGTGCAAAGTATTTCATATTAGCTATAATGGGACTGTTCTCACATTTCGCAAGATGGAAAATCTATAAATGAATTATGATCTGTTAATTATTGGTGGAACCTTGGTCAATCATGACGGTATTGGTATTGGTGATGTTGGGGTTCGTGATGGCAAAATTGTCGCCATCGGTGATTTAAAACAAGCCAGTGCCGCTAAAACTATCAATGCGGCTGGCCTGCATGTTTTACCGGGGGTGATTGATACTCAAGTGCATTTCAGAGAGCCGGGCAGTGAAGCTAAGGAAGACCTGCAAACCGGATCTAGAGCCGCAGTTCTTGGCGGGGTGACGGCGGTTTTTGAAATGCCAAACACCTACCCAACCACTTCTGATGTTGATGCGTTACAGGAAAAATTACGTCTGGCCAAAGGTCGCATGCATTGCGATCATGCGTTTTACGGCGGAGCAACCAACGAGAACTCCGATATTTTGCCGGATATGGAACACAGTGCCGGTTGTTGCGGCATCAAAGTATTTATGGGGGCTAGTACTGGCTCGTTACTGGTTGCTGATGATGCAGGATTGGCGCGGGTATTGGCCAAGATCACTCGCAGGGCGGCTTTTCATTCCGAAGATGAGCCGAGAATGCTAGGGCGCAAACATTTGGCTGTCGCCGGCGATTGGACATCACATGAAATTGTTCGTGATGCCGAATCGGCGATGATTTCAACCAAGCGCCTGATCAAACAGGCAAGAAAAGCTAATAAACGTATTCATGTTCTGCACATCTCCACAGCCGAGGAAATCGAATATCTGGCCGAACATCGTGATATTGCCACGGTTGAGGTCACGCCGCAGCATTTAACTTTGCAATCGCCGGATTGTTACGAGCAGTTGCAAGGAAAAGCGCAGATGAACCCGCCAATAAGGTCACGCCATCACAAGATGGGGTTATGGGCTGGCATTCAAAGCGGTTTGGTTGATGTAATTGGTTCTGATCATGCGCCGCACCTTTTGGACGAAAAGCTAAAGTCTTATCCGGCGTCGCCATCGGGAATGCCCGGTGTGCAAACCTTGGTTCCGATTATGCTGGATCATGTATCAAAAGGCCGGCTTAGCTTACAAAGATTTGTCGATCTTACGTCTGCCGGAGCCAATCGAATTTTTCAAATTGCTGAAAAAGGACGGATGACAGTGGGTTATGATGGTGATTTTACTATTGTCGATCTTGCCGCCAAACGTACCATTGATGACAGTTGGATTGCCTCAAAATGTCAGTGGACACCATTTGCCGGACGTGAGGTTACTGGTTGGCCGATTATGACGGTGATCCGTGGCGAGATTGTTATGCGCGATGATGAAGTGATCAATGAGGGTATTGGTCAGCCGGTTCGTTTCCAAGAAGTATTGGGCTAGTTTTAATGGCAACCACTTGTTTGTCTGCAAAAGATGCTAGCACTTTAGGCAAGGCCGCAAGCATATTATCCAATGGCGGTCTGGTAATTGTGCCAACCGAAACTGTTTACGGTATTGCTGCGATGGCCAGTGATGGACTAGCGATTGAGCGGATATATCAGATCAAAGGTCGTCCAGAGAACAAAGCATTATTAGCGCATGTTGATGGGTTGGAAATGGCCAAAACACTTGCCACGCTCAACCCGTTGGCAGAAGAACTGATCGCTAAATTTTGGCCCGGGCCATTAACCTTGGTGCTGCCAAAACTTGAAAGCGCAAATATCCATGAAAATGCTGGTGGCGGCTTGCCCAGCATTGCCGTTCGTTGTCCCGACCATGACTTTACCAAAAGCCTGATAACCAAATTAAATCAGCCATTAGTCGCGCCATCGGCTAACTTTTCTGGCGAGCCACCTCCGGCTTCGTTGAGCGAATTATCAGAGCAAATTGCCAATAATGTTGATATGATAATAGATGGCGGAACTTGCATAAGTGGCCAGCCCTCGACCTTGATTGATCTGACCACGGACAAACCAAAAATCTTGCGTCAAGGAGCGTTAAGCAGGCAAAAAATMGAGCAAGTGAGTGGYTCTMTTGGYTGARCTWCYMACARAYTTYSTARSKGCATTATCGGRTGTTCTTGATCCTGMTGAAATTATTCAAGATCAGGAAAAACTAACACCATACCTTAGCGAATGGCGCGGCAGATGGTTCGGTAAAACCGCGATAATGGTTTTGCCAAATAGCACAGAAAAACTGGCAAAAGTTGTTGCATTGTGCGCCAAACACCAAATTGCGATAACCTGTCAGGGCGGCAATACTGGCTTGGTTGGCGGGCAAACCCCGCAAGGAGAATTATTGTTAAACACTGCCAGAATGAGGGCTGTTCGCAATATTGACCCCAAAGCCATGACTATTACTGTTGAGGCCGGAATGAGCTTGCAGGCAGTTACCGATATTTGCGCAGAACATAATTTGTTATTTGCATTAGAGATCGCTTCTGGTGGTTCGGCGAGCATTGGCGGTGCGATTGCCACCAATGCCGGTGGCATGGGGGTTTTACGATATGGCAATATGCGAGCAATGGTTTTAGGTCTGGAAACTGTATTGCCAGATGGCGATATTTGGCATGGTCTGTCAGGCCTGCACAAAGATAATTCTGGCTATGATCTTAAGCAATTATTTATTGGCTCGGAGGGAACATTAGGAGTGATAACTGCGGCAATTCTGCAATTATTTCCAAAACCAGCAAACACTATTACTGCATGGTGTGGTTTGCAAAATGTAGAAGATGCGTTGCAATTATTA
The DNA here is from genome assembly GCA_002733735.2 of Robiginitomaculum sp. Taxonomy (GTDB): domain Bacteria; phylum Pseudomonadota; class Alphaproteobacteria; order Caulobacterales; family Maricaulaceae; genus Robiginitomaculum_B. Next base: position 3,475 of record NVWT02000007.1, on the reverse strand, counting down.
TCTCATTTAAGGGTGAACAGTTTCAGTCAAATATCAAAGTTTGAGCTGGTCTCAAAACAAGCCTTGTCAGTGGTTTTGAAAAATGTGTCCAATAGCCGCGCGCCATTTTCCGATACTCATGATTATAATGTTATGGTGGAATTTGAAGTTGATGATTTTTTAGCTATTGAAGAGTCTTTGAGTGCAGCTCTGAACAACGGAATAATCACTGATGCAGTGATCGCCAAATCACAAGCAGAAGCAAATGCTTTATTGGCCTTGCGCGAAAATATTTCGGCGGCGCAAAAGCCAGAGGGCGCGGCAATCAAGCACGATATTTCTTTGCCGCTTTCGAGCATTCCACAATTTTTGCAACAAATGCAATCGCTGATAAGTGATAAGTTTCCCGGCACTAGATTTTGTATTTTCGGGCATTTGGGTGATGGCAATTTGCATTATAATTTATTGCAACCGATTGGAGTTGATGGCGAGCAGTTCACAGCTAATCGCGATCAGATAACTTCTATGGTTCATGATTTGGTGCATGAAATGGGCGGCAGCTTTGCTGCTGAACATGGCGTTGGAATTGCTAAAATCGCCGATATGCAGCGATATAAATCGCCGGTGGAATTAAAGATGATGCGAGCGGTTAAACAAGCGATTGATCCTGATAATATCATGAACCCGCGTGTCTTGTTTGCGCATAAGAATTGAAACTTGTCTCTAACCACCATAGATATATGGCTTAACCAAATGCACAGGTGCCTAAATGCTTACTTTATTATCCCCGGCCAAGAAACTTGTAACACCGGCTTTTGATCCCAATTTGCCGGTAACTGCTCCGGTGTTGGGCGAGGCGGCGCAGGAATTATCGGTGGTCACGAAAAAGCTCACCAGAGCGCAAATCCGGCAAATGATGAATCTGTCGGAGAATTTAACCGAGCTTACTTTTGCCCGTTTTCAAGATATGGATATTGCTGACAAAACCAAAGGAACTCCAGCAGTTTTAACTTTTGCCGGTGACGTTTATCGTGGCCTGCAAGCTGATAGTTTGTTGCCGGCAGAACTTGATTTTGCCCAAGATAGTTTGCGTATTCTATCTGGGCTTTATGGGGTGCTAAAACCGTTGGATATCATCCAGCCATATCGGTTGGAAATGGGTCGTAAGATCAGTACTTTGCACGGTGAAGATTTGTATGATTTTTGGGGAAGCAGTATTGCCGATCAGTTAAATCAGCAATTACAAAACCATGACCACCCGACCCTGATCAATCTGGCGTCCAATGAATACTTCAAAGCCGTTGATAAAAAAGCTTTGAACGGCACGATTATTTCGCCGGTGTTTAAGGAAGAAAAAGACGGCCAACAGCGAATTTTAAGTGTGTTTGCAAAACTAGCCCGAGGCCTGATGGCCAGATGGATTGTGCAGAACCGCATAACCGATCCGGCTAACTTACAAAATTTCAATATTGCCGGATATAGTTTTTGCACCGARGGMTCAACACYCGACAAACCWCTTTTCGTSCGRCYACARCCACAAAARAARGCKGCTTARKTRKRMRWRKCWWYYTWYARTGSMTMWAWYWRTTYYRSWRWRRRKYARWWRYSSMWRKYWRGTGGAAGATAAATGAGACGATTACTAAATTTTTCCATATTTTTTTTACGATAATAATAATGTTCGCAGCTGTGATTGCTAGGGATATTTTCTTGATTTATGCAGTGCCAATATTTCTGGCTGGCGTGTCATTGCACCCCAGTAGAGACGGGCCTGATTTTTTGGCTGCCTCTAAGATAGGTCACTTTTTTATGCATATCATTGGGCTTTCTCTTTTGGTGTTCTTTTTAGTGGTGTTTGTTATTCAACCATGGCTAAAAACAATGGAATGGTAATGGCTTAGATATGAGTATGTATGGTTTCTTGGACAAATTCCCCATACGAGTTCAAAAGTTTTTTCGAGGCTTCTATCTGTTTTCCTATGGGCTTCTTGTTGTGCTGACGCTGATAATGGCTTTGATGTCATTATCTATATTTTATGGCTTTGTATTTCTCATATCCTGTGTAATCGCTTTATATTATTATGCAGGGCAGCGTCTTTTTGAGCCACCAAGAAAGAGTGATAAAATCAATCTAAAACTGACAATGGGCATCCTACTTGGATCAGCGTGGTTATTGTTACTGATTTTTATTATACAGATAATCAGTGCCGCTGTTGTTTTACCCTCGCAATAACTACTTTCAGTAAACTGGCGCGAAGCGTTGTTTCATGTTTTCTTTTTAGCCAGACGAGAAAAGCGATTCTGATCCCTTATAAAGTCCGAGACTAGAGCTTTTATTGGCAAATGCATATCTTTAGCTGTCGCATTTGCTCACCACAAAACCTTTTTGAGTGGTCGCAATCCTTTGCCGTAAAACTGGTATCCACTTTTCCTGGCAACGGCTCAAAATTAGACAAAGCTATTTTTAATGCCTATATTAGTTTTGCTGTGGGGCAATAGATTTTGAAAGAACGATGATGGAAATCATTTTATTGCCTAGTATATTTTATTTTTTGCCTTGGATCATTGCGCTGGTACGCGGGCATCAGGACACAACGGCTATCTTCTTTTTGACTTTGCTGCTTGGCTGGACGGGATTGTTCTGGATCATCGCCTTTGTCTGGTCACTAACCCATGTCAGACGACGGTATAAATATTGATCCGATTATTGGTTTTTATAATTCTGCTGGGCTTCAGTGCTAATCAGGCTTTTGCACAACAACGGATGCAAGTTGAGCGTCCGCCAGAAACTTCTGCGATTTTAGGCGACCTTGCTTGGGTTTTGGGTGCAAGTCATTATTTAAGCGTTTTATGTGAAGGCAAAAACACCCAGACGTGGCGTGATGCCATGGTTGAATTGCTAGAGCTGGAAAACCCGCATTATCGTTTGCGTAGGAACTTGGTAGCTGAGTTTAATTCTGGATACCAAAATCAACAGCGGCGATTTTATAGTTGCGATACTGTTAGCAAACAGCAATTACAAACCATTTCAAAACAAGGTAGAATTTTATCGGATAGTTTAGCTGATCCTTATCTCAAGTAAGCTATAAGATTACCCAGAGGCGGGGACAACCTGCCCATTGGAATGGTTTTTCGTGAGAAGTGGTGATGACAACCGACGTAACGATATCTGAACGTCTTAATAAGGACGAACAAAAATCTACAGCTCTGGACATGATCCTGATAGCTTGGGATCAGGCCTTGAGCAAAGGTTGTTCGCCAGAAACCATTGCTACTTCTGCTATTTTTGCAGCATTGGCTGATCTTATTGATGTCTATGGTGAAGAACTGGTCGCGGAAATGTCTCGGCGTTTACCGGATCGTATTAGTCGAGGTGAATTTTCCATGCGCGAAGGCTTGGTAAACTAAGTCACGCGCCAAAAAAAGCAAAAAAATATATCAAACTAGTTCAAGGTCGAGGGTAATCCTCTCGACCTTTTTATTTGCCCTAGGGTCTGTG
>NVWT02000023.1 GCA_002733735.2 Robiginitomaculum sp. | reverse complement strand
GATCAACAGCTAGATTCATAGCTATTTCAATCGTTTCATCAAATTTTGCTGTTGCATTAGATTTAACCAACGCCACAGCTTCATCAACTGAGTACAGCTTCTTGCGATCAACACTTGAACGTGCTTTCGCAACTCTTTTTCCACTTTTTGCCATGATCTACTCCGTAACCTCAAAACCCATAGATCTTGCTGATCCAGCGATAATTTTTTGTGCCTGATCAAGATCAACAGCGTTTAAGTCAACCATTTTAGCCTCGGCAATTTCCCGACACTGAGCCATAGTTACCGTCGCCGCAACTGTACGTCCCGGCTCGGTGCCACCTTTGGCCAAACCAGCAGCCTTTTTAAGATAAAAGCTGGCTGGCGGGGTTTTAGTTACAAAGGTAAAAGACTTGTCCGAATAAACAGTAATAACTGTCGGAATCGGCATGTTCTTTTCTAATTCTGTGGTTTTCGCATTAAACGCTTTGCAAAAYTCCATAATGTTGACTCCGCGTTGTCCCAGAGCCGGGCCGATTGGTGGCGACGGATTAGCCGCTCCAGCCGGTACTTGCAGCTTAATATAGCCGCTTATCTTCTTTGCCATTTTAGCACTCCAACGGGCAAAACGCCCTCTTTCATTTTCAAGTGTTCGTGGTACGGCCTTTCCATGGACTTAAACGGAAAAACCTCCCACAAATATTTTTCGAACAAATAAACAAGCCTTACAGCTTCTCCACCTGCCCATATTCCAGCTCGACCGGAGTTGCACGCCCAAAAATGGAAACTGCAACCTTTAGTCTCGCCGCTTCTTCATCAACTTCCTCAACCAACCCTTCAAAAGATTGAAATGGTCCATCAAGAACTTTAACTTTTTCGCCAATATCAAACATAATTGTTGGATGCGGACGCTCAATTCCTTCTTGTACCCGGCCAACAATTTTCTCGACCTCGGCAGCAGAAACCGGCAAGGGTTTATTACCCTGACCTAAAAACCCACTAACTTTCGGGGTGTTTTTTACCAAATGATATGAATCATCAGTCATTACCATTTTGACCAACACATAACCTGGAAAAAACTTACGCTCAGATGTGACTTTACGGCCACGCTTCATCTGCACAATCTCCTCGGTTGGTACAAGAACCTCTTCGAAATGATCTTCGAGGTCTTTATTCGTAGCTTCTCTACGAATAGCCTCAGCGACTTTCTTCTCGAAATTGGAATAGGCATTAACAATATACCACTTTGCTTCCATGATCAGCCTTGGCCTCCAAGAGATAATAAAAATTTGACCAAATTCGAAAACCCAAGGTCAACCACAAAGAAGAATAATGAAGCAATAGCAACCATGATGAGCACCATGATCGAAGTGACCAAAGTCTCATTCCATGTCGTCCACGTGACTTTACGCCCTTCTTGCCTAACTTCGCGCACGAAGCTAATCGGGTTAAAGCCTTTTTTTTCCTTGGCCTTGGCCATTTTATTCTCCGAAGCGAAACGATTTATTCGTTTCTTAAAATTTATATCCTGCGACTGGCAGGGGCGGAGGGACTCGAACCCCCGACCCTCGGTTTTGGAGACCGATGCTCTACCAGCTGAGCTACACCCCTATTTGTCGCCGAATTATTATCGCGGAGGCGGTATGTGCCTTAAATTTTAGCACCTGACAACCAAAATTATCTGCCAGACGTAACCCGTCCTGATAATACCTTAACTATCTCACTTATTTTATACAGAAACAAAAGAAGCGGCGCATTGTTTTGGCAGTGCGCCGCCAGTGATTACTTAGTGATCTTGCTAACAACTCCGGCGCCGACTGTGCGGCCACCTTCACGGATCGCAAAACGTAGCTTATCTTCCATCGCAATTGGCTGAATTAGCTCAACATTGATGTTCACATTATCACCAGGCATTACCATCTCTGTGCCTTTAGGCAAAGTCACAACACCAGTAACATCGGTGGTGCGGAAGTAAAACTGTGGACGATAATTATCAAAGAACGGCGTATGACGACCGCCCTCTTCCTTGGTCAAGATATAAGCTTCACCAATAAATGAGGTGTGCGGAGTGATCGAACCAGGAGCACAAAGCACCTGACCACGTTCAACATCTTCACGGCTAATACCACGAAGCAATGCGCCAATATTGTCGCCAGCTTCACCACGATCAAGAAGTTTGCGGAACATCTCAACACCGGTACAAGTGGTCTTGGTGGTATCACGAATACCAACGATCTCGATCTCGTCACTAACATTGATAACACCGCGTTCAACCCGGCCAGTTACAACTGTACCACGGCCCGATATTGAAAACACATCTTCAATCGGCATCAAAAACGGCTGATCAATCGCCCGCTCTGGCGTTGGGATATATTCATCAACCGCTGCCATTAACTTACGAATGCTTTCTTCGCCGATCTCAGGATCCCGGCCCTCAAGCGCTGCCAAAGCAGAACCAGCAATAATAGGAATATCATCACCAGGGTAATCATAAGAGGAAAGCAACTCGCGGATTTCCATCTCGACAAGCTCTAACAACTCTTCGTCGTCAACCTGATCAACCTTGTTCATGTAAACAACAAGCGCTGGAACACCAACTTGACGGGCAAGCAAAATATGCTCACGGGTTTGCGGCATAGGGCCATCAGCAGCATTTACCACCAAGATACCGCCATCCATCTGCGCCGCACCAGTGATCATGTTCTTCACATAATCGGCGTGACCAGGACAATCAACGTGTGCATAATGACGGGCTTCCGTCTCATACTCAACATGGGCTGTTGAAATGGTAATACCACGCGCTTTTTCTTCAGGCGCCGCATCAATATCCGCGTAATCCTTAAACTCACCAAAATACTTGGTGATCGCTGCCGTCAACGTCGTCTTACCATGGTCAACGTGACCAATAGTGCCAACATTTACGTGCGGCTTATTACGTTCAAACTTCTCTTTTGCCATTTTCTTAGTCTCCAAAAAATACCGTTGCCGCTTATCCAGCGTGCTTGGCAATTATTTCCTCTGCAACAGCCTTAGGTACAGGCTGATAATGATCAAATTCCATCGAATATTGCGCACGTCCTTGGCTCATAGAGCGTAGGTTGTTTACATATCCGAACATATTGGCCAGTGGCACCATTGCATTTACCACATTGGCAGTTCCGCGAACTTCCTGATCCTGAATTTGCCCACGACGGGAATTCAAATCACCAATAACCGAACCAGTATAGTCTTCAGGTGTTACCACCTCGACCTTCATAATTGGCTCAAGCAATACCGGTTCGCAATACTTCTTGGTTTCGCGTAAAGCCGCTCTACCAGCAATTTCAAAAGCCATGACCGAACTATCAACATCATGATACGCACCATCATACAATGTAGCCTTGAAATCAATCAACGGGAACCCGGCTAGAATGCCGCCATTGGCGATCTGACGAATACCTTTTTCAACACCGGGAATGTACTCTTTAGGCACATTACCACCAACAACCTTGCTCTCAAAGACGAAACCTTCGCCAGATTCAAGCGGCTCGAAAGTGATCTTAACCCGCGCAAACTGCCCAGAACCACCAGACTGTTTCTTGTGAGTGTAATCAATATCGTCTTTAACACCCAAGGTTTCGCGATAAGCAACTTGCGGCTGGCCAATATTGGCTTCAACACCAAACTCACGACGCATACGGTCAACAAGAATATCCAAGTGTAACTCACCCATGCCGGATATAATGGTCTGGCCGCTTTCTTCGTCAGAAGTAACCCGAAACGATGGATCTTCTGCTGCAAGACGCTGTAGCGCAATACCCAATTTCTCTTGGTCACCCTTAGTCTTAGGTTCAATAGCAATTGAAATAACCGGTTCAGGGAACTCCATACGCTCCAGAATCACCTGATTCAAAGGATCGCAAAGAGTGTCACCAGTAGTAGAGGCCTTCAAACCAGCAATCGCAACGATGTCACCAGCCCGCGCTTCTTTTATATCTTCACGAGAATTAGAATGCATCAACAACATACGACCAATGCGCTCTTTCTTTTCCTTGACCGAATTAATCAATGTAGTTCCGGTCTCAAGAGTACCGGAATAAATCCGGCAAAAAGTAAGCGTACCAACAAACGGATCATTCATAATCTTAAAAGCCAACATAGAAAGTGGCTCATCATCAGATGCAGGGCGCGTGGTTTCTTCTTCGGTTTTTACGTCAATACCTTTAACCGCCGGAATATCCACTGGTGAAGGCAGATAATCAACAACAGCATCAAGCAATGTTTGAACACCCTTGTTCTTAAAGGCCGTACCGCAAAGAACCGGAATAAAGATATTTTCAACAGTACCCTTACGGATCAAAGCCATAATCTTTTCAATGCTAGGCTCTTCACCTTCAAGGTAAGCTTCCATAGCATCATCATCAAGATCGACAATCTTTTCGATCATCTTCTCGCGCCATTCATTAGCCAGCTCGACCAAATCCTCAGGAATATCACCAACCGTAAAGTCAGCACCCAAATCTTCACCCGACCAGATAACAGATTTCATCTGCACCAGATCAATATGACCAACATAATCCGTCTCTGCACCGATCGGCAACTGGATAGCCAACGCATTCCCACCAAGACGCTTTTCGATCATGTCAAAACACATGAAGAAATCAGCGCCGATTTTGTCCATCTTATTGACAAAAATCATCCGAGGAACATTGTATTTATCGGCCTGACGCCAAACAGTTTCTGTTTGCGGCTCTACGCCAGCATTGGCATCAAGCAAAGCAATTGCACCATCAAGAACTCGTAACGAACGCTCAACTTCAATAGTAAAATCAACGTGCCCTGGGGTATCAATAATGTTTAGACGTTTATCGCGCCAAAAAGTGGTGGTCGCAGCAGAAGTAATGGTAATACCACGCTCTTGCTCTTGCTCCATCCAATCCATTGTCGCTGCGCCATCGTGAACTTCACCGATCTTGTGCGACTTACCCGAATAATACAGAATCCGTTCAGTAGTCGTGGTTTTACCTGCATCAATATGCGCCATAATGCCAAAGTTGCGGTAATCTTCTATTTTATGAGTACGGGCCATCGGTTTGCTCTAATTTCTTTCTTTTACCAACGATAATGCGAGAACGCGCGATTGGCCTCGGCCATTCGGTGCGTGTCTTCACGTTTTTTAACAGCGGAACCACGATTGCTTGACGCATCAAGTAATTCACCAGCCAAACGCTCGCGCATAGTATTTTCATTGCGCTTGCGAGCAGCACCAACCAACCAACGAATAGCCAGAGCTTTACGACGCTCCATGCGAACTTCAACCGGTACCTGATAAGTAGCGCCACCAACCCGGCGCGAACGCACTTCAACGGTTGGCATTACATTTTCCAAAGCCTCATGAAACAAAGGTAACGGCTCTTTGCGAGTTTTGTCTTCGACAATTTCAAGTGCCCCATAGACAATATTTTCGGCCAAAGACTTCTTTCCGTCCTTCATGACATAATTCATGAAACGGGTAAGAATCAGATCCCCAAATTTTGGATCTGGGAGGACATCTCTTTTTTCTGCGCGGTGACGACGTGACATTGAATAATTTCCTTACTTAGGACGCTTAGCGCCGTATTTAGAACGACGCTGTTTACGGTCTTTAACGCCCTGCGTATCTAAAACGCCGCGTAGTACGTGGTAACGAACACCCGGCAAATCTTTTACCCGGCCACCACGAATAAGAACCACAGAGTGTTCTTGCAAATTGTGACCTTCACCAGGAATATAACACACCACCTCATGACCAGAAGTTAGACGAACCTTGGCCACTTTACGTAAAGCCGAGTTCGGCTTTTTAGGTGTTGTTGTATACACACGAGTACAAACACCACGACGTTGCGGACAAGCCATCAACGCCGGCACGGTGTTGCGCTTTGTTTTCGGTTTCCGGGGTTTCCGGATCAGTTGGTTGATTGTTGGCATAAACGGCCTCGAACCTCTAAAATAGCGCGGGAAATTCCGCAAGAAAAAATCCTAACCGAACGCGAAAAAAATCGCCTCCGGCAAAACGAAGTCCGCTAAGTCGAAATGACTAGCGGTATAAAGTCGGGGTTGCCCCCCAATTTCTGGTGCTTCGGACAGCGTTTGGCTTGATAGCCACGGCCAACCTTTGAAGCGGAAGCGGAACCTAGTCCCCGTTTTTCATTCGGTCAAGAGTGCAAAATTGACTATTTTAAGTTTTTATACAGCCAATGCTCTTTGGGCAATTTGCCGCAGGCTTATAAATTTGCCTATCAAGGCAATCTAATGGCATAGATACGCACACTAATAGCAATAAAAAAGCCAAACTCCATGCAAAAAACTAATCCCACACAACAAGCGCACAGAAACAAAAACAATGCCTCTGGTGAATTCAATGGCTCAGTTTTTTTATCCCAAGGGTTTCGCCCGTTCTTTTTAGGGGCTGGGATTTGGGCATTAATAGCTATACCGCTGATAATGGCAGACTCAATCGGTTATCAAAGTGCATTTTTTCAAACTGATTCCATCTGGCACAGCCATGAAATGTTATTTGGATTCGCGCCCGCAGCAATCGCCGGCTTTTTGTTAACAGCCATACCTAATTGGACGAAAAGATTACCAGTGCGAGGAGTGCCACTATCCTTGTTGGCAATATTATGGCTATCGGGGAGAATAGCCATGTTACTGCAACCGGTCATTGGTATGTATGTGGCCGCTATTATCGATAGTCTGTTCCTTATCATGTTTACGGCAATAATTTTTCGCGAAATCATTGCGGGCAAGAACTGGCGTAACTTAAAAGTAGCGATGATTGTGGCGGCAATGGCTGTAGCCAATATCGGGTTTCATTTAGAGGCATTGGAAATTGTCACCAATGACAGCATAGCAATACGCGCGGCAATTTCGCTAATCATTTTACTAATCGCGCTGATCGGCGGGCGAATTATTCCCAGCTTCACCCGCAATGTATTAAAGAAAAGAGGATCASCTAGGCTACCAGTACCAACAAATAATTTTGATCGAATTGTTTTGGGTTTAACATTGATCGCTGGCAGTAGCTTTACACTTGCACCGACAAGTTTGCTTACGGCAATACTGGCAGGATTTTGCGCCATTATGCATTTTGTAAGGCTGTCTAGGTGGTGCGGCCTGCAAGTCTTGTTCGAGCCAATGTTGTGGATATTGCATTTATCCTATTTGTGGATCGTAATTGGCTTTGCTTTGTTAGCAGCCAGTGTGTTTCAACCGTATATACCGCAAAGTGCCGCCATTCACGCATTTACCATCGGCGCATTTGCCTCGATGATTTTGGCGGTGATGACCAGAGCCTCCCGTGGACATACAGGACGCAGTTTAACTGCCAACAGGTGGACAACCTTCATCTACCTTAGCATATCCTTGAGCGCCTTTACGCGAGTGGCCGGGGCAATACTTGGCGAAATGGTTTATCAGCAAATAGCCAGCGGATTTTGGGTGTTGGCATTCGCAGGTTTTGTGATTTGTTACTGGTCTGTGCTCACGGGTAAGGACGCTAGAGCTAAACACTAACATATAACATTAGCAAACAAGCTTTCGTAGCACCTTAACAAAAAAGGCCGCCCAAATAAATGAGCGGCCTTAGTTTTGTTCATTTGTATAAGACTTAATCAGCAGAGCCTGAAATCTCGTCTGGTAATGGCTCCAGCGCGTCGGCCTTGTCGGCCTCACGAGCCGCAAGTTCTGCAATATCGCGATCATCAGCAACTTTTTGCATCACCCGGTGCGCCGCACCAGTACCGGCAGGAATTAATCTACCAACAATAACATTTTCTTTTAAGCCTTCGAGATAATCAGACTTACCCTCAACCGCAGCTTGGGTCAGCACTCTGGTGGTTTCTTGGAAAGAAGCCGCAGAAATAAACGAATTAGTCTGCAAGCTGGCTTTGGTAATACCAAGCAATACCGGTTTGACCTTAGCTGGTTTTAGTTTGTCAGCTTCGGCTTTTTCCCGAATTTTATCGTATTCCAAGCGATCAAGTTGCTCACCTTTAAGCAGGTCGGTTTCACCGCCATCAATTACTTCGACTTTTTGCAACATTTGGCGAACAATAACTTCGATGTGTTTGTCATTGATCGGCACACCTTGCAAACGGTAAACGTCTTGGATCTCGGTTACCAGATAAGAAGCCAAAGCCTCGACACCCATGATCTGCAAAATATCATGCGGAGCAGGATTGCCGTCGAGCAATGCTTCGCCGCGTTTGATCATATCGCCATCTTGGACGTTCATGTGCTTGCCTTTTGGCACCAAGAACTCAGATTTTGGTTCGTCCTCGTTCTCAGGAACAATAAAGATTTTGCGCTTATTCTTGTAATCGCGACCAAACTCTACCTTACCGTCAATATCAGCCAAAATTGCGTGATCTTTTGGTTTACGAGCTTCAAACAATTCAGCAACCCGCGGAAGACCACCGGTAATATCCTTGTTTTTTGCGCCCTCAGTAGCAACCCGAGCAATAACCGCACCCGGAGCCACGGTATCGCCATCGTCTACCGATAGGATTGAACCAACCGCCAGCACGTAATTGGCAATTTTACCGCCTTTTATTTTCACAGGCTCGCCTGTATCGTCAAGCACAGCGATTTTTGGCTGCAACATGTCACCACGTTTACCACTGGCACGCCAATCGATAATTACTTTTGAGGTAATACCGGTTGCTTCATCAGTTTCGTCTTTTACTGAAACACCATCAACGGTATCTAGTAATTTAATCGTCCCGCCGGCCTCGGTAATGATTGGTAAGGAGTACGGATCCCAATCACAAACCCGTTGTCCACGTTTGATCTTGGATTTCTCTTTAACCAAAATTCTTGAACCATATTTAATTTTATAAGATTCGCGAGATATGCCTTTGGCATCAACAATTGACAGAACCATTGAACGACTAAGCACAATCATATCACCATTAGCATCAGTAACAGTAGAGCTGTTCTCAAACATCACTTTACCTGCATGAGCAGTTTCGATGAATGATTGCTCGGAAACCTGCGCCGCACCACCAATATGGAAAGTACGCATAGTTAGCTGCGTTCCCGGCTCACCAATAGACTGAGCCGCAATAACACCAACAGCTTCGCCCATGCTGACCGGAACACCTCTGGCCAAATCACGTCCGTAACAAGTTGCACAAACCCCTTGCTTGGTTTCACAAGTCAATGGTGAGCGAACTTTGATAGACAGCACTTCGGCTGCATCAATTTCCGCCATCAGTTTTTCTTCAATGAAAGTGTCCTGTGCGGCCAGTAAATCACCAGACGTTGGGTGAACTATATCTTCAGCACAAACCCGACCAAGCACTCGTTCACCAATGGAAACCATCACTTCACCGGCTCTAATCACCGGAGTGATCTGAATACCAAGGTCAGTACCGCAATCCTTGGCACGAATAATACTGTCCTGAGCAACATCAACCAAACGACGGGTCAAATACCCAGAGTTGGCCGTTTTCAAAGCTGTATCGGCCAAGCCTTTACGAGCACCGTGAGTGGAGGAGAAATACTCGGAAACCGATAGACCTTCCTTAAAGTTGGAAATAATCGGAGTTTCAATAATCTCACCAGACGGTTTGGCCATCAAACCACGCATACCAGCTAATTGCTTCATTTGGTTTTTTGAACCACGAGCACCAGAATGCGCCATCATGTAAACTGAGTTGATGCTTTGAACCGGGGGAACTCCCTTTTTAGGCTTAGACATAGTGTCCATCATTGCATCAGCAACTTTATCGGTACACTTTGACCAAGCATCAACAACCTTGTTGTATTTCTCGCCACGAGTGATCAAACCACCCGCATATTGGTGCTCATAATCAGCAACCAGTTTACGAGTCTCTTCAACGAATATTTTCTTCTCATCAGGAATGATCATGTCATCCTTGCCAAAAGAAATACCGGCGCGTCCAGCTTCTTTAAAGCCAAGGCCCATTAGCTGGTCACAGAAAATCACCGTAGCTTTCTGACCGCAATGACGATAAACAACGTCGATCATTTCGCTAACCACTTTTTTGGTTAAAACTTGATCAGTTAACGAGAAAGGAACTTTGTGATGGCGCGGCATTATATCGGCAACCATATAACGACCCGGCGTTGTATCATAAACTTTTGATACTGAATTGCCTTCTTCATCAATGGAGACATATCTAGCTTTAATCGGTGCATGTAGATCTAAAAGACCAGCCTGCATCGCCGCCTCAACCTCGGCAAGATCAGCAAAGATCATGCCCTCACCGTTTTGTTTTTTCATTTCCAGTGACAGATAGTACAGCCCAAGAATAATATCCTGTGACGGCACAATAATCGGCTTGCCATTTGAAGGGGACAAGATGTTGTTGGTAGACATCATCAACACCCGCGCCTCGAGCTGCGCTTCCAGCGAAAGCGGAACGTGAACCGCCATCTGATCACCATCAAAGTCAGCATTAAACGCAGTACAAACCAATGGATGTAATTGAATAGCCTTGCCTTCAATTAACTTTGGTTCAAACGCCTGAATGCCCAAACGGTGCAAAGTAGGCGCACGATTAAGCAAGATAGGATGTTCGCGGATTACTTCTTCAAGAATGTCCCAAACTTCTGGACGCTCTTTTTCAACCATTTTCTTTGATTGTTTGACCGTACCGGACATGCCTTTGGCATCAAGACGAGCATAGATAAACGGCTTGAATAATTCCAACGCCATTTTCTTTGGTAAACCGCACTCATGCAGTTTAAGCTCAGGGCCAACCACAATAACCGAACGACCGGAATAATCGACACGCTTGCCAAGTAGGTTTTGTCTGAAACGACCCTGTTTGCCTTTTAGCATATCAGCCAAGGATTTTAATGGGCGTTTGTTAGCACCGGTAATTACCCGGCCACGACGGCCATTATCAAACAATGCATCAACGGATTCTTGTAACATCCGTTTCTCGTTACGGATAATAATGTCTGGCGCACCTAATTCCATCAAGCGTTTCAAACGATTATTACGGTTGATAACCCGACGATAAAGGTCATTTAGATCCGAAGTGGCAAAACGACCACCGTCCAAAGGAACTAATGGTCGTAATTCTGGTGGAATAATCGGCACAACAGATAAAATCATCCATTCAGGACGATTCTTAGATTCAATAAATGCAGTTACAAGTTTTAACCGCTTAACAAACTTTACCAGCTTTAACTGGCTGCCGGTTTCTTTAATATCGATGCGCAACTGGTCTGCTTCTTTTGGCAGATCAATATTCATCAGAATTTCACGAATWGCCTCAGCACCAATACCAGCAGTAAAGCTGTCATCGCCAAATTCKGTTTGCGCTTCTARGAACTCTTCTTCGGTAAGCAATTGCCGGTCTTCAAGCGTGGTTAAACCCGGCTCAAGAACAATATATTTTTCAAAATACAGCACCCGCTCAATGTCTTTTAGCGGCATATCAATGATCAAACCAATACGGCTAGGAAGACTTTTCAAGAACCAGATATGCGCAACTGGAGCTGCCAAATCAATATGGCCCATGCGTTCACGACGTACTCGCTGCAAAGTTACTTCAACACCACACTTTTCGCAGATAATACCTTTGTATTTCATCCGCTTGTATTTGCCGCAAAGACATTCGTAGTCTTTTACCGGCCCAAAGATTCTGGCACAGAACAATCCGTCCCGTTCAGGTTTGAACGTTCGGTAATTGATGGTTTCTGGTTTTTTTATCTCACCATGCGACCAAGAGAGAATTTTCTCAGGGCTGGCAAGTGAAATCCGTATCCTATCAAAGCTAGGAGCTTCTGATGCTGGATTATAAACATTCATAACGTCTTTGTTTACGTAATGATTCATTGGGCCGATCTCCAATCAAAGGGAGGTTTGCGAGCCGGAAGAAGTACCGGCTCACGTAAAAAAATTAATTANNNNCTGGTCARTTCAACATTTAATCCAAGAGAACGCATCTCTTTGACAAGAACGTTAAAGCTTTCAGGAATACCAGCTTCAAACGCATCGTCACCGCGCACAATAGATTCATAAACCTTGGTTCKACCAGCAACATCATCAGAYTTGACAGTAAGCATTTCTTTTAAGGTATAAGCAGCGCCATACGCCTCCAACGCCCAAACTTCCATTTCCCCGAACCGCTGTCCGCCAAATTGGGCTTTGCCGCCCAATGGTTGTTGCGTAACCAGCGAATACGGGCCGATGGAACGAGCATGGATTTTGTCATCAACCAAATGGTGCAGTTTCAACAAATACTTGATACCAACAGTAACCGGTCGTTTGAATTTCTCGCCGGTTTTACCATCCCATAACCATGACTGTCCAGAAGTGGCAAAACCAGCTTTGGTCAGCATTTCGTTGATCTCTTCCTCTGAGGCTCCGTCAAAAACCGGAGTTGCCATTGGCACACCATTGGTAAGATTACTGGCCAATTCTGCAAGTTCTTCATTCTTGCGAGGTAGTTTTACCTTCTCGCCATAAACATCCGCCAATTTGTCACGAAGTGGCTTGATGTCTTGCGAAGCAAGATATTCTTCATAAATATCACCGATTTGTTGGCCAAGACCTCTTGAGGCCCAACCAAGGTGCGTTTCAAGAATTTGCCCAACATTCATTCGACTTGGCACGCCAAGCGGATTTAGCAAAATATCAACCGGACGACCGTCTTCTAGGTGCGGCATGTCTTCCATMGGRTTGATTTTGGAAATCACMCCCTTATTRCCGTGACGACCAGCCATTTTATCACCGGGCTGTAATTTACGCTTCACAGCCACAAAAACTTTTACCATTTTCATGACACCGGGCATTAAATCATCACCACGTTGTAACTTATCAACCTTGTCGTCAAATCGATCATCAAGTTGTTTTTTGGCAGCATCGTATTGAGTACGAAGTGTTTCAACTTCGGCCATTGCCTTYTCRTCACCAAGACCRATTTTCCACCARTCYTGACGCGAAACAGTATTTGCCAATGCGTCTTCGTCTATATTGCCTTTGTCAAAGCCTTTTGGCCCGGAAACTGCAACATTACCAAGCAGCAGATCATGTAATCTACCAAAGATATTACGTTCCAGAATTAYCAGCTCATCATCACGGTCAAGACCAAGGCGTTCAATTTCTTCACGCTCGATAGTTAACGCCCGCTGATCTTTTTCAACACCATGACGATTAAACACCCGCACTTCGACAACGGTTCCGGCAACACCTGGCGGTAAGCGCAAAGAACTGTCACGAACATCGGAGGCTTTTTCACCAAAGATAGCCCGCAAGAGCTTTTCTTCTGGTGTCATTGGGCTTTCGCCTTTTGGTGTTACTTTACCAACCAAAATGTCACGCGGTTCAACCCGTGCGCCAATAGCGACAATTCCACTTTCATCAAGGTTGCGTAACGCTTCCTCGCCGACATTTGGAATATCACGAGTGATTTCTTCTGGTCCTAATTTGGTATCACGAGCTGCCAGATCAAATTCATCAATGTGTATAGAAGTAAACACATCATCACGAACGATCCGCTCGGAAATCAAAATACTATCTTCGTAATTATAACCATTCCACGGCATAAACGCTACCAGCACGTTTTTGCCCAGAGCCAATTCGCCAAGGTCAGTCGAAGGGCCATCTGCAATAATATCATCGGCCTCGACCAAATCACCAACTTTGACCAAAGGTCGCTGGTTGATACAGGTATCTTGATTTGAGCGTTGGAATTTCAGCAAATTATAAATATCAACGCCAGATTTTGACATATCACTATCATCAGCCGCACGAACAACAATCCGCGTAGCGTCAACTTGCTCGATCACACCTTTGCGCTTGGCAATAACAGTTGCTCGACTATCTCTAGCAACAACAGATTCCATTCCAGTACCGACCAACGGAGCCTCTGCAACTAACAACGGCACTGCTTGACGTTGCATGTTCGAGCCCATCAAGGCTCGGTTAGCATCGTCATGCTCCAAAAACGGGATCAAAGCAGCAGCAACTGATACCACCTGTTTTGGTGAAACATCGATATAATCAATCTTGTCCTTGGGTGTTAAAACCACATCACCGGCGATACGACACGTTACCAGCTCATTGACGAACTTGCCGTCTTCAACTGTCGAGTTGGCTTGAGCAATTGTGTATTTTATTTCTTCAACCGCTGAAAGATAAACCACGCTTTCAAGTAATTTACCGTCTTTTACTTTACGATAAGGGCTTTCAATAAAGCCGTATTTGTTAATGCGCGCAAAAGTCGCCAAAGAATTGATCAGACCAATATTTGGCCCCTCTGGGGTTTCAATCGGACAAATCCGGCCATAATGAGTTGGGTGCACATCGCGCACTTCAAAGCCCGCACGTTCACGGGTTAAACCACCCGGCCCAAGAGCAGAAACCCGACGCTTGTGGGTAATCTCGGACAATGGATTATTTTGATCCATAAACTGCGAAAGTTGCGATGAACCAAAAAACTCACGAACTGCAGCAGCAGCCGGTTTTGCATTGATCAGATCATGTGGCATAACTGTATCAATATCGACACTACCCATGCGCTCTTTGATCGCCCGCTCCATACGCAGCAATCCGATGCGGTACTGATTTTCCATCAGCTCGCCTACTGATCGCACACGACGATTGGCTAGATTATCAATATCATCAACTTGTCCACGACCATCGCGCAAATCGACCATGGTTTTAAGAACCGCAAGAATATCTTCTTTGCGTAAAACACGCATATCATCAGGACAATCCAAATCCATACGCATATTCATCTTTACCCGGCCAACTGCCGAAAGATCATAACGCTCTGGATCAAAAAACAAGCTATTGAACAAGTTCTCTGCCGTCTCAGGTGTTGGCGGCTCGCCCGGACGCATAACCCGATAAATATCGATCAATGCTTCTTCACGATTATTATTTTTGTCAACGATCAAGGTTTTGCTGATATACGGGCCAGTTGTGGTCGCACTAATATCAAGCAAGGTTAGAGACTTTACACCAAATTCTTTGACTGCTTCGAGATTTTCTTCGGTAATTTCCTCACCGGATTCAACGATGATTTCACCGGTTTCCATGTTAACCAGATCTTCGCCAAAATGCCGACCAATCATATCAGCATCAACCAATAATAATTTCTTTAAGCCATCTTCGGCCAATAGGTTAGCTGCTCTGGCTGAGATTTTACGACCACCTGGGGAAACAACTTTGCCCGTTGTCGCATTAACTAGATCATTAACAGGTTTTACACCGCGCCAACGTTCGGCCTTATATGGAACCGCCCAACCTTTTTTGGAGAAACTTGCAGTGCTTGTGGTATAAAAAGTTGTCAGAATTTCTTCGCGATCCAAACCCAAAGCATAAAGCAAAGTGGTCACGGGTAACTTACGACGACGGTCAATACGAACAAACAAAACATCTTTGGCRTCAAATTCAAAATCTATCCAAGACCCACGGTAAGGAATAATTCTGGCGGTGAACAAAAACTTACCAGATGTGGAAGACTTACCCTTGTCATGATCAAATAACACACCCGGTGAACGATGCATTTGGCTGACGATAACGCGCTCGGTACCATTTATGACAAACGTDCCCTTGTCGGTCATAAGCGGAATVTCGCCCATDAAVACRTCTTGTTCTTTGATGTCTTTTACTGAACGAGCACCGGTGTCCTCATCTGTATCAAACACGATAAGACGTAATTTAACCTTCAAAGGAGCAGAATAAGTAATGTCGCGTTGCTGGCATTCTTCAACGTCGAATTTCGGCTTCTCAAATTCATAAGAAACATATTCCAACTGTGCGGTTTCAGCAAAATCCCGTATTGGATAAACTGATTTGAAAACCGCCTGAATACCACGTTCTATCCGCTCCGAAGCCTGCACTTCGCGTTGCAAGAACTGCTCATAAGAGCTTTTTTGCACTTCGATCAAATTTGGCATTTTTACCGTTTCGGCAATACGCCCAAAGGATTTACGAATTCGCTTTTTGTCCGTGAACGACAACGACATTTTAGTTCCTTTCGCGGAGAATAATCCCGCAATATGCGGTTTCCATTAACGAAAACCGATCGAAAATTCCATATCCTCTGTCCGAAAACCACTCGGAAACTAACAGCTTTTGCCAGAAGAAACACAAAAGCTCAAAAACTGCCTGACGGGCAGCCCTAAAAAGAGCCGCCCGCCAAACTAAACAAACCAAAAGGCTTATTTGATTTCCACTGTTGCACCAGTAGCTTCGATCTTGGTTTTGAGTTCCTCGGCTTCGTCCTTGGAAACACCTTCCTTGACCGCTTTAGGAGCAGCTTCAACCAGATCCTTGGCTTCTTTAAGACCCAAGCCAGTGATGGCACGGATTTCTTTAATAACACCAATTTTCTTGTCACCRAATGATGTAAGCATCACGGTAAACTCGGTTTGCTCTTCARCAGCAGCRGCTTCGCCRCCACCAGMAGCGGCAGCAACAGCAACAGGWGCTGCRGCAGAAACGCCCCATTTATCTTCTAGAAGTGTTGCAAGTTCAGCAGCTTCTAAAACAGTTAATGCAGAWAGTTCGTCTGCAATTTTTTCTAGTTTAGACATTTTTCGTCTTCCTTAATAGTTAGTTTTGGGTTCGATTGCGGAGAATGACAGTCAGGTTTACTTTTCAGCAAAAGCCTTCAACACGCGCGCCAACTGACTTGCCGGAGCCTGAACAACACCAGCAATTTTAGTTGCTGGAGCTTGAATCAGTCCGACTAACTTACCACGTAGCTGATCCAGCGACGGCAAGCTTGCCAGAGACTTAACGTCTTTATCATCAAGTATGGTTTGACCCATCCAACCACCAACTAGAACAAGCTTTTYGTTCTYTTTGGCAAAATCCACMGCAGCTTTAGAAGCWGCAACYGGATCTTGTGAATAAGCAATACCAATCGGGCCGGTAAACATTTCGGCCGCCGCTTCGCCATCTCTGCCAACAAGGGCACGTTTGACTAAGCGGTTCTTGACGACTTTGAACTGCGCACCTACTTCACGAAGTTTGGTACGTAGCGATGTCATTTCCGCAACAGTAAGGCCGGAGTAATGGGTTACAACCACCACTCCCGCATCGTCAAACAAGCCTTCCAGCTGTCCAACCATTTCGCTCTTTTGAGCCTTGTCCATTGCGGTCTCCCGTCGGGCGGAATTGCCCGAATTAACAGTGCACTTCGGTAATACCGGGAGAATTCCCGATACTCCAGTAAAGTGCGCCAAATCCTGTCCAAAGCTCGAACCGATCTAACAAAGATGGTCGCCCACCTTAAAATCTCTCTCGCTCTGTCTGCGCCGGGTGRTAATTTAAGCCTCCTTGGACAAGAGGCCCCTGCGGTCTGGGACAGGTGACTGACAAATACGCGCCAGTCGGTACATTTCAAAGCCCTAGAGCTTTGAAAATTCTAAATTCATGATGARCTGGCTTCCGACAGRTCAATCATAACGCCTGGYCCCATGGTAGAGGAAAGGCTGATTTTCTTTAAGTAACCRCCTTTGGCACCAGATGGCTTGGCCTTCACCACAGCACGTAAAAATGCACGCACATTGCCTGAAATAGCCGCTTCATCGAAACTGGATTTACCAATGCCTGCATGCAAAATTCCGGCTTTTTCCACCCGAAACTCAACCGCGCCACCTTTGGCATCTTCGATAGCCTTGGTAACATTTGGTGTAACAGTACCAACTTTTGGATTTGGCATCATGCCTCTTGGCCCAAGGATTTTACCCAAACGACCAACAATCGGCATCATGTCCGGTGTGGCAATAACTTTATCAAAGTTAATTTCGCCACGCTGAATCTGCTCCATAAGATCTTCGGCGCCGACAATATCTGCGCCAGCCTTTTTTGCTTCTTCGGCCTTGGCATCACGAGCAAATACCGCAACACGAGCAGTACGCCCAGTACCAGCCGGTAAAGCAACCACACCACGAACCATTTGATCCGCATGACGCGGATCAACAGCTAAATTCATTGCAATCTCAATAGTCTCGTCAAACTTTGCTGTTGCATTGGCCTTAACCAACGCTACGGCCTCATCAACTGAGTATAGTTTTTTGCGATCAACACTTGAACGAGCCTTCGCAACTCTTTTTCCACTTTTTGCCATGATTTACTCCGTCACCTCAAAGCCCATGGATCTTGCCGATCCAGCGATGATTTTTTGCGCTTGATCAAGATCAATAGCGTTTAAGTCAACCATTTTAGCTTCGGCGATTTCCCGACACTGCGCCATAGTAACCGTAGCAGCAACTGTGCGTCCCGGTTCAGTACCACCCTTGGCCAGACCTGCTGCTTTTTTCAAATAAAAGCTGGCCGGCGGGGTTTTTGTTACAAAAGTAAAAGACTTGTCCGAATAAACAGTAATAACTGTCGGGATCGGCATATTCTTTTCTAATTCGGTAGTTTTTGCATTAAACGCTTTGCAAAACTCCATAATGTTGACTCCGCGTTGTCCCAGAGCCGGGCCGATTGGTGGCGACGGATTAGCCGCTCCAGCCGGTACTTGCAGCTTAATATAGCCGCTTATCTTCTTTGCCATTTTAGCACTCCAACGGGCAAAACGCCCTCTTTCATTTTCAAGTGTTCGTGGTACGGCCTTTCCATGGACTTAAACGGAAAAACCTCCCACAAATATTTTTCGAACAAATAAACAAGCCTTACAGCTTCTCCACCTGCCCATATTCCAGCTCGACCGGAGTTGCACGCCCAAAAATGGAAACTGCAACCTTTAGTCTCGCCGCTTCTTCATCAACTTCCTCAACCAACCCTTCAAAAGATTGAAATGGTCCATCAAGAACTTTAACTTTTTCGCCAATATCAAACATAATTGTTGGATGCGGACGCTCAATTCCTTCTTGTACCCGGCCAACAATTTTCTCGACCTCGGCAGCAGAAACCGGCAAGGGTTTATTACCCTGACCTAAAAACCCACTAACTTTCGGGGTGTTTTTTACCAAATGATATGAATCATCAGTCATTACCATTTTGACCAACACATAACCTGGAAAAAACTTACGCTCAGATGTGACTTTACGGCCACGCTTCATCTGCACAATCTCCTCGGTTGGTACAAGAACCTCTTCGAAATGATCTTCGAGGTCTTTATTCGTAGCTTCTCTACGAATAGCCTCAGCGACTTTCTTCTCGAAATTGGAATAGGCATTAACAATATACCACTTTGCTTCCATGATCAGCCTTGGCCTCCAAGAGATAATAAAAATTTGACCAAATTCGAAAACCCAAGGTCAACCACAAAGAAGAATAATGAAGCAATAGCAACCATGATGAACACCATGATCGAAGTGACCAAAGTCTCATTCCATGTCGTCCACGTGACTTTACGCCCTTCTTGCCTAACTTCGCGCACGAAGCTAATCGGGTTAAAGCCTTTTTTTTCCTTGGCCTTGGCCATTTTATTCTCCGAAGCGAAACGATTTATTCGTTTCTTAAAATTTATATCCTGCGACTGGCAGGGGCGGAGGGACTCGAACCCCCGACCCTCGGTTTTGGAGACCGATGCTCTACCAGCTGAGCTACACCCCTATTTGTCGYCGAMTTATTATCGCGGAGGCGGTATGTGCCTTAAATTWYRRCACCTGACAACCAAAATTATCTGCCAGAYGTAACCSSYCSNGATAATACYTTAACTATMTCRCTTATTTTATAMAGAAACAAAAGAAGCGGCGCATTGTTTTGGCAGTGCGCCGCCWGTGATTNACTTAGTGATCTTGCTAACMACTCCGGCGCCGACKGTGCGGCCWCCTTCRCGGATCGCAAAACGTAGCTTGTCTTCCATCGCAATCGGCTGAATTAGCTCAACATTGATGTTAACATTATCGCCAGGCATTACCATCTCCGTGCCCTTAGGCAGCGTTACAACTCCGGTAACATCCGTCGTACGAAAATAAAACTGTGGACGATAATTATCAAAAAACGGTGTGTGACGACCACCCTCTTCCTTGGTCAGGATGTAAGCCTCGCCAATGAATGAAGTGTGCGGGGTAATTGAACCAGGAGCACAAAGAACCTGACCACGTTCAACACCTTCACGACCAATACCACGAAGCAATGCGCCAATATTGTCGCCAGCTTCACCACGATCAAGAAGTTTGCGGAACATCTCAACACCGGTACAAGTGGTCTTGGTGGTATCACGAATACCAACAATCTCAATCTCGTCACCAACATTGATAACACCGCGCTCAACACGACCGGTCACAACTGTACCACGGCCCGATATTGAAAACACATCTTCAATCGGCATCAAAAACGGCTGATCAATCGCCCGCTCTGGCGTAGGGATATACTCATCAACCGCAGCCATCAACTTACGAATGCTTTCCTCGCCAATCTCAGGATCACGACCTTCAAGCGCCGCCAAAGCAGAACCCGCAATAATCGGAATATCATCACCTGGATAATCGTACGAAGAAAGTAACTCGCGAATTTCCATCTCGACCAGCTCCAACAACTCTTCGTCGTCAACCTGATCAACCTTGTTCATGTAAACAACAAGAGCCGGAACACCAACCTGACGCGCAAGCAAAATATGCTCACGTGTTTGTGGCATTGGGCCATCAGCCGCATTCACAACCAAAATACCGCCATCCATCTGCGCCGCACCAGTGATCATGTTCTTCACATAATCCGCGTGACCAGGACAATCAACGTGCGCATAATGACGGGCTTCCGTCTCATACTCAACGTGGGCAGTTGAAATGGTTATACCGCGAGCCTTTTCTTCAGGCGCCGCATCAATATCAGCGTAATCCTTAAAATCACCAAAATACTTGGTGATAGCAGCCGTCAACGTCGTCTTACCATGGTCAACGTGACCAATTGTACCAACATTTACGTGTGGCTTATTACGTTCAAACTTCTCTTTTGCCATTTTTCTAGTCTCCAAAAAAATACCGTTACCGCTTATCCAGCGTGCTTGGCAATTACTTCCTCTGCAACAGCCTTAGGTACAGGCTGATAATGATCGAATTCCATCGAATATTGCGCACGCCCTTGGCTCATAGAGCGCAAATTGTTTACATATCCGAACATATTGGCCAGTGGTACCATTGCATTTACCACATTGGCAGTTCCGCGAACTTCTTGATCTTGAATTTGCCCACGACGGGAGTTCAGATCACCAATAACCGAGCCAGTATAATCCTCAGGTGTTACCACCTCGACTTTCATAATTGGCTCAAGCAATACCGGTTCGCAATACTTCTTGGTTTCGCGTAAAGCCGCTCTACCAGCAATTTCAAAAGCCATG
>NVWT02000022.1 GCA_002733735.2 Robiginitomaculum sp. | reverse complement strand
GCCCTCTCCCGAGCCGGGAGAGGGAGTTCGCCTCGTGATGTTTTGGAGAAAAGCCGTAACATTTCCGCTGCGCCCCTTCTCCCATAGGGAGAAGGTCGGGATGAGGGGTTGGATGTTGGTTGTTTTGCGCTAAGTGCAAACAAGGGTCACGTTCGCAATGCTACTTGATACTCAATTAGCACTTAATGGCAAAGACTGCCCTTGCCTTAAGGGTCATTTGGCAAAGATTTAGCACTTATTGACCCTTACCGACACTTGAACAGCGGGGATAAGCTTCAAGAATACTCGTAACACCACTGCTTGCTATAATGGTTTTGCAAGTGGCCATCATACGGTCATTTGCGGCTCTTTGAAAATGTGAATACCCCATAACCTTATGAAACATGGGTTTCGTGTAAATGTTTGTAAGTATGCTTACAGGCAGTCAACCTTTTTTTGGCCAGCCGTTTTAAGACTTATCCATTGAGGAAAACGCACAAAGTGGCTTGTGATTTTTTTCTAAGCCTGTTTTTTGAAATCATTTGAACAGGAATTATTATTTTACACCTAACTTCTTCTGTAAATTCGTTGAGGTGGTTGTGTACTGAAAGCGTAATTTTTCATTTGGACGGCAAATACGAAATGCTTGCTGGGACATTAAAGCTGCTTCGTGAAAGCCGGACAGGATCAATTTCAATTTGCCGGGATAGCTGTTGATGTCACCGATGGCAAAGACCGTCGGAACGGAGGTTTCAAATTTCTCGGTATCTACAGGAATTAAATTCTCATGCAGGTTCAGGCCAAAATTAGCCACGGGCCCTAATTTCATGGTCAGGCCAAAAAATGGCAATAGGCAATCTAGCTGACGATCATATTCTTGCGTTTTGGTTTTAATGGTGACTTTGCTTAAATTTCCATCTTGCCCGTGCAATTTAGACACTTGCCCAATAATTAGTTCCATTTTGCCGGCTTCGACTAATGCGCGCATCTTGTTGACGCTATCAGGCGCGGCTCTAAAATTATCACGGCGGTGGATCAGAGCAATTGATTTGGCAATGCTGGTTAAGCTCAATGCCCAATCCAAAGCACTATCGCCACCGCCGGCAATTAACAGGTCTTTGCCGCGAAACTGCTCCATTTTACGAACTGCGTAAAACACACTATTGCCGGCATAATCTTCAATATCCGGTATCGGTGGCTTTTTCGGCTGAAAAGAACCGCCACCAGCGGCAATCACCACAACCGGAGCCTCGATCGTTGTGCCTAAGTCGGTGGTCAATTTCCATTTGCCATTGTCGGATTTTTGTAAGGAAACCGCCATTTCGCCTAAATGATATTTGGCGCCAAACGGCTCGATTTGTAATAAAAGATCATCGGTTAGTTGCTGCCCGCTAACTATTGGAACGCCGGGAATGTCGTAAATTGGTTTCTCAGGATACAGCTCAGCACATTGTCCGCCCGGACGATCTAGAATGTCAATTAAATGGCATTTTAGATCAAGCAAGCCCAGCTCGAACACTGCAAATAGGCCAACAGGCCCGGCACCGACAATAATTATATCGGTTTCGTAATTTTCGCCGGGGTTTTCAGATTTTACTGGCTGTATAATACTCATAGTGCTGATGTACTGACAAATGCGCATAGTTCAAGTAAAACCTGATAGCGAACTGCTCTTGTCATCGGCACAAGATTGTATAGGTTCGCGACAAATTTTATATATGCTGGAAATCTGATGACAAATTACCTGTCCGATCCTCGTAAGAATACTGCAAAAAACTGTAACGCAATGAGCGAAGTTCGTTATGAAATCGATCGGCTTGATCGCTTGTTGGTTACGTTGATCAAAGAACGTCAGGATTATATGGACGCAGCAGCGCGCATTAAAGACAGCCGTTCAGTGGTGCGTGATGAAGCTAGGGTTGAAGATGTGGTGCGCAAAGTATTGATTGCTGCCAATGAAGCTGGCCTTTCAGCTAAAATTGCTGAGCCGGTTTGGCGAACGATGATCGAGCAATGTATTGCTTATGAGTTTGAGTCTTGGGACGAGCTGCGTAAGGATTGAATTCTCAGTTTATACTCTCGCTTGTTGATGAAATGCAAAACTGCATCGACTTTATCCCGAACATCTTGCGCGGCAACCGAACGCTCGGCTGATCCAGACATGATCACCGCTTCGGCTCTTTCACATGCGGATGCAAGGCTATTGGCACCAAGTCCACGCGCACTTCCCTTTAACGAGTGAGCAGCAGAGGCCCAACCCTCTTTGTCGCCATCAGCAATGAGCAGACGCAACCAGATGCGAACCTGTTCCTTGAACARGCCRTATATTTCTTGCTCTAGTTCAAGATCRCCRCCAGTGTATTGGTTCAAATGCTGTAAATCGATMGCATTATGGTTGTTTTTCATGATAAAYTTTCCCCTGAACCGYTTGTTCAGCYTAGCTTCAGATTGCAAYAYWTAMWGTTAACGGAATATTACACGAATGAAGGAGATATATCATGCGTACATTGTATTTAGCCGGAGCCAGTTTGCTCRTAGCCGGAATGTTAATYCCAAATACAGCCTCTGCTAACCCCAATATTCGTAGTGAGGCTTCGATCRCTTTTCCAGAAAGTGATCGTAATGCCGCAAAACGTGAAGCCACTAGAGAGCGTCGAAGTGAAAGCCGACAACGCCAGCAACAGCGTCAGCAGCAACGCCAGGAGCAACGGTCTCAACCGCCGCCGCGCCAACGATCACATTCTGATCGTAACAGGCAGCCTAGAATCGCTGGAGGCGATGCTCCGATAATTGGCTATAATCCGGTAATTCCTGATGAGAGTGGTCGGAACCATCGCAATAGAGATCGTTCAAGGGATCGTAACCGCAATCGTGATCATGCCGGGAACGGGCGCAATAGAGATCGTTCAAGAGATCGTAACCGCAATAGAGATCATGCCGGAAACGGTCGTAATCGTGATCGTTCAAGAGATCGCAATCGCAATCGCAATCGTGATCATGCCGGTAATGATCGCCGTGGCCGCGATCATTCAAGAGATCGCAATCGCAATAGAGATCATGCAAGGGATCATCGTCGTGGCCGCGATCATTCAAGAGATCGCAATCGCAATAGAGATCATGCAAGGGATCATCGTCGTGGCCGTGATCATGCAAGGGATCGCAATCGCAATAGGGATCACGCAAGGGATCATCGTCGTAACCGTGATCATGCCAGAGATCACCGCAGGTCGAACTCTCGTTATTACTCCGGTCGTCCGCACCGTAGCAATTTAAACCTTTTATTTAGCTTTGGTACCACTGGTTATGGCAATTATGGTAGTCGCTATGGTTTCGGGTATGGCCGTAATTATGGTCGCGCCGGTCACTTCTCATTCCTTGGCGGAAATTACTATCAGTCAAGCTATGACTTGTACCCTTGGTGGTATGGCGATAGTCGCTGGGGTTATCGGACACGTAGCAACTATCGTTTAGGATATGGCCATATTGGACACAGTAACGTCTATTGTACTGATCCATATCACCAGAGTTATGGTTTGAATTGGAATACCAGTTATACGGATCGCCAGTTCTCATTGTATAGCAATACTACCAACGGATCTTATGGAGGTTATGCCATTAATTCGTGTTACTTAGAAAACAGACGCGGCGATTTTGGCCGACGCCAAGCAAGTATCAGGGTAACGGTTTGCTGGGATGACTATTCTAGGCAATATGTCGAAACCGGAGCTGTGCAGTTAATCAGCTATTTTTGATCCATAAGTGAGGGCGGCGGGTTTATCACCTGCCGCTTTCATAATTGCCGCAAGTTCTTTTGGTAATTTTGCCAATTTTCTACATAATGATCTGCCGAAGCTTTGAGCATTTTGGCCATTTCATCATCTATTTTACGGATTATTCTTCCCGGCGCACCAACTACCATCGAGTTGTCCGGGATTTGCTTGCCTTCTGTAATTAGCGCGTGAGCTCCGATGAGGCAGTTCTTACCAATCACTGCGCCGTTCAAAATCGTAGAGCCAATCCCGATCAAAGAATTATCACCAATTGTGCAACCATGTAACATGGCTTTATGGCCGACGGTTACGCCATTGCCGACGGTCATTGGAAAACCGGCATCGGAATGCAAAACAGTCCCATCTTGAATGTTAGAGTTCTTACCGATGGTTAGACGATCCATATCGCCTCTGGCGACAACACCAAACCATAGTGAAGCGTTTTCTAATAAAGTAACCTTACCAATTACCTGAGCATCAGGAGCAATCCAGTATTTGCCATTATCTGGCAGTACCGGTTTACTGTCCCCAAGAGAGTAAATTGGCACTGTCTATTCCAAATCCATCGACAGAATTGCAATATCTAAATTGTAAGAAATATCGCTGGGATCTTCATCGTCTTTGAATAGAACGCCAAGGAATTCATCGCCGATATATACTTCAACAGAATCATCTTTACCCCCTCGGCGGCGAAGGGAAATGCCCGGGTTTAGTCGTTCTTGCAAATGGGCGGTAAGTTTATCAATTTCTGAATTTATCATTCTTTTCTCCAAAGCTTTATTTGAGAATCATCTTGTAGGCAGGTTAAACATTCAAAGACAATGGTTCAATCGGCATCTATAACATGGTTCATGCTTTTTGCTGGTTCAGGGCAACATTTTCCTGCAATAGGTTTAGCTGGAACCCCGGCAACAGTACAACGACTTGGAACGTCCTTTAAGACCACAGAACCGGCGGCAATACGGGCAAAATCTCCGATACTTATATCGCCTAAAACTTTGGCTCCGGCACCGATCAATACGCCTTTTCCTACTTTCGGGTGACGGTCAGTTTCCGCAGCACCAGTGCCACCAAGAGTAACGTCGTGTAAGATTGAGGCTTCGTTACCAATAACAGCCGTTTCGCCGATCACTATATTGGTTGCGTGGTCAAACATGATACCAGAGCCGATTTTGGCGGCCGGGTGTATATCAATTGCAAGTAGTTCGGAAATGCGCGATTGGAAAAAATAAGCCATTGTGTGCCGGTCATCATTCCATAGATAATGTGCAACCCGGTGGGCTTGTAATGCTAAAAAACCTTTGAAGAACAAGAATGGCTGTAAATAGCCTTTGGCAGCTGGATCTCTAGTAATAATCGCCGTTGCGTCAGCAACAACCTGTTCAAGTATCTTTGGTTCAGCATTAAATGCCTGAATACAAATTTCATGAATTTGCATTGGTTTCATGCTGTCGACACCTATTTTACTAGCCAACAAATATGCCAGACTATCGCCTAGGCTTTCATGGTTGAGAATTACCGCATGTAGCATAGAGGCCAAACCCGGCTCGGTGGCAACTACACTTGCAGCCTCTAGCCGTAATTCTGACCAAAGGTTATTTTCTACTCCATGGTCAGATATATCAATTACATTGCTCATTTGCGAACTCCTTGCACAAATTCCTAGGGTTAGAACCTATTAAAGTTGAATATAGGCAATGCTGGCGACATTTCCAGTTACTTAACGTTAAAGCTTGCTTTTATTCTTTGTAATGCAAGATGCTTTTTGCCCTCTATGATGGCTATTCTACGTTTATGTATAACCCGCATCTTAGCTAAAAGCACAAAAGCTGCGGGCGCAAAAATTAGTGCAAGAATAGCTGAACCAGTAACACCGCCTGCTATGGCAATTGCTAACGGCCCCCAAAAACTGTCCCCAAATGCCAATAATGGAATAAAGCCGCCAATGGTGGTTAAGGTGGTCGCAAGAATGTGCCTTGTGGCATCAATAATGGTTTCACGGGTGGCAATTGGATCGCCAGTTTTTGCTGCTTCATTAGACTTTAGAGCGGTCAAAACAACAATACTGCCGTTTATTGATAACCCAACTAGCCCCATGATGCCGACAATGCCCATAAAGCCCATGCTTTCGCCAAACAACCAAATTGAAAACAAGGCCAGACCAATAGACAAAATCCCACTGCCGCCAATGATACCGGCATAGGAAAATGAATTAAACGCCAAAACTATTGCGCCAATCATCAATATTATCAAAGGTAATGCAGTCGCCAATAAGCTGCCAATAGCATCACCTTGATTTTCAGCGTCGCCGCCAACACCCATTGTATATCCGTGTGGTAAGGTAAAGTCAGAGTCTGCTAATCGTTGTTCAAAATCAGCAGCAACTGTTGAGGGCAAAGTAAATGGCTCCAGATAGGCTAAGATACCATTATAACGCTCCCCATCTTGGTGCGGAATTAAAGCAATTTTCGGGATCAGTTTCATTTGCCCTAATGCGGCAGGTATTGTTGTTCCATTACTTGAGGTTATGGGCATTGAAAGTGCGCTGTTCAGATCGGCTCTTTGTTCTGGGGCAACTTGTATCCGTACTGGTATTCGCTCAAGACCTTCTTGTACGCTACCTGCGGACACTCCTTCAAACCAGACGTTTAATCTAGTGGCCAATGTGGTTAGAGGCATTCCGGCGCGTCTGGCGGCTGTTTCGTCAGCTTCTAATGAGGCCACGACCTGACCCATTTGCAATTCTGATTTAGTGTAGGTAACGCCAGGCGTTGTTGCTAGAATCGCTCGCATTTCTTGTCCAAGTCGATCAAGTTCAGCAAAGTTAGGCCCTTTAAGGCGGTATTCAACTGGAGCATTTGCGGGCGGGCCTTGTTCAAATGGCAAAGCTAAAATTCGCGAATCAGGGAATTTTGCTCGCAATAAGGGCTGCATTTTAATTACAATTCGATGAGTGTCTTCAGGCGATCTAGTTTTAACAAAGCCATTGGCCAAATTGGTAGTAACTGCTGCTGAAGAAAATACATTGTAGAAAACCTTTGGCGCGGCACTTCCCATCACCCAAGTGATGCTCTCGACACCGGGTTCAGCGGCTATAAATTCGCCTATTTCTTCGGCATGTGATCTGGTGTTTTCTAGCGAACTATCCGCAGACATTGTCAGCTGTACTTGAAACATATCGCGATCAACGGGCGGGAAAAATTGCATCGGTAAGCTGCTTGCCACAACAAAACCGGCAATCGGTATAATGGCACTAAAGCCAATGCCTAGAAGCGGTTTGGCAATAACTAGATCCAGTGTTTTGCTATAGGCGGCTTTTAGCCAATCAATGCGCAAGCCTTTGCTCCAAAACCGATATGGCTTGGTTGGGTCTGGTTCTTTGTCGAGCCAAGCAGAAAAAGCCGGGATCAATGTAAAGGCCAAGGCAAAGCTCGAACCAACGGCAAAAATAACCGATACCCCCATCATGCCGACAAATTCCCCGGCGCCACCGGACATCAATGCAATCGGTGCAAATGCAAGCATTGTGGTAAGGGTCGAGGCCAATAATGGCGCGAACAAAAGCCCCGATGACTTCTGAATAGCCTCTACAGGGCCAAGTCCTTTTTRGCGCATTAGCGAATATTCATCAACCATAACAATCGCTGTATCGATTAACAGCCCAAGGGCGATAACGATCCCTGTAACTGACATTTGATGCAATGGCTCACCAATTAACTTGAACAGGGTAAGGGTCATGAAAATGGTCAACGGTAAAGCCGAGCCAACTATCAATGCCGCCCTAAAGCCAAGCATTATGAACGAGAACATAAACACCAGTATTGCCGAAAATAGCAGATTTTTGAACAGGCCGGTCAGCCGTTCGGTAACATATCTTTCTTGCTCGAAAATTGGCTCCAACTTGATTGTACCGGGCAATTCGGAACGAAAATCATCAACTATCGCCAGTGCTTTCTTGTTCCATAAATCAATCCGCTGGTTTGGCGTGATATAGGCGGCTAACAAGATCACTCGTTCATTATTACGTAGCGATAGCGAATTTACCGGCTGGCGATAGGTTTTATGAATACGGCTAATGTCGCCTAATCGCACTGCTGTTCCGTTGGCATATTCTCGAACCGGAATTTTCCTAATGCGCTCTATTCCGGTGAATTCACCGGACACCTCTAGGGGTAATTGATTGTATGGCGTGCGTATGCTGCCAGCTGGTATTTTGCTATCAGCACCGCGTAATATATTTGCTAAATCAGAAGGGCTAAGACCTAATTCTTGTAATTGATCAATATTTACATCAACTCGGACTTCGGGATCGACTGCTCCGAAAATTGTGGTTCTTTCAGTCCCGGCGAGATTTTTGAATTTAAGTTGTAAGTCACGGGCGAGCCTGCCGATAAGTTCAATGTTTTGTTCAAAGTCCTTTTCCATTGAGAAAGCCAAGATCAAACTATCGGCGCCAATGCTTTGCCGTCGCAAATCAGGGTTTCCAGCCTCAGTAGGCAGTAATAATGCCCCTTTGTTTATTTGTTCTCGTACTTGCGTCCAAACTGGCTCTACCGCGTCGCCGCGAAATTCCTCTTTTAGCTCAACACTGATAATTGAAACGCCGTTTTGTGAGGTTGAGGTGGTGTCTTGTATCTCAAATAATTCTTTGATCGCGCTTTCCAACGGGTCAGTAACTAAGGCCTCTACCCGTTCAGCCGATGCGCCCGGATAATTAGTGATAATAATGGCAAATCGCTCGGATAATGTCGGGTCTTCCTGCCGGCCAAGGGTGAGTAACGCACCTAATCCTGATGCAATTATCAAGAATACCGTTAGTAAAGCCAGTCTTGGATTGTTGTAAAATAACTTACTCATTTGAGCTAGCATTTGTCGGAGTTACAATCATCCCAACTACTGTGTTTTGTCCTGATGATTGTAAGAACATGGTTCCTTCTTCGACCGGTCCACGGACGTATACTTGCTTTTCACCAGTGTGCAGGATCTCAACTGGAACTGGCGATAGGATAAATTTTGAGCCATTTTCCTTTGGCACCAAGGTATAAAGCGTCCACAAACCACGGCGACCTTCGCGAAGAGCGGTAATTGGGACTAAAAACCCCCGTTGCTGCATTTGATCTTTTAATTGAATACGTGCTGATTGCCCAGGTATTGGTAAAACACCTTCTTTGGTAAAGTCAAAAACAACAGTAACCGTCTGGGTTGTTGGGTTTATGACATTGGTGCTTTTTCTAAACCTTACAGTAGCTTTGCCGGCTCTGGTGGTTATTTGAAACTCTTGGCCATCTTGTAAAGCCGCTGCCTGTTTGTGGGGTAGCCCTACAATAAGTTCAAGTTCATCGCTTTCTATGATTTCCAAAACCGGCAAGCCCGGGCTGGAAATGGCGCCTTCATCGAGCAGACGGCGGGTGATGGTTCCATCAAAGGGCGCTATAATATGCGAAAGCTCCAGACGCGCTAATATTGCCTTATGCTGAGCTTTTGCTGCGGCAAGTGATGCTTTCGCACTGTACTTTGTTGCTATTATTTCTTCGAGACGTTGTGAAGATATATGACCGGCGCTCGCAAGTGCTTGTTGTCTCTTTGTCGTCGCAAGAGCAATGTTAAGATTAGCTTTGTTTTGATCTATTGTTGCTTTTGCTGCTTCTAAATCAGCCATTTGTGTATTGGTATTTAAGCTGGCAAGTTTATCGCCTTTTTGCACCTTGTCTCCGACATCAACCAAAACTTGCGCAATCAGGCCGCCGCGTTCAAAACCAAGATTGCTTTGTCGCTTGGCTGTAACAGTTGCTGGCCATGTGGAGAAAATTTCTAATTGTTCTTGAAAGGAAACGTTCAATACCGAAACCGGTGTTGGAGAAGATTGTGGGGTGCTTTGAGTGTCATTGGCTTTGGCAAACACCGTAATTGCCATTACAATTCCAATGAAGGGCAGTATGAAATATAATGGGCGAACAAACTTCATCTTATCGCTTTCAAAAAAATCGTGCGGCATTGATGGCGGTAATATAAGGGTGATCCACACAAGTTAAAAGCGAACAGTGTTCACTTTTTATGAATGCCTGTTATTCATGTTTAAGGTAAATGGGTCAACTGCTTGTTATTTCTCGGTGGAAATAAGTCCGCCAATCATGAAATCAATATGAAATTCGATCATATCTTCTGTTGAGTAATTTTCATTACCTTCAACGCCGGAGCCAAGTTCTTGTACTTGAATTAGTAAGCTAGTTAAGCCATGAACTGCCGCCCAGACAGATTTGCCAGCTAATGCTATATCTTGTTGCCTAAATTCACCACTGGCGACCCCATTGGCAATCAATATCTGCAATAGCTCAGCGGCTTGATTCCCAAATGTGTGTTCATCGTTTTTGACGAAGTCTGACCAACTGGAATAGGCCATTAAATAGGTTCCGGGATTTTCAAGAGCGGTATTGATATATACTAACGCGGCAGCACGGCACATCTGGCTGGCGGTGGAGCAGTCTTTCGTTGCTGCGCTGATACGTTCTACAAGCCTCTCAAAAAATGATTCTCTAACTGCATTGAAAACCTCAGCTTTGGAGCCAAAGTATTTATAAAGAGCAGCAGGCGAATAATCTGTTTCTTCTGCCAATCGACGCATAGAGACTGCAAGTTCTCCTTCACGGGCAAACATTTTCTCGGCGGCGCTGATGATTGAATTTCGGACACGCTCGTGTCGCCGCTCAGCCGGGCTCTTATTCAAATTATCGCAACATTCCCGTTCGGTATCCATATTCTTCCTTGCAAGTAAGAGATAAACAAGTTTTCTTTATATAAGGTACTTAGTAAAAAGTGTATCTGGTTTTAGCAAAAAGAAGTATCAGATTAAAACCTTCCTTGAACAAAGCTTGATCATCTGAACAAAAACTCCGTTGAAAGTCAAATTTCATGTCATATTCGCCAGTTCCGCCATCTTTATGCCAAAGCCTGCCGTCTAACACGGCCAGCACTCAAATGCTTGATTTTTTGAACCAACGCCGATCCACCCCGCTGGCTTTGTTGACAGAACCTGGCCCGCAAAATGATGAGCTGAGTATGATCCTTCAGCTGGCCAGCAGAGTTCCGGATCATCGCCGGGTAGTGCCTTGGCGGTTTGTGGTTTTCTTAGGAGCTGCCAAGCAACAAGCTGCAAAGTTAATCGGGCAGAGATTTTTGGAATTAAATCCGAAATCGGATAAAAGCAAGGCTGATTTAGAATCGCATAAGTTCTCAAAATCTCCAGTGGTCATTGCCTTGGTTTCCTCACCTGATTCAACTCATAAAACTCCGGTGTGGGAGCAAAATCTAACGGTTGGCGCGGTCGGACAGAACCTTTTATTGGCAAGTAACGCTGCCGGTTTTGCCGGTGTTTGGCTGACTTGCTGGTATGCTTATGATCAAAACATTCGCCAACAATTCCAAGTAAAGGGATTTGAGCAAATAGCCGGTTTCTTTCATCTTGGTACGGCAAGTGAACAACCGATTGAAAGGCCAAGACCTAATATGGAACAGATAGTTAGCTATTGGAAACCGGGTCTAACTTAGCTTAGTTATCAGGTTTTGTAGTTCCCGGAATAACCGGCAAAGCTTCAACAATGTCTTCGAATTTAGTAATTATTGGGTCACTGATTTGGTTCTTCTTAGCCTCGGCAATTGCAGTTTCAAGTGCCGTTTTCTGATCATTTGCTGTTTGCTCGGCAAACTTAGCAGCATCAATAGCGGTTTGTTTGAATTGGTCATATTCAGCGCGCTTTTTGTCCAGCGCAATAGCGGCTTTTTTGGCAATTCCGGCCTCTACTTCAGCTAGTTTCTGCTGGGCAAGAGCATCTGCTTCGGCTTGTTCTTTTGCTTTAGCTTCAAGCTTTATGATTTCCTGCTGTTGTTTTAGCAAATCTGCTTTGGCCTCAGCCTCCACTGCTTGCTTGGATGCAGAAGGATCGGAGCAAGCACCAAGAAATATCAACGTGAAAGCTGTAATGATTGTTAGGTGGCGCATGTCATATCCTTTAGCTGAAGTTGGACATGTATAGCCTTAAACTAGTTGTAAGCAAAGGATTATTTCTGTTGGCCTGGCTCAGTGGCTTGTGGTTACCGCATTAAGGAATTCACGAAATTGTCTGTCTTCAACCTCTCCAATGTTGAACCATGCTGCTTGATCGGGGTTAATTTCAAAAATCATCAAGCTATCATTCGCGTTTAGCTCGCGGGATAATGTATTGCGCAAGCGATCCGCAGGTATTGCCGTGCGTAACAACCATACACCAGGAATTGGCTCTAACGGCTCGCCAAATTGTCTTAGATGTGAACCAAATTCCATAGACATATTATCCGATAATCTAGTGTAGAGGATAAACATTCGCTGATTTTGACTGTCTTGGTTTGATGAGCTACCGCGTCGTTCTTTTGTAGCCGTATCTTTATTTTGTAGTATGTATTCTAACTCTGGATCATCATTGGCCGGGCCAAAGCCATGTTCACGATTGTCAGAAACCATGGTTTTAGACCCAACGCGGCCTTCGGCGGCAAATTGTATCATTTTTTCAATAGAGTACGGGCCGTAAATGACATCACGCACTTTGATAAACCAGCTCATATTATAGATTATTCCATTAAAATTCAAAATTATTATCTGACAAACTATTATGCAGCGGGGCGGGTTGCAATCGGTATATCAAACTGAATAGCAAAACCTGTTTCTGTTATCCTAGATACAGTGCCTGATAATTTCCCTATTGAAATTTTCTCTGCCAATCTGACGGTCTCTTTTGTTTGTATTAGCATGCCAGTAATTGACATATCCAAAGATACTGCAATGAAACGAGTTCCATCACCAAGGGTTAGGTATACTTCTTGGCTTTTGGCGTTACGTTCGGCCACTCGATCATCTTTTAGCCCCAAACGTTTGTAGTTTAGCAACCAAGTAAGTCTGTCCGCAAGTTGGTCGCGTTTTCGAACTGTTGATTGAATAGCACAGGCAAAGCCGTTATTTTCGCATCTTACTACTTTGCCCTGTATCCGTCCTAATTCGGCGGTAATCATGACTAATTGCTCGTTCAATTTTGGTATGTAATCACTTTGCGCCAATATGCCGCCAGGAGATATATCGATCACGACAAACGGGTATTCCCAACCACTTTCGGATAGAAACCTACCACTGAGTTTCAGTTTTCCACGGGAAAAGTTGCGATTCTCAGCAGCCAATCGGCCAACGACACGGCTTTTGCGTTTATTCAATTTTTCAGGTTTCAAAGTCATTTTTTTGTATTTCTATCTTATTTTTTATAATTATGACAGATGAGCGTAAATAATTACTTGACGGATAAGCAAAAATACAAGGTAAAATTTGCCGCCAGTGGGAAGTTGTTGACCAGCTATTGGCTATCAGCGTGGATTTCGTTTCATCTGTCATATTGAACATTTATTGCTTGATTGATTTTTGTGCAATTTTTTTAATTTTCAAATAACATAACTATTTGATATTTAACAATAATTAACGCAAAGCGGCATTGGTGCCAATTATTGTGCGTTTGGTTTTATTGCGGCAATTACCGAAGATAAGCATTGACCATAGCGGCGCGTTTCTTGCTTGGCTTTAGCTGGCAATGATTGCTGATAAGCACAGAAGAGATGAAGAACATGGCAAATATCATAAAACTAATATTGGCAATATCGTTGGTTGGCGGCGTTCTTCTGACCGGTAGCACTACCGGAGCCAAGGCCGGCGAGAAGAAATGCTGCAAGCAAAAGAACACCCACACGATCAGAGTTCCCGGCTATCAAATACAAGGCCCGAACATCAATATTTCCACAACCACGACTAATATAAACAAAGGTGGCAATAATAATCAGGTGAATAATCAGGGCTATTTTTTCCAAAACCAGTTTAATGGCCGTTCATTATTCTTTGGCGGCGGCGGTGGCGGCGTAATCGGTGGCGGACCAATACCAACTGTCATTGATAATTTGCTAATTGAAGGCGAGATGCAAAGCAAATTGATCACCGAGCAAATAGAAGTACCATATACCGAAGCAATAACCCGTAGCCGCTGGACTGAACACCTTTATGTATTACAGGCGGTCTGTATGGACGATAGCAATACTCCGCATCCGTCATCACGGACAGACCCAAGTGAGCAGGTTGATCCTAATTTCTCCGGCGAGTTATTTCGTTGCATGGCTGGCACTTGGATGCAGGTGACCTTGGGAATTTATGAAAACGGCGGCGGGCAGTTTAATAACGGTACTACGATTGCTTGCGCCAAGGGTGAAGCCTTGTTTCACCAAGCTGGCGGTAAGTTAAGCTGTGCTGCGCAAACTCCGCGGCGTAGCTGTAACGAGCGTTCATTACTTCGTAAATTCGGCGCTGGAATAAAAATAGTACGAATTTCCCGCGAAGAACAATACACCGAACAGATCACTAAAACCCGCATTGAAACCAGAACCAGACAAGTTGGCTCTAGCTCTTCTTCAAGTTCTAAGACTCGCCGTACATTAGTTCTGTCCGGCGGTGTTGGCGGCGGCTGAGGACTGGCCGGGTTGATAACGGTAATGACCGGTCATTGGCCAAGCAAATAACACGTTTTCCAGTTTAGGCCCGCTGCCCATATTATGGGAAATAAGCGGAGTTTTGCCATCAGCGGCCAATTTATTTGTTACCACTCCAATATGGGCCAGCCTACCGCCTATTATCCAGCTAACCAGATCGCCGGGTAAATAGGCATCTGAATCGTTTTTGCCAATGGTTAAGGATTGACCGTGGCGAGTAAAGAACACCCGTAAATTTGGCACTCTGCGATGATCAATGTTGCGATCAGTTCGCTTCAAACCCCATAATTTCGGATAAGCGTCAAAATTGTCGCGCATATCTTCGTGAACCAGTTTTTGCAGATCATGCCCCACTGCTCGATAAGAGCGTATCACCACGTCGGTACAAACACCGATATTCGCTGGCACATCGCCATTTGGATAAGCGATTGCTATGTACCTGCCATCGTAACGCACATTTTGTTTGGTGCGCTCAATCGCCGCATCGGATAATTGTTGGCCAAAGCCATCAGCCAAAGCAGTTAACGGTAATAAGGTTAGAACTAATGCTAAGGGCAGTGTTTTCAACATTTGCATAACAACTCCAATGATAGGTTTTAGCTGTGTTTAGTAAGACAAATGATTTCGGCGATATAATGGCAAAAATTTGGTGGTTTTTGCTAAATTGGGCACAATTAAAAAACCGATCCGCAGTTTTAGTGTTTTCCCCAGTGGATAAATTTCCAAAAGGCTCGGCAATAAAAGATTTGTGCTGTTACAAATCCCGTTGCATACTCCGCCAAAACCCATGTTTCATTGAGTTATTTGCGTATTCACCATGTCAAACAGCCGCAAATAGCTAAGTTATAGCCATCTGCAACACCATTATAGCAGGTGAGGGGATTGCGAGCATGGCTGGAACTTATCCCCGTTGTTTAAGGGCGACTAAGGGGCAATGAGGGGTCGATAAGGGTTGCTTGAGGTATCAAGTATTACTTTTGTTTGCCAGTTCAGTGTCAGTTCAGGGTAACCCTAAGTGTCACCTGACCCTATTGTGCACCCTTATTGTTTTGTCTCGCGGCAAAACACCAAAAACGCCACGAACAGGACTCCTTCTCCCCACTGGGAGAAGGTTGGGTTGAGGGTCTTAAAGAATCGCAATTAAGAAGACTGGATCACCCGGACAAGCCGTGTGATGACGATAGGTGGTGGGGTAGAACTCTGGCTAGGAGCCGTCACTTCGAGTTTTTCCTTCGACAGGCTTAAGGTGAGGCCTGTGTCCACCCTCAATGGTAATCGTATCAAAGATCTGTTGGTAATTTCTCACCAATCGTTGTTGCATCACCTAAAGGCTGGGTTATGGTCTGTTAGGGTGGTTAAGTGGTTTTTTGCCGGAAACACCGGTTGCGCAACCAAAGAAAAATTTTGTTTGATTTACTTCCAAACCTTCTTCATGCAACAATTTTGCAAATTGGGTAATATCACCGAAATTGTCTGTATATTTCCCTATCATTGCAAAGTCTTTGGCTCCTTGAAGAAAGATACGTTCTATTATAGGCAGTAAAACCATTAAATGGAATCGATAAAATGGTCGGAGCCACCAGCCTTTTGGGTCAGATGCTTCAATCAATGAAAATACCCCGCCGGGTTTGAGTGTTTGAGATACTAATTTTGCTAATTTAGCCTGCTGGGCAAATGAAAATGTTTTCAGTCCAAATGTTGAAATAACAAAATCAGCACTATTCTTTGGCAATTTACTTTTTAGAATATCATCCTCGACAAATTGAATTTTATGATTTCTATGTTTGTGAAGCCGTAACATGGCTTTTTCATGCATGCCTGTTGAAATATCTACTGCAATGACAGAATGGATATTATCAAATTGCTTAAATAATTGTGGCCATACTTCGCCAGTGCCAGCCATGAGGTCGTAACCTTTCGCATCAGGAGTTGGTGGCCGTGTTAATGCCGTGACGCATTGTCGTCGCCAACGTTCAGTAAAACCAAAAGAGAAAAAATAACTGAAAAGAATATATCTACTAGAACATCTGTCGAATACAGATTTAACAAATGCAGGGTTGTAAATATCTTCGTCATTTAACATGCAATTACTATTTCTTTATAAGGTTAAATTAGCAATAGATAGATACAGGTTTTAGACTGCTAGCAAGCTTATACTTATGCGTGAGCAAAGCGAACTTGCCGCGAGACAGAAGAATATTACTAACTAGGTGCGACTGCGCCTCGGCCGGTCAGGCCGCACGTCGTAGGCGTGAATATTTAGTGGTCGCATTTGCTCACCGTAAAACCGGTTCCCACTTTTACTGGCAAATGCTCCAGCGCGAACTTGCCGCGAGACAGAAAGAGCTCCCACTTTTGCTAGGATCGCCCTAATTACCAGTATTACTATGAAAGGCAGCTGAATTACCAATAGCGGTGGCGGTTCCAACTACATTTCCGCCATTGCTGGCTGTTATATTGGTGGTCGAGGTAATG
Source organism: Robiginitomaculum sp. (assembly GCA_002733735.2). Taxonomy (GTDB): domain Bacteria; phylum Pseudomonadota; class Alphaproteobacteria; order Caulobacterales; family Maricaulaceae; genus Robiginitomaculum_B. The sequence goes on along the minus strand of NVWT02000022.1, from coordinate 9,708 downwards.
CTGGCGGAATTTGTTTGATTATTGTTGGCAGTAATAGCGCCTTCACATACCGAACAGACATAGCCGGAAACTGCATTACCAAAGGCAGCAGAGCTTACCACTTGCACCGGGCTATAACCAACGCCGCCAGCACCTGAGCTGGCAAATTCAGCCAAGGCCTCTACATCGCCGGTGTTTAGCTGGACATTATCGATAAATATATCATCGCCGATATTCGAGACTAAGTTGGAATTGGCGATAGCATAAGCATTGGCAGAATTATAATTTCCCCAAACACCCATATCGACATCGGTTTGCGCGTTAATATAGGCCGAATTTTCTTGTGTAACGTCTGATCTCACCACGCCATAGGAGTTCTCGATCGAGAAATTATTACCGGTGGCGGTGGTGGCGACAATAGAATCTTCAACAGATGGGCCATACAAGCCGCCAATTGCGCGAACCGTTGGGCCATTGCTGGCTTGGTTGACATTTACTGTGGTTGTGGTTTGGCCGCCGCCAGCAAAGCCGGTATTGGCAATTGCCGTTGAGACAACTGTTGCGCTATCAGCAAAAACCCCGCCAGCATCAATTAATGATCTGGAAGTGACCGAGGCTGCATTGTCTTGAACGATGGTGCTATCCAATACTGCGCCATAAGCCGTTGTGGTGCTAATGGCATTGGCGGTGGCAATGGCTGATGAGTTTGGGTTCATTGCCCAATTTAAGATATTAAGATCGGATTCGGCACCAATAAGATTTCCAGCAGCAACAATCTGCGTTGAATTACTGACTATATTGCCGCAACAAGTAGAAATGGTCGCGCTATTGCCAAAGGCATAAGCGGTAGAAGTCGCCCCCTCGGTGGCAATATTTACATCAACCACGCTTTCGGCATAACCAGATGCGTCCAATGTCTGTAAATTACTGACATTGACATTACCCAAGGTGTAATCAACCGAGAGGGTGTTGCCCAAAACTCCGGCTTGACCGGCTACTGTTTCAACGTCCTCAACAAGAAGGATTACTGTTGAATCAAACGGGCCGACGTTAAGGAACTGTATGTTTTCAATATCAGTTGTATCGTCCGCGTAGGAAGCTGCGGACATTACGGTCGCGATCGCTATGCCAGCGATTAGGGTCTTGGCGTGTATAGCCATTATTCGCCTCCAAATTATCATAAGCGTTAAAGAAGTTACCGGTATTGCCGTTTGTGGCCATCGGATCAGAGTAATTGCAAACACTAGGGCCGCTAACCCCGTAAAGATTTGCGGTCATTTCCAATACAGCTCGTTCAATAGTTGAGCGCACGGCCAATTGCATTGGCTCTAGGGCTTTGCTGCCGGCATTAATGTCAATGATGTTAGCATTGTTGAAAAAGGCAAATATGCCAGCGCCAACTTCATAACCAATGATTTGTTTTTGATAAGAAATGACATCAACAACTTCTAATGATCTGGTATCAACCAGGCGCAAATCAAGGCCGATATTCATTACATAAGTGCTGGCTTTGAAAAGACCTTTTGGTTCTTTTACATTGACACTGCCGCCATAGGCATCAACGCCTGATGATGCAATATTGAAATTTAGCTCGGTAATACCGCCAACTACGTAAAAGTCTGAACCAGATACCGATCCAGCCTTGATCTTGCGATAACCAGAGCCGCCATCAGAGATCAGCTTATTATTAGCGTATTTTAGCTCTAGCTCGGAAACAGAGGTATCATAGCGCTCAACCAGACGCACACCGGCTTTGGCAAAGGCGGAAATAGCCATCAGTGACGCGCCTTGGGTGATTTTAGCACCACCTTCAACTTCCTGCTTGCCGGTATAATCAATAATACGACCAACGGCGATCCGTGGCACCGAGGTACCAGAAGAGCGCGAATAACCACCAAGACATGACAAAGCAGCAGAATAGGGGGTTGGGTTGGCAGTAACCGGTGCGCCGCCTGCTGGCTGGGCATAAAGTCCGTTGCGCCCGGCAGTTGGCGAGGCACAAGCCGATAACAAAAAGGCTCCGGCCATAAGAATTGCCGGAATGCGAGTATGTGATAATAATTTACGCTTATCAGTCATCTAGATTGATCCCCCCGTTTAATTCGCCGGTTTCAAAGCCGCTATCATCGACAATCGGTGGTGCGTGACCATCGGTGGCACCATTTAGGTTCACCGTTTGATTGCCGTTGTTTATTTGTGTGCTGTCGATAATTACTGTGTTCCAATTACCGACGGTAACTACATTGAGCTGATTGCCGATTGCACCAGCTCCGGCTCCTGCGCCATATGATTGGCTACCAAAGAAACCGCCTCCCAAGCCGCCAGACAATGTCGATCCATTACCACCCATGATCCGGCCATTTATTATTACCCGATTACCGTTATTTCTGGTTGTCGGATTGTAAGGGGCGTTTTCGTCGCGATAATTGCGGCCATAGGGGATATTTAACTCCCCTGAATTGCCAACCATTTGCGCATTTGCTGTGGTGCTGAAACTGCTAAAGCCTGCAAAAGCCATAAGTGCGATTGAACCTGTATATAATAAACCTGTTCTGGTTTTTAAGCTGGTATTAATGATGATATTTTTCATCTGGGTTTCCTTGCGGCAAAGTTTGTTACATGAGTAACTGCAACCTGTGTGCCAGATATTGTCGTCGCAAATCCGTTGATTTGTTATATTTTAGGGGGCTTTGTTATGGTTAACGGGGAGTTTTTGACCCTCTCCCGGCAAATTCAACCGGGTCATATTTTCGGTGTTATTTGTTAAGTCTTAGGTTTTAGATTCTAGGCTCTTTGCCGAGGTGTTGCCGCTCTGCTGCCAGATAAAACCCAACCGCCGCAAATGAATAAACTGCCAGAACCGCAATTCGCAACCATTGATCATCTATGTTGTGGGCGGCCAAAAGAACACTGCCACCCCAAATACCAAGTCCGCAAAAGCCATACGGCGTATTTTTTGCTGCAAATGCTCTAATTGCCAGCCATATTCCCACGAGCGACATTGCGCCTGTGCCAAGGCCTAACCAAAGCGGATAAAGCATTGGGTTTATAGGGGTGAAAATGGCCATCAAGACCAGCAGTAAAGTAGCAATGATCCCGGCGCGATCAATGATTTTTAGTTTTCCATAAATTACCGCTATTAAGCTAACTAGAAATAGTAAAGCTGCCAGCAAAACCCAGAGCACAATGGCGGTTTCAATCTGGTGAGAAGGCGATGGTTGCAAAAATGGTAAAAAAGTAAGCCCGGCGAGTAGAGCGCTGGCAATGATAAGTATCAAACCATCAAAACCTAGCGGCTTTTTTTGATTGCCGGTGGCGTGTAATATCAGCAAGCATGTAAGTAAAAACAAACTRCTTACCCAGGCKATTTGAGTTGTTCGATCAGGCTGTATCACCGTTGCAGCTTGTGCGGTAAACAGCGTCCATATAACCAAGCTAATAGCAAATGCTGCACTGGCAACTTTGTTGTCGGTGTGCTTTGACCATGCCATTCCCAGAATTAATAGCAATAAATACGGCCATAAAAAATCCGCCGGTGGGTTAGACATATAGGCAAACCAGCCCCAAACCATCAAAAACACAGCACTGATAACAAGGCAGGCTTTGGATTTTACTATAATAGCTAGCCCCAAGGCGATAGCCGCCGCAATGCCCCAGAGCATTGTCGATGATAACCATGCTATATGCGGCAAAAGCCAGTTTCCTAACATCGGAATTGTAATTAAGAACCCCGCCCATAGCCAGTCTGCCAGATATGGTTTTTGCCGATGTACTGCGATCAAACTGGCAATAAATGGTAGAAGTAAGGAGCTGGCAGCAACCAAGAGGCTACCGCTATCAGGATAGTCCAATATGGTTGCGATATTCAATATCATATACGAAAACAACAATATTGCGGCGGCTAGAACTATTCCTGTGAACCGCTGGTTTTGCTGGTTTGTTTTGGTTGTTGGTTTTGCCCGCTGCATCGACATTATAGTTCGCTTTTTTCTGGAAACTTGTGGTGATATTGCCCCCACAACCTGAAAAATACAAACCTCTTCGCGCTATTGGCGAGATTGATTGCTTGTAAAGATTTGGAAAAAGCCGCGATTCATGGCATACTAAGTGATTGATGATAACAATGGGGCGAAAAACCATGAATGCAAATAGTATATTACACGGAAAAAACCCACAAGTTTTTGATGTAAAAAGCACCGCCACAATGATTGAAGCTGCACAGCTTATGGATGATAAACGTATTGGTGCGGTATTGGTTCGTGATGATAAAGGTAATATTTGCGGTGTATTGTCCGAACGCGATGTTTCGCGTCATGTTGCCCGTAAAGGCGCTGCGGCATTAGAGCAARAGGTTGCCGAGTGTATGAGCCGTAAGGTGATCACTGCAAAACCCGACGACACTCTTGATCATTTAATGAATACCATGACCGAACGAMGGATAAGGCACTTGCCTATTATGGACGGTGATAATTTGCTAGGCATGGTTTCGATCGGCGATGTGGTAAAACATAAAATTACCGAAGCCGAAGCCCAAACCCAAGCCATGCACGATTATATAGCCGCCGGGTGAGGGGCTTTACATGGGTAAGTTTGCTCTAGTCTTTTTATTGGTATTGCTTGGCGGGTGTTAYCCAMGGTTCGAGCAACCTCTAACAGCMGTAACYGCCAGCTCTTATGATAAGTGCCTTGCCGGAGCGTGGAAACTTGATTCTATTGGCGATGAGCAAGAAGACGATATGATTTTTCATTTTGGCCGAGGCGAGGGCGGCGCGTTTGAGATTGTTACTATTTCTTATTCCAGAAACGATGATATAAGAATTGAAACTATGGACGGGCATTCTTCGTCAACAAGTGTGGGTTCGTTTCTCAATATTAAAGAAGTAATAGACGACAAAGAATTGTATACTTATCTTTGGTATGAACTTTCCAACTCGCAATTGGTTATAAGGCTGATTGATCCAGAAATAATTTCCGCAGCCTTAGATGCCGGTAAGTTACAGGCTGATGCGAAAAGTGATTATATCACTAGCGATCCGAGCCAAATAATCACTTATTTTGAGAAGGTAGGAGAGAACTTGTTTGCCGAAGACAAAATGCTATTTTCTCGTGTCACCGAGCGGCGTTGTTGAGCCTTAGTTCATTGGCGGATCAGAATCACTGGAGCTGGGTCACACACCTCCCTCATTTCTGTCATCACACGGCTTGTCCGGGTGATCCAGCTCCTATCAATCAGATATTTCACTGATATTGGCGACGATATGTTTGCCGAATGGCAGATAGCCTTTTCACGTATCCCAAAACCGCATTATTAAATTTACTAATTTTCGCACAAATCTCATATAAACAACGGTTTTAGTGCGCCGCCAGAATCTTTTTTGGTATCCGATGAATAAACCGCTTGCGCCGATCGCGAATCTCTCATACAAGCTGGCTCCCGGTCGAAAAAGACTGGTTTGTTTGGGTTTCGAGTTTCTTCTCTTGCGCGAATAAATCATTCGGACTATACTTTCGACCCTAGCGTTTTTTAGGTGAGTCTTTACGAAAGTCGGTTTCGGCCAGCTTCGCAGGGATTTTTTCGGCTCTAGTAAATTTATTTTGCTTTATCTGAAATAAACTCAAAATAGCGTTTGACAGGGGATTAGGCGGGGCTTATACAGCGCCACCTGATCGGAAGAAGAGGCTTTTCGGAGTTGAAACTTTCATCAGAACTAACATGGAAATGTAAGGGAAACCTTGATATTTTCGGCTCTTTGACATCGTTGGAAAAATGGAAAGAGAAACGCAGGCAGCGAGGATCTGGCGGTATTCAGTAATGAATACGTTTGAAGCTTCGACTGCATAGTCGTTTCTTTTTTGACGAAATCGCTTTTTATGAAAYTAGCTATTTATAGTTGGTTTAATAATTTAGCGGTTCCCGTTTTAAATTTGAGAAATATGCTTTGCGTGTTCTGGTCTRTTAGAAAGATCAGAATATTATAGTCGGATCAACTCAACTTGAGAGTTTGATCCTGGCTCAGAACGAACGCTGGCGGCAGGCTTAACACATGCAAGTCGAACGCCTGATCATCTTCGGATGTGAAGGAGTGGCAGACGGGTGAGTAACGCGTGGGAAACTACCTTATAGTTCGGAATAATCCATGGAAACGTGGCCTAATACCGTATACGCCCTTCGGGGGAAAGATTTATCGCTATTAGATGTGCCCGCGTCAGATTAGATTGTTGGTGGGGTAATGGCCTACCAAGTCTACGATCTGTAGCTGGTCTGAGAGGATGATCAGCCACACTGGAACTGAGACACGGTCCAGACTCCTACGGGAGGCAGCAGTGGGGAATCTTGGACAATGGGGGAAACCCTGATCCAGCCATGCCGCGTGAATGATGAAGGCTTTAGGGTCGTAAAATTCTTTCGCTTGGGAAGATAATGACGGTACCAAGTAAAGAAGCTCCGGCTAACTCCGTGCCAGCAGCCGCGGTAATACGGAGGGAGCTAGCGTTGTTCGGAATTACTGGGCGTAAAGCGTGCGTAGGCGGACTATTAAGTTGGGGGTGAAATCCCAGGGCTCAACCCTGGAACTGCCCTCAAAACTGGTAGTCTTGAGATTGAGAGAGGTAAGTGGAATTCCGAGTGTAGAGGTGAAATTCGTAGATATTCGGAGGAACACCAGAGGCGAAGGCGGCTTACTGGATCAATACTGACGCTGAGGCACGAAAGTGTGGGGAGCAAACAGGATTAGATACCCTGGTAGTCCACACCGTAAACGATGAGAGCTAGTTGTCAGCAAATTTATTTGTTGGTGACGCAGCTAACGCATTAAGCTCTCCGCCTGGGGAGTACGATCGCAAGATTAAAACTCAAAGGAATTGACGGGGGCCCGCACAAGCGGTGGAGCATGTGGTTTAATTCGATGCAACGCGCAGAACCTTACCGGCCCTTGACATACCCGTCGCGAGAACCAGAGATGGATCTCTTCAGCTCGGCTGGACGGTGTACAGGTGCTGCATGGCTGTCGTCAGCTCGTGTCGTGAGATGTTGGGTTAAGTCCCGCAACGAGCGCAACCCTCGCCATTAGTTGCTAGCAGGTTTGGCTGAGCACTCTAATGGGACTGCCCGTGGCAAGCGGGAGGAAGGTGGGGATGACGTCAAGTCCTCATGGCCCTTACGGGCCGGGCTACACACGTGCTACAATGGCGCTGACAGAGGGTTAATCCCTAAAAGGCGTCTCAGTTCGGATTGTCTTCTGCAACTCGAAGGCATGAAGTTGGAATCGCTAGTAATCGTGGATCAGCATGCCACGGTGAATACGTTCCCGGGCCTTGTACACACCGCCCGTCACACCATGGGAGTTGGTTCTACCCGAAGGTAGTGCGCTAACCAGTTTACTGGAGGCAGCTAACCACGGTAGGGTCAGCGACTGGGGTGAAGTCGTAACAAGGTAGCCGTAGGGGAACCTGCGGCTGGATCACCTCCTTTCAAGGATGGGAGTTTGCATTCAGTCTTATTTCAAGTTTGAACAAACACCCTATCATTGAACATAATGGTGTCACGAGGCTTCCTCGTGACACCGAAAACTCTAGCGGATCGTCGCTGTCTTCGTTTCTCTTTCCAACGTTATATTCCCGACATCGGGGGTATATTGATCAAATATAGACTTTTGGGTCATTCTTGGATTCATTGGTCTATCTTTCACAGCGCATTCGGGCCTGTAGCTCAGTTGGTTAGAGCGCACGCCTGATAAGCGTGAGGTCGGAAGTTCAAATCTTCCCAGGCCCACCATTTGCTTCGCTCATGTTGGGCTTGAGAAGAGTTACTTTTGTTTTGCGCGTCCTCGACGGTTTTGCCGTCTGCGGGCGACGCGGGCCAGGCCCACCACGCTCCAAATAGATACGGGGCCATAGCTCAGTTGGTAGAGCATCTGCTTTGCAAGCAGAGGGTCGTCGGTTCGATTCCGTCTGGCTCCACCATTTACCTGTTGTGAATATTTTGATCGAGTTGTTGTTTAAGGCTGCCTTTGGCGCCGATACAACAATACGTCGTGAGATCCGAATTCGAGCATGCTTCGGCATGCTTGATTTGACATTGTAAAGGAGGATCTGTCCGGCGCGCTTATGACTGCTCCAATTATGGTCATTTGAACGTCCCCTTAAACGGGCAGATCAGAAACACATCTATAATCCTGGCACATCATCAGTGTGTCAGGTATCTGGCGCGATGTTATGAGCTGGTGCTTGRTTGAACGATTTATCGTTCGATACATTCACTGCTTATGAACATTGCTGAGATCAAGCGTTTTAAGGGCTTCCGGTGGATGCCTTGGCGCGTAGAGGCGATGAAGGACGTAGCACGTTGCGATAAGCTTCGGTGAGCCACGAGCAGGCTTTGACCCGAAGATTTCCGAATGGGGAAACCCACCTTATAGCCTTTGATTGTTGGTTATTCCGCTTGCGGGATGGTCAATTTTCAACGGTTATTTTAAAGGTATTTTAATCTGAATACATAGGATTAAAAGGCAAACCCGGGGAACTGAAACATCTAAGTACCCGGAGGAAAGAACATCAACCGAGACTCCGTTAGTAGTGGCGAGCGAACGCGGACCAGGCCAGTGGTGAATTCTACATAACCGGAACCGATTGGAAAGTCGGGCCTCAGCGGGTGACAGCCCCGTACGGGTAAACCGGAATTCATCCTCGAGTAGGGCGGAACACGTGAAATTCTGTCTGAATATGGGAGGACCACCTTCCAAGCCTAAGTACTCCTACGCGACCGATAGTGAACAAGTACCGTGAGGGAAAGGTGAAAAGTACCCCGACGAGGGGAATGAAACAGTTCCTGAAACCGAAAGCTTACAAGCAGTTGGAGCCGTCTAGATCTTCGGATCAAGCGCGGTGACAGCGTACCTTTTGTATAATGGGCCAGTGACTTAGTGTAACGAGCAAGCTTAAACCGTTAGGTGTAGGCGAAGCGAAAGCGAGTCTGAATAGGGCAATTCAGTTCGTTGCATTAGACCCGAAACCGAGTGATCTAGCTATGAGCAGGTTGAAGGTGCAGTAACATGCACTGGAGGACCGAACCCACCTATGTTGAAAAATGGGGGGATGACCTGTGGCTAGGGGTGAAAGGCCAATCAAACCRRGWRATAGCTGGTTCTCCGCGAAATCTATTTAGGTAGAGCGTCAYGTGAWTACCMTCGGGGGTAGAGCACTGGATGGGCTAGGGGAKCKYRMSSNTTTACCAAACCTAACCAAACTCCGAATACCGAKGAGTAMWGCGTGGCAGACASACYKMGGGTGMTAAGGTCCKWGGTSGAAAGGGAAACAGCCCAGAYCKMCAGCTAAGGTCCCTAARTMATGGCTAAGTGGMAAAGGAWGTRGRAAGKCCAAGACARYCAGGAGGTTGGCTTAGAAGCAGCCAYCCTTTAAAGAAAGCGTAAYAGCTCACTGRTCTARWTAAGMCKTYCYGCGCCGAARATGTAYCGGGKCTWAAGYYATWYACCGAAGMTKWGRATKYRWWSYKTAMKRKKCANNTGGTAGCGGAGCGTTCCGTARGCCTGTGAAGRYKMAKCGYGAGSTKKGTTGGAGGTATCGGAAGTGAGAATGCKGRCATGAGTAGCGAYAAAGAGTGTGAGARACACTCTCGCCGAAAGTCCAAGGGTTCCTGCGTAAAGCTAATCTGCGCAGGGTTAGTCGACCCCTAAGGCGAGGCCGAAAGGCGTAGTCGATGGGAATCAGGTT
>NVWT02000006.1 GCA_002733735.2 Robiginitomaculum sp. | reverse complement strand
GGCTGTCAAAAGAGTGGGAAATTTCGCCACCTTGTCATTGCGGCCTACGAGCCGCAATCCAGCTTGTAGGTGGTGCAAGGTAAATGGTGAAAATTACCAACCTACACTTACCGAAAGAGAGTTGGAGAACATGATTGATAAACCCTATATTGAGTAGAGTTAGAATTATGGTCATTGTCATCGTAATTCAAGAATAAAGGAGTGATTTATGAAGAAAAGAGTAACAAAAAATTTTCCTGAATGGGTACGCAAGCCTATTCCTGATTCAATCCAGCATTTGGAAGAAGATCAACTGCAATCAGTTTTGAGCCGATTTGAAGAACTCGCAGAATTTAGAAATGCTCCATCAAATGCAAATGAACGTGACAAACTAAGAGCTATTGATTGGCCAAAGCCACCACTAATTGCTAGAGTTTTGCCTGGCGGCATCTTACTGATGGAAGATGAGGGTTATTATGATTCAAGTCAGCAGGTTGAGGAGCTTTTTACTAAATTTTCGAGCCAAGGCGTTGTGTTTTGGGGTATTGGCGCGGAAAAATACGGTGTTTTCCAAGCGCCATTTGATGCAGTAACTCGAAGATGGATCAAGGCAGAGTTAATATTTAGTCCGACGTGCATACTTTCTTTAGAAAGTGATTTAATTATGATTTCAGATGAACAACTTGATTTCTCGGTGATAGGGGGTAGCCCCTTGATCATTAATGAGATGGAAAAACTATTTGGTGGTGCAAAAGAATTAAAAAAACGGCTACTTAAGGCAATAGATGATCGTATGATTGGCTTTGGTAAAGATGATCAAATATGGGCTAAAGAATATTTACTGCCATGGTCAGAATAGTTATGGCAATGGACGGGATAGATATAAACCGCAGTGATGAGCCTTGGCATTGCCGCAAAACAAAATCATTAAAGCCAATTCTGATCCCGTCCTCACCTTAAGGTGCTGCGTAGCAGTTATGATGGACAAGCACTGGACAAAACCGGTACCCACTTTTGCTAGCTATGCTCCGAATTAGACAAAGCCGGTTTTAATGTCTATATTAATCTTGCTGTGGGGCAATAGATTTTGAAAGAACGATGATGGAAATCATTTTATTGCCTAGTATATTTTACTTTTTGCCTTGGATCATTGCTCTGGTGCGCGGGCATCAAGACACAATGGCTATCTTCTTTTTGACTTTGTTGCTTGGCTGGACGGGATTGTTTTGGATCATCGCCTTTGTCTGGTCATTAACCCATGTCAGACGACGGTATAGATATTGATCCGATTATTGGTTTTTATAATTCTGTTGGGCGTTGGTGCCAATCAGGTTTCTGCACAGCAACAGATGCAAGTTGATCGTCCGCCAGAAACCTCTGTGATTTTAGGCGACCTTGCTTGGGTGTTGGGTGCAAGTCATTATTTAAGCGTTTTGTGTGAAGGTAAAAACACCCAGACTTGGCGTGATGCCATGGTCGAATTGCTAGAGCTGGAAAGCCCGCATTATCGGTTGCGTAGAAATTTAGTATCTGAGTTCAATTCGGGATACCAAAATCAACAGCGGAGATTTTATAGTTGCGATACTGTTAGCAAACAGCAATTACAAACCATTTCAAAACAAGGTAGAATTTTATCGGATAGTTTAGCTGATCCTTATCTCAAGTGAGCTATAAGATTACCCAGAGGCGGGGACAACCTGCCCATTGGAATGGTTTTTCGTGAGAAGTGGTGATGACAACCGACGTAACGATATCTGAACGTCTTAATAAGGACGAACAAAAATCTACAGCTCTGGACATGATCCTGATAGCTTGGGATCAGGCCTTGAGCAAAGGTTGTTCGCCAGAAACCATTGCTACTTCTGCTATTTTTGCAGCATTGGCTGATCTTATTGATGTCTATGGTGAAGAACTGGTCGCGGAAATGTCTCGGCGTTTACCGGATCGTATTAGTCGAGGTGAATTTTCCATGCGCGAAGGCTTGGTAAACTAAGTCATGCGCCAAAAACAACAATAAAATTACAAAACTAGTTCAAGGTCGGGGGTAATCCCTCCGGCCTTTTTATGTGCCTTAAAATAGCATCCTAAAATTCTGCCTCTGAAGACCCCAACTCGCAACTTGGCTGCAACCAGTTCATATGCGTACCTTTTATTTTGATAGGCGCGCGCAATCGCAATGCTTGTCCCCACGTAGTTTGCTCAATTTCACTGCAAAAGTCGTCTGCTTGTGGCTGCAAACTCAAATTTCCAGGCTCGGATTGCGGATGTTCCATCAATAATTTCGCGGTTCTGGCTAATGAAAGCCTGCTATTTGTTATGCCTTTACCGTCAATGGCATCGGTTAGCGCCGTAATAACAGCCGCCGCCATCAAATATCCAGTGGCATGATCAAGTGCTTGTACTGGTAGTGGTGTTGGCTTGTTCTTGTGCGCCCAACTCATACCTGCTTCAGCAATTCCGCAACTCATTTGCACCAAGCTGTCAAATCCACGGCGTTTTGCCCATGGCCCGCTCCAGCCATAAGCGTTTAACGAGACCTCAATAAGGTTTGGTGCAATATTTGATCTGACTTTCTGATCATAACCAAGTAGGTCTAGTGCATCGGGGCGAAATCCATGCACCAGCACATCGGCTTGGTTAAGTAATTGCTCAAAAATTATGCGGTGTTGTTTGTTGTGTAAATCCAAGCGGCAGCATTTTTTACCCAGCGTAATGTCGGGTACAATGTTTGCTTCGCACCAATTTGGTGGATCAATTCGCAATACATTTGCGCCAAAGCCGGCAAGGGTTCTGGTTGCCACTGGCCCTGCAAGAACCCGGGTTAAATCCAAAACTTGTAAGCCAGATAATGGTTGTTCAATGGTGGCTTGCCAGTTGTTAATCGTGGCTTTTCTGGTTTGCTTTTTGATGATCAAAGGCTCGGCTGCAACGGCTTTTCCTTGTGGGTGGGTTTGCCAATCCTCATGGCTGCGCATCCTTGCGGCAACACCATTTTCTTGAACTATTGCGGCCTCCAAATCGTCGGCATTCCAGCTTTTGACTGCCTCGGTTACATCGGCTCTATCTGCCTTACAGGATAATACTTGCAATGCTGCTTGGCGATGGTGTGGTAAATTGGTGTGCAATTTAATCCAGCCATCGCGACATTTATAATCACCGGCGATTGCATCCCAAAGTGGCGGCATTTGCCAGTTAATCGGCTGGATCGATTGCCCAAACCATAATGAAGCAAGCCGGCTATTTACTTCCACGGACGGCCTGTGGTTTTTAAGTCCGGTTTTTTCTATCAAGTTCGAGATCGAAATGCCAACTGCGGCAAGGCAATAGCTGGCTAATTGGCTGACAGAATATCGTGAGGGAAGTGTTTTTGTACCCGAAACCGTATAATTGTTATGAATATTTAGCGCGGTGAATATCTCTTTCATGCCGCATAGTATCATTGGCTATAGAGCCTGTCATTAACGTTGGTAGAAGATTGTTTTTTCTGCTTGATCGTGCCCGTCACAAATTGTTCAAGCGAGCAAATGTGCGATTGCAGGCCAATGGGAATAATACCGCGAAGATTTTCGCGGTATTATGGCCGCACCGGGTAATTAAGGCACCGCCGCTGCCCCGTCGTGTTTTATGTCTAAAGCTTGATCGAGGGTTTCGTGTAATTTGGCCAGCTCACGGCTAACGGGAAGCACCGCGCGGTCAGTGTAGACTTTATATTGGTAGGCATTCAGGCCAAGTCCGTTCAAGAAAGCTATATCTTTGCTCATGGCAAGGGTGTCGCAAACCGGATTGATCCAAACGCGATCCGTGCGGTCAGGATCTGGCCCATAATGAACCTTGATCAAGGCCGGGAAGTGTCTTGATAAATCCTCCGCATGATCTGATATGGCGGCGATTAAATCTCTCGCCCGCGCCACATGTTGGGTATAGACTAAAATCGCCGCGCGGACATCTATGGACTGAATTTGGTCTAACCGTCCCGATGATAAAAGCTCCCTGATGGTCGGTAAATCCGCAGGCGGTGTCGTCATATGTGACGAACCGGCGATTGCATCGCAATGGGCCTGCGTAAGTTTAATGTCATCTGAACCGCTCGCGAGGATATCTACCGCTTCCCCCAAGAGCCCCGAAAATCTTGGCCGTGTTTCGTCATAACTCGCCCGGCTTGCAATCAACAGCTCGACCTCGCCGTGCAAGCGCATCAGATATTGCCCCTCACTGTTTTGCCGCTGGCGCTCAAGCGCCCATTGCTGCACCTGCAAACCCACAAATACACCAAACACAACAATAAAAAAATCAAGCCCCACGGCAAACCAGTTTTGGTCTTTTACGTGTTTTGTTATACGGCGCAGGATCATTGCTTGACCCTTTTTAGCTCTGCAAGAATGTTTCTTACCGCCTTTAAATCATCGCTATGGAAAAGAAATTGATTCCACTGATATTGTTCAATGGTAGAAACAGAAACTTCCGCTTGTTTCAGTTTCTCCCAATCATAAGAGCGAATAATAGTGGTCGCATCAACTGGTTCCTCCGATGGGGGCGGCACGACAATATGAAGATATTTGCGAAACTGCGAATGTTCGTTGGTTATGGCGTATGCCGTCCTGTCTCCACGTTCCCATTTCGCGTTGACACGCCCATAATTATATAGGGCGGATCGAAGTTGAGCATCAGATAATTCGGACAATTTACCGGACGCCACTAGTTCTGAATACGTAATAGGCGGCGCCTCGCCAAAAGTTGTGCTTATGCTCGCCCAAATCAGCCCTTTAACATAATCTTCGTTATCCGGCTCTTGCCCTGCGCGGATGAGTGCAGATAATTTCCCTGAGCGTATCGCTAGGTCTCTGGCGCGCTCCACACGGATAGCCAGGAGTTTTTCATGGGCGATAAACTCCGTTTCCAATCGCTGGATGAGCTTTCCCTCATTAATCTTGTTAACGCGCCCCTCATTCCAATTGGTAATCTGAAACGCGATCAAAATCCCCACAACAACAATGAAAAAATCAAGCGCAACCGCGAACCAGTTTTGGTCTTTTACGTGTTTTGTTATCCGGCGCAGGATCATGGCGCACGTCCCTCGTTATGTGTAATGCCAAGCGCGGCATCCACTTTTTTGTGAACGCCGACAATCTGATTTTTCCACACTCCCAATCCATCCCGAATGAACGCATCTTGTGCGTCAATATTCACGCTCATGGCATTGAGAAACGCGCGATTTGAGCGCATCGCTTCCTCGTTACACCGAATATGGGCTTGAACTTCACCAAGCGCCTCATCGAAATAGGCGTCGTTTTCAATTGCCTCAGGGAATACCTGTTCCAAAGGGGCGGCCATTAATGAATAGGTCTCGATCGCCTCTCTTGTCGTAATTGCTATCTGCCGAAGCGCCAACAAATCGGTGCGTAACGACGCATCGCTGATAATCGCGACCCGTCCCGAGGCCACAAGTTCATCGAAAGATCCCAATGCTGCTATGGGAATGTCGAATATTGAAGATGCAAATATTGCTTTGCATTGCGCTTGGGTTAGCGCCGTCGCCTGAACCCTTCCAAAAAGGACGTCAGCGGCGTCGACCATATTAACAGCGCGTTGCAATCGCCGATCTAGTACCCGGCTACTCATATCTTTGGCGAGAACAATATCATCATGAAGCTGGACTAGGAACTGGCCGCCGTCCTCACGAGCCTGGCGCGCGTCATTCCAATTGGAAACCTGCAAACCAACAAACACACCAAAAACAACAATAAAAAAATCAAGCCCGAACGCGAACCAGTTTTGGTCTTTGACGTGTTTTGTGATGCGGCGGAGGAGCATTATTGGATCCCCTCCAAATAAGTATCGATATTGCCTTCGAGCTGATTGGCTAAGTTCATTACACGGGTCGCCTGAAGATGATTTGCTCCAGCAATAGCGGCGCGATATCCAATTTGCTGAACAATCCGGTCCCATATTTCCTGCGATGAAGGTTCCATCAAAAAATCACCACCCCGACTGGAAAGCCGTTGATCAGAGAATGGTGCATCTGCCGCCTGATTTACTTCCCGATAAATTGGCATTCCGACTTCATCTCGTATGAATGCTGTAAACCCGCCATCGACAAATGTTTCATTGTTCTTTTCAATGACAAATTCGTGACGTTTCATTTCAGCGTAAGTGTTTATAATCTCAGTTCGCAAATATTTGTCTGTGATCAAAGAGAGATTGCCTGAGTTCTGCAATTCCTCAAACGTCGGGCTATGGATTATAAATGATTGCCGCCCGACGAGCGCAGACAGGCCCTTCTGCAAGTTTTCCTTACGATCCTGCGAGGGCGGTGCGTCTATAAAGTCAATTAATTCACTTACAGTCGTGTTTAGGCCATTGGCAAAGTCGATTTGTTTTTGAGYTTTAATTTGTATGGCTTGAAGGTCGTTTCGCAACTGGGTTAAATATTCGATCTCTGTTGTTCGCGCTCCACGTGCCTCATTCCAATTCGTAATCTGAAACGCGATTAAAATCCCCGCCACCACAATAAAAAAATCAAGCGCAACTGCGAACCAATTTTGGTCTTTTACGTGTTTTGTTATGCTTCTGAGTAACATTGCTAATTCAGCCTTTCGAGCAGCCCATCTGTATCTCACATGATGATCTAATGCCCGCCCTTACGGTAATATGTCAAGTTTTCAGGACTTTTTCATGAGTGCAACGTAGGGGCGCCTTCTTGGCGGACCGTTATAAGGTGAGGCTAGTTTATATGTTTCATAAATTGTAAAGTTAGTCAGCGGCAATAGTGGTGAGTATCTCTTTTAGGTGATTCTGTTATCTGCTTCTTGTGATCTACCACTAATGATGCAGCGATATTTTTACGTCTACGTCAAATAACTATTGCATGTGTGTAATAACTGTGAAACATTRCTTCAYATGGTTATTGCTCGTCCSGTTGATAGAAGRTTGTTTTTGCTGCTTGATCGTGCCCGTCACAAATTGTTCAAGCGGGCAAATGTGCGATTACAAGCCGAAGTCGGCATTTCTGCGGCACAAGGCGGCGCATTATTTTTTCTTGGCCGGCATAATAATTGTTTACTGTCTGATCTTGCTGATGGCTTGGCGTTGAACAATTCGGCGATTACCGGGCTGGCTGCGCGCATGGAGAAGTCCGAGCTTATCACCCGAAGTCGATGTGCAATTGACGGGCGGGCGTGGCGGGTTTCTCTGACCGCTGTTGGTGAAGAAAAACGTGGCAAGGTAATGGAACATTTACGCCAATTTAACACAGAAATATCAACAGGTTTTAGCGAGGAAGAAATGGATATTGTCTATCGTTTCTTGTCGCAAGTGGCCGAAGTGGAGACGATAAAGTAATGAGTGAAGTAGTGCTGGTAAATGATAAGGGCGGTGTTCGCACTATTACTTTGAATCGCCCGAACAAGAAAAATGCTCTTTCGCATGAAATGTACGCGCTTATGGCTGATGCAATTATTGCTGSYGAAGCTGATAAGTCATTAAAAGTAATGATAATTACYGGTAGCGAGACTTGTTTTACTGCCGGCAATGATCTRGGTGATTTCCTTGGTTCCCCACCAGARYTGAACTCCAAAGAACGCCCGCCRGTTACACGGTTTATGTTCGCATTACTTGAGGCGAAAAAGCCAGTAATAGCGGCTATCGAGGGCCCGGCAGTGGGTATCGGCGTCACCATGTTACTGCATTGTGATTTTGCTTATGCTGGCGATGGGGCGTATTTTTTAACGCCGTTCGTAAATTTGGCTTTGCCGCCTGAATATGCCTCGACAYTATTRYTGCCGCAARTYRTYGGTCAAAAAATGGCTGTAGAAATGCTGATGCTGGGTGAAAAGCTCTCAGCAGAAACAGCGGCGAAGATAGGTTTAATCACGGCGGCAACTAAACCCGGCGAAGCTCTTGCGCGGGCAAATGAAACTGCACAAAAATTGGTAAAGAAAGCCCCCGAAGCACTACAATTGACCAAAGAGCTGCTTAATATGCCGCCGGAAACGGTCGTTGACCGAATGAACCGCGAGGGCGAATATTTTGCCACTCGTTTGCATTCTGCTGAATTTAAGGAATCGGTTGCTGCCTTTTTTGAAAAACGTGACCCCGATTACTCGAACTGCTAGGGCAATACTTTATATATGAAGTAATTATTGATTAAAGGCGTGCTATTATGAGCGAACATCACAAAATTCACTATGTAGAACTGCCATCAACCGATTTTGCGGCGATGCAGGAGTTTTACGGCACGGTATTCGGCTGGACGTTTGAGGATTATGGCGGGCAGTATGTTGCATTTCACGGCGCTGGCTTGGAGGGTGGGTTTACTCCGGTAGATAAAGCACCATCACGGGGCGGGGCGATGGTGATATTGTATTCTGATGATCTAGCGGCCTCCGAAAAAGCAGTAATTGCAACCGGTGCGAGAATTACAGAACACCATGATTTTCCCGGCGGCTCACGGTTTCAATTCCTTGATCCATCTGGCAATGAACTGGCTGTTTGGACGAAGGTTTAGTATCCATTCTTCTGGTTGATTTTCCCATTCAATGAACAGATATTGACTTAACTAAATATTCCATATATCCATGGAGTATGCAAATAACAGATAACATTGCCGCTCTTTCTGCTATTTCCCATCAAGGGCGGCTGGTTTTGTTTCGATTGCTAGTTAAGGCTGGAGATGACGGCCTACCAGCCGGGGAGCTTTCGCGGCTGGCAAATGTGAATATAACAACTTCTTCGGCGCAGTTATCCGTGTTGGCAAACGCCAAACTGGTAACAAGAGATCGTGTTGGCCGTTCAATAATTTATCGCGCAAATTACAAAACTATAAGTGATTTGCTTAGCTTTCTTATGGCTGATTGCTGCTTGGGACGAGAAGAAGTGCTGCGCCCATTGCAGGGGATAACATCGTGTTGTGCTGAGAATACACCTAAAAAGGAGACTCTAAAATGAACAGGTTTCATGTAAATATAACGGTTACTGACGTTACAAAATCAGTTGAGTTTTATTCAAATTTGTTCGGGCAATCGCCAAGTGTAATCAAACCCGATTATGCTAAATGGATGTTAGATGATCCGGCGGTAAATTTTGCTATTGGTACTGCTTGTGATGATATTAGTACCGGCATTTCTCATTTGGGAATTCAGGCTGACAGCGCAACAGGTTTACAAAGAATTGCCGATCGTCTTAAGGCGGCAAATCAAACAACAGTAAATCAACAGGCGGTAACTTGTTGTTATGCGGTATCAGACAAGACATGGGTGCAAGACCCAAACGGCGTTAATTGGGAAACGTTTTATACTCATGACACGGCAACAGAATATGGAGAAGATGCAGCACGACTGGAATTAGAATCTGCGCTAAATACTAATAAATCTTGCTGTTAGCTACGGCCGAATAATCGCTCTATGTCTTTTAGTTTCAGCTCTACATAGGTAGGACGCCCATGATTGCATTGCCCCGAATGCGGTGTGGCTTCCATCTGTCGTAACAATGCGTTCATTTCGTCGCCGTTAAGCCGTCTTCCGGCTCTAACCGATCCGTGACAGGCCATGGTTGAGCAAACATCTTCTAGTTTTTCGCTTAACGAATGCGCGGCGTCAAATTGCAACAGGTCTTCGGCCAGATCACGAATTAACTGACTTGTGTTCATTTGCCCTAACAGGGTCGGCGTTGCCCGAACAGCTATTGCTCCGCCGCCAAATGGCTCGATCACCAACCCCAGTTTTTCCAGCTCAGATGATCTTGCCAATAACCGGTTGGCCGCATCTTCTTCTAATTCGATTATGTCTGGGATTAACAGGTTTTGCGAAGCAACTCCATCACGCGATAGAGCCTGTTTCATCTGCTCATAAACCAAGCGTTCATGGGCTGCGTGTTGGTCAACAATTACAATACCGTCATTGGTTTGGGCGATGATATAGGTCTCGTGTAGCTGCGCCCGCGCTGCGCCAAGCGGCATATCATTTGTTGGTGAATTTTCTTCAAGTACTTGATCTTGCGGTGAATATTCATGCTTGGCGGCAAGGTTCGCAAAGTCTGCATTGGCTGGATTTTCCGCAAAACTTGTTTGATTTGGCAGCGTTTGTTGCCAGTTTCTTTGTGGCTGCCCACGAAATGCCGGCATGTTAGAAGTCTGCATTTTCCCCAAAGCATAACCGGAGGTCTCGGTTGATGCGCGATGTCCAGCATTGGCTAGACCATGGCGCAGTGCGCCAACAATCAGGCCGCGCACCAATCCCGGATCACGAAACCGTACTTCGGTTTTTGCCGGATGCACATTAACGTCGACCATGTGCGGATCAAGATCTACAAACAACGCCAATACCGGATGACGGTCACGTGCCAGAAAGTCACGATAAGCACCACGTACCGCGCCGTGCAATAATTTGTCGCGCACTGGACGGCCATTTACGAACATATATTGGTTTCTGGCTGATGATTGGTGAAATGTTGGCAGACCAGCAAAGCCATTAATGTTGATACCTTCGCGAGAATGATCAAGCAGGATTGAGTTTTCGCCAAAATTTTTGCCCAATACATCAGATAACCTTCGTAATCCGGCATTTTCTCCAGAATATATTGAATATGTGAAGCTTTTTCGTGAATTACTCAATAATGAAAACCCGACATCAGGTCTTGCCATGGCTAATCGCTTTAAAACATCGGTTATTGCCATATTTTCTGATCGCTCGGTCTTTAGAAACTTTAGCCTTGCCGGAACTGCATAGAATAAATCGCTAATCTCGATACGGGTTCCATTGTGGCCAAATGGCGGACAGGGCTTTGCGGTGGAGGTTTTGCCACCATCCACTCGTAACTCCCAACATTGCCCACTATCATCTTGCGAACGTATTTGCATACGTGCCACCGAGCCGATACTGGGCAGGGCTTCGCCACGAAAGCCCATGGTTGATATTGCCAGCAAATCCCATGTGCCATCGTCACAGGCGCGCAATTTGGAAGTTGCGTGGCGCTCGACCGCYAATGTGATCTCGTCAACCGACATTCCGTGRCCATTRTCTTGAAYMASRATCCKSGCCTTGCCGCCTTCTTCGACRGCAACATCTATTTGGGTGGCTCCGGCATCAAGAGCATTTTCAACCAGTTCTTTGACCACACTGGCCGGACGTTCGACGACCTCGCCAGCGGCGATCTGATTGATGGTCTCGGTTGGTAGTTTATGGATTCGCGACATGGGTAAGTTGTGGCTGGCGATATAGTTCAGGTCAAGATATTTGACATAAGTGTCTCTTGCGTGGTGTGATTTTGCTCTTATGCTGTGCTGTAGCAAGAAGAAAGAAATGAGCAATATGCAGATAAGTAATCTTGAAAATATTCCTGGAACTAAGATCATCAAACACTTAGGCATGGTGCAAGGAAACACGGTGCGCGCCAAACACGTTGGTAGAGATATTTTAGCTGGCTTGAAGAATATCGTTGGTGGTGAGCTGCACGCCTATACTGAATTACTCACCGAATCTAGGCAGCAAAGCACTGACCGGATGATTGCGCAGGCAACGAAAATGGGGGCTAATGCAGTGCTAAATGTACGATTTTCTACTTCTTCGGTTAGCGCCGGCGCATCAGAAATTTATGTTTATGGAACGGCTGTTGTGGTTGAAACCGTATGATTTTTTCGTACATTTTTTCACTCATTGTTCCTATAAGCCTTATACTATTGGGCTTTATTGTTGGCCGGATAAATGAAGCCAAACACTTTGCCGATTTGCAGCAACGCGAAGATAGTTTCAAGCACGTAGTTTTATCTGACCTTAAAGCCATACCCGAAGGCATGTGCCACTCGCAATTTGTATCGGGTAGTGTGGTGATCTCGATTGATTATTACAAACGAATTATCGCCAGTATAAGAATGTTTTTTGGTGGAGAAGTCGCCAGCTATCAGAGCTTACTGAGCCGGGCGCGCCGTGAGGCAATTTTGCGAATGATTGATGAGGCTGATGATTACGACTCAAAATATATTGCCAATATCCGCATAGAAACCTCCAAAGTTTTTGAAAACGATAAAGGCATCGGCTCACTTGAGGTTTACGCTTACGGCACTGCTTTGAGTTAGGCTTGATTGCAAAATATTTGCGTTTTCGCCGCTAAAATAAAAGTCATAAGTAATTTTGCGATTTTTCCCAGTGGATAGTTAGCCAAGAGGCTTAGCAAATAAGTAATTGTTGTTAGCGCAACTATGCGTGACAATTATCACTAAAACCCACGTTTCATTGGGTTTGATACGTATTCACAATGTCAAACAGCCGCAAACTGGCATGTACGAGCCATCTGCAACACCATTATAGCAGGTGAGGGGATTGCGAGCATGGTTGCAACTTATCCCCGCCCTTTGATTGCGGCCAAGGGTGAATGATTGCTAATTCTTTGCCAATTAACCCTCATTTTATGGGCGGTTTTTGCCAATGATTGCTAATTAAGTATCAAGCAGCATTGCGAACGTGACCCTTATTCACCCTTGGCTTTGACTCTTATAAATCCCCCTCCGGACGCTTCGCGCCCACCTCCCCCGTAAACGTTAGAGCATTTACCAACAAAAGTGGTAACCGGCTTTGTGGTGAACAAATGCGATCACTAAAAATTAGTGCAAGCGGTGGGAGGACAACAGTTCTCTTGTCTCTCGGTGAAATATCCAAGTATACGAATTTGGCTTCCTCTCCCGGCTCGGGAGAGGATGAGGACATAAATTGAGTAGCGCTCATTTTGGTCGAATGGTGAGGGTCTCGATATTGGCGACCATTACGCCCAGTCATCAACTCAGTTAGATATTTTTGTTTTGATCCCGGATTTTGGCGTTTAGTATAACGATGAGTCTTCGTATGATTGCGACAATTGGTTTTTGCGGGCAATAATATCACCACCACAAAGTGACTATGGTGAGTATACCAATGATGAGAGTTTAATAATCAGTTGAATTAGATTTCTTGGTGGCTTCTTTAAGGGCAGTAAAGGCCTCTTCATCTGCTGTTTCAATAAGTACTCCTAGCCAGTCATCATAGTCAACCAGATACTCATACCCTCGGTAAATAATATCCATTTCGCCTTCAAAAAAACCGCGTCTATGTTCCTTAACCCGTACCTGTAAACCAAATGTTTTCCACAAAACGATGCGAGTTGGAATGGCTACCCCAACTCCTGAGTCAATAAATGATATGACAAACTTACCATCTTCGTTACGATTGTCGGATGAGACAACGTTCAAAGTGATCCTTCCCAATAGGTATGCCAAGGTTCCTTTATAATGCACATTTCCGGTCAGGAAAAAGACCATTATTTTCTCGAACAAGTCTTTCATAGTTTTCCCAAATACATTTTAAAATCCAACTGATTGCCCTTTTTTAATACGCCCTTCCACGTGCGACAGCAAGATTTGGCCGGTGGATGCGGTACCAAGCATGTCAAAACATGGTTTCTGGCCTAGTTTTTTTGATGATTTATCAGTTGAGAATGTTAATTTGGGAAGATACTTTTGTTTACAGCCTTACAGCCTTACCGCCTAAACGTTGAACCTAAACAACATTACGTCGCCGTCTTGGACTATGTAGGTTTTTCCCTCGGAGCGCATTTTTCCTTGATCGCGGGCAATAATATCRCCGCCACAGGTAATGAAGTCGTCATAGGCGATAGTTTCGGCGCGAATGAAGCCTTTTTCAAAGTCGCCATGAATTACACCGGCAGCTTGTGGCGCGGTATCGCCGATATGGATCGTCCAAGCTCTGGTTTCTTTGGGGCCAGTGGTGAAATAAGTTTGYAAGCCAAGCAGGTTAAAACCCGAATGGATCARYCGGTTTAATCCCGGCTCGGATARTTCTAAATCCGCCAAATAATCATCGCGCTCTTCGGCRTCTAACATTGCAAGTTCGGCTTCGATTTGCGCTGAGATGACCACTGCTTCGGCTCCCTCATCGGCGGCATGAGCCAAGACAGTTTGCGAAAAAGCATTGCCGGTGGCGGCGCTGTCCTCATCAACATTACAAACATAAAGTACTGGTTTTGAGGTCAATAATTGCAAAGCTTTCCAATCGCTTTGATCATCATCGGCAATTTTGGCAAACCTTGCTGGCCGGCCTTCATTTAACTGCCCCAAAGCCAGATCAATTAATTTAAGTGCGGCTTTGGCTTCTTTATCGCCGGATCTGGCTTTTTTCTCATGGCCGGATTTTCGCTTTTCTAAACTTTCCAAATCAGCCAACATCAGTTCGGTTTCGACCACTTCTAGATCAGCTAGTGGATCAATTTTATCGCTAACATGGGTAATGTCGTCGTCCTCAAAACAACGCAACACATAAACTATCGCATCAACTTCGCGAATGGTTGCCAAAAACTGATTGCCCAAGCCTTCGCCCTTTGAAGCACCAGCAACAAGACCTGCAATATCGACAAAGTTCATTTTTGCTGGAATGATTTCTTTTGACCCGGATATTTTCGCCAGTGCCGATAGTCTACTTTCCGGTACTGCTACCTCGCCGACATTTGGCTCAATAGTGCAAAACGGGTAATTAGCTGCTTGCGCGTTGGCGGTTTGCGTCAACGCATTAAACAAGGTTGATTTACCAACATTCGGCAGACCAACAATTCCGCACTTAAATCCCATGAGTTTACGCCTTTGCCGGTTTGGTCAACCAGACCAAAGCTAATGTGATAAATGCCGGAAGTGCCTGAATGACCAAGATCGAAGTACTAGCGGTAATGCCGCCATATACTCCGGCTACAATTACGCAGGACAAGAAAAATACTTTGAGATCAAGGCGGTTTGCGAACAATGCCCAAAGCAAGCCAGCGGCTAAAAAGCCATTATACAGGCCTTGATTTGCTGCTAATACTGCCGAAGCCTCGGCAAATTCCGGTGTTAAATCGAATATTCTTTGCCCGAGCGGTTTTGTCCAAAAGAACATCTCTAATACCAAAAATCCGAAATGGCTAAGGGCTACAAACCCCAATAATATTTTGCTTAATAACTTCATGACTATTTCTCTTGCTTTGGTGCTGGTGCTTGATGGGTGACTTTGGTTTGAAAGGCATCCGTTTGGTTGTCAATCAGCAATGGAAGCGCAGAAATTACCGCATCGGTCAAATCATTAAACCAATTTTGATCGGACTTCGAAAAATCTTTTAGGACATAAGCGGTAACTTTGGATTTATCGCCCGGATGGCCAATTCCAATTCGTATCCGCCAGAAACCTGCTCCTAATGCTGCTATGATCGATTTAATGCCATTATTTCCGGCGGATCCGCCATCAAATTTGGTACGAAATTTACCCGGCTCTAATGCCAATTCATCATGAAAAATGCAAACCTGCTTTGGGCTTAGTTTGTAAAAGTCCAACGCAGCCCTAACCGAAAGACCACTTTCATTGTAAAACGTATTTGGCTTTAACAGAACAATTTTTTGCCGGCCATTTACTGTATTTACAAAAACTTCTGCGCTCTGGCCGCCAAACTTTGAACGCCAACTTACCGGACCAAAGCTAGATGCAATGGCATCAATGATCATAAACCCGGCATTGTGCCGATTGCCTAAGTATTTGGCTTCAGGATTACCAAGTCCAACAATCAACCACATGGGAGCCTCCTTCGGCTCGAATTGAGACGAAAATACCCTAAAGAGCGAAAATGGAAAACTACTTCTAGGAATTAACCGCCCCTTTAGTCTTCCTTAGTCTCACCGCCTTCTTCAGCCGCAGCAGCTTCAGCTGCCGCCGCTTCTGCTTCTGCTTCAGCAACAGCTTCTTCTTCGGCTTCAACTACTGCCGCACGAGAACCGGTAATGGTGACAATGGTAAAGTCACGATCAGTAATTGCTGAGGTAATGCCTTTGGGTAAATTAATTTCGGAGATGTGTACCGAATCACCAATATCAAGACCTGTAAGATCAATTTCAATTGATGACGGGATACTGCCCGCTGGAGACATCAGAGCAATTTCATGACGAACCACGTTAAGCGCACCGCCTTTTTTCAAGCCCGGAGCTTCTTCGTGATTGATGAAGTTCACAGCAACGTCAACCTGAATGATCTGATCCGCGTTCACCCGATACAGATCAACATGTAACGGTCTCTCATTTACTGGATGAAACTGCACGTCGCGGGTAATGACCAATTGCTTGTCGCCCTTATGGTCAATAGTAATAGTACTATTGATGAAATCGCCAGACATGATCGCCTTGTTGACTTCATTGAATTTCAGGCTGATCGCAACATTATCCAAGCCACCACCATACAAAATTCCTGGAACCAGGCCGGCTCTACGGTCAGCTCTTGCGCCGCCAGTGCCAGTGTGATCACGGACTTCTACATTCAAACAAATATCAGCCATAGCTTAGGCACCTTTTCCTTGGTTTATGCTTCTTCGGTTTGCAAGGTTTAGCCGTTTGCACAGCTTATCCATTCCGCAACCGTAGTGCAGACAAATTAGTTGGCGCTCTATAAGTGAAGAATGGATATGATGCAAGCTGGTTTTACTAAGCAAATGATAAATTTCTAACCCTTGCATTTGACCACGAGACAATTCCAGCCCTTTTGTGCTGGCAAGCGCGACCGCGTGCCGGCGACCATTCGCCGCACGTCGTAGGCGTGAGCAAAGCGAGCTTGCCGCGAGGCAGAACAAATTCCCACCTTTATCTCATAACGCTCGTCCGCAGGCATAGCCACTAGCCCAAGCCCATTGAAAGTTATGCCCGCCCAAATGACCGGTTACATCAACCACTTCGCCAATAAAATAAAGACTGGGTACGGATTTCACCTGCATGGTTTTTGACGACAATTCATTTGTGTCGATCCCGCCACGGGTCACTTCGGCTATTTTATACCCTAATGTATTTGTCGGAACAAAGCTCCAGCTTTGCAGATCAGTAGCTAAACTTGATAATGCCCTGTCGCTAATATCGCCCATGCGCTGCTGCGATATTAAGGCAGCGATATATGAAGCYAGCCTTTTTGGTAATAACCCGGACAAAAATCCTAGCGGACTTTGTTTCGGGTTTGTAGTTCTTGCTGATTTTGCTTTGGCTAGGAAATCAATATCAGGCAATAGATCAACTCTCACTTTGTCACCTGGCGACCAATAAGAAGAAATTTGCAAAATTGCCGGCCCGGACAAACCACGGTGAGTAAATAACATGGCTTCGTCAAAACTAGCTGCATTGCACATCACCCGTACTGGTAGGCTAATCCCTGATAATCCAGCAATTGGCTGTCCAAATGCTTGTTCAAGGCTAAACGGAACCAAAGCCGGTACTGTATCGATGATTTTAAGATCAAACTGTTTGGCGATTTGATAGCCAAACCCTGTTGCGCCCATTTTGGGAATGCTAAGGCCACCACAAGCCATTACCAAAGATTTAGCGGTAAATTCACCGGTATTTGTGGTGATGAGGAATTCTGATCCTTGATGCTGCACCTCGGAAATTTTTGTATTGAGCTTCACCTTAACCGAACCAATAGCACACTCGGCAAGTAACATATCAATAATTTGGATTGAGCGCCCATCACAGAATAACTGGCCAAGAGTTTTCTCGTGCCAGCTAATATTGTACTTTTCGACCAAAGAGATGAAATCGTGCTGATCAAAGCCGGCTAAAGCCGACTTGCAAAAATGTGGGTTCTGCGAAATGAAATTGTCTGGCGAGCAATAAAGATTGGTGAAATTACACCTACCACCTCCGGAAATACGTATTTTCTCGCCAGCTTTTTTTGCGTGGTCAAGCAATAACACCTTGCGGCCATTTTGTCCGGCAGTAGCAGCACACATCAAACCGGCAGCGCCAGCACCGATAATTATCACGTCAAAAACAGTATCAGTCATTTGCTTAATTGGCATAGGTTTACGCATTTCGGCTAGTGATCTTCTGATATAAATTTTTCAAAAAATGAAATTTATCGCTTGTCGATATGATACTTATCGTATATCAATAATTTTTTATCGAATGTCTGCATTAAAGCAGGCTAAGCAATAATAAGGTGGTGCGCGTGTTAAACATAGCAAATATTTCCAAATCATTTGGTCAAATCGAAGCATTAAAGAATGTATCTCTTGATCTAAAGCCGGGCATGTTCGGCCTATTAGGGCCAAATGGTGCTGGAAAATCCACCTTAATGCGTAATTTGGCGACTTTGTTGCGACCGGATAGCGGCACGATCACTCTTGATGGAACCGATATTGTCAAAAACCCGCAAGCCATGCGCCAAACCCTTGGTTATTTGCCGCAGGATTTTGGGGTTTATCCGCGAATGAGCGCACTTGCTTTGCTTGACCATTTGGCGGTGCTTAAAGGTATTTCCAACAAGAAACAGCGCAAAGAACAGTGCGAAAGCCTGCTTCGCGCGGTTAATTTATGGAAAATGCGCAGCGCAGCAGTGGCTTCTTATTCTGGCGGCATGAAGCAACGTTTTGGCGTGGCGCAGGCATTGCTTGGTGATCCTGATGTGATCATTGTTGATGAGCCTACTGCTGGTCTTGATCCGTTTGAGCGGCAAMGGTTTTTGGATTTACTATCAGAAACCGGCAAAGGAAAGATTGTTATTCTGTCCACCCATATTGTTGATGATGTGCGCGATTTGTGTCCGGACATGGCAATTATGGGCGAGGGTGAAATTGTTGCCCGCGGCGCACCTGAAGATCTAATTGCAAAGATTAAAGGCAAGGTTTGGCGCAAACAAGTTGAAAAAAGCCAAGTTGCTGTCCTAAAGGAAAAGCATAAAATCCTGT
The DNA here is from genome assembly GCA_002733735.2 of Robiginitomaculum sp. Classification (GTDB taxonomy): domain Bacteria; phylum Pseudomonadota; class Alphaproteobacteria; order Caulobacterales; family Maricaulaceae; genus Robiginitomaculum_B. The sequence goes on along the minus strand of NVWT02000006.1, from coordinate 115,377 downwards.
CTACCAGACTTCTTATGGGCGGCGTGATTGTTAGTATTTTGGCCGATAAAGCACCAGAAGATGGCTTTAAGCCCGAAGACCCGGATCTTGAAGATGCGTATTTTGCTCATTTGTACCGTTTGGTTTAGGAGCGCATTATGTTAAAGCAACTCACCGCCTTTGAGATCAGATACCATACCCGCCAAGTGGGGTTTTGGATAACTATTGTTATTATGTTTTTGCTTGGCTTTGCTATCATAGCTTGGCCTAATTTGGATTTAGGCAGTGAATCCGGGGAGAAAATCAAGGCCAATGGTGCATTAGCAATTGCCGGAATCACATCAGGTCTCAGTTTGGCGGCGCTTTTCTTTGGTGCTATTTTTGTGGTTAGTGGAGTTATGCGAGATGACGTTCATAAATCTCTTGAACTGGTTCATAGCACACCTGTTTCTACAAGAGACATGACATTGTCACGGATGATCGGGGTTTATATTGCGACATTCTTATGTCTTTCTGTTCTGCTTCTTGGCTTGTTCGTTGGTCAGTTTATGCCGTGGGTGGATGAGGAAATATTAGGTCCGATCAACCTGTTTTACTTTTTGTACCCAGCTTTGGTATTTATCGCTATCAACACCTTATGGGTAAGCGGAGCTTTCACTACCATTGCTGCCATCACCCGTAATCGGGCGTTGGTATATGTAAGTGCGGTCGGGTTCTTTATTGCCACCACTGTAGTCGAGCTGCTTGTAGCCCAAGATGTGTCCGACTTAATCACTTCGCTTGTTGATCCGTTTGGAGCTGCGGCCATGAGTACGGTTACAGAGTTCTGGTCAGCAGCAGAACAAAACAACCAGTTAGTTCCTTTGTGGGGACTTGTTGGCCTGAATCGTTTGCTGTGGGGCGCGTTGGGGCTGCTTTTGTTTGTGTTCAGCTTTTCTTTATTTAAACGTGGATTGGCAAGCTCAGGAGGTAAACTTCGACATGAGGAGGGTGACGATACAACAACCCCAACTCGTATCCAGCCGGTAACACCAAGCAAGTCATTTGGTGCCAGCCTGTCTGCGCTGTCCGCACGGTTCAAATACGAATATTTTACCACCATTCGAAGCATTCCATTTATTATTTTGACCTTATTAGCTTTTACATTATTCGCGCTCTCAATTTATGTGCAAATGATTTTAAACCCGAATCCGGCTCTGCCAACCAGCGCACTTCTGTCAGAAGTAGTTGCTGGGTCGCTGATTATTCCGCTTCTTATCATTATGGTTTTCTTTAGCGGTGAGATTATTTGGCGCGATAAAACAGCAGGTATATCAGAGATTATTGACTCTAGTGCTGTGAAGAATGAGTCACTTTTGGCGGGGAAATGGCTGGCATTATTTGCTGTAATAGTAACTTTGCTCGGAGTGGCAATTATTACAGGTATAACTGCACAAATCATATTGGGAGATATTCCAATTAATCTTCCGACCTTCCTTAGCCTGTTCTTTGTAAATCTTTTGCCACGGTTGTTGTTGTTTTGCATTTTGGTTTTGTTTATTCAAAATTTCATGCCTAATCGTGTAGTCGGTATGTTGGTATCGGGAGCCTTTGCAGCTTTTTTCTTTATTGCAATCAACTTTTTGCCATTCGCTCACCCGCTAATGCAGTATGGCGCGGTGGGAGCCGGTGGCTGGTCTGAATTAAACGGGTTTTCCTCACTTGTCCGCATGACTTGGTTCGGGCTTTATTGGGGATCATTAGCGGCATTATTTGTAGTGCTTAGCGTCTGGTTATGGCGCCGTGGAACCGAGGCCAGCTTTGTTAATCGCGTTAAAAGCATTGGCTCTCGGATCAGTGGCAGTAGTGCAATATTAGCGGTGTTATTGCTTGTCGGCTTTGTTGCTACCGGTGGTTATATTTATAAAGCCTATAATATAGACAATGATTTTAGAACCAGCAAACAAGCAGAATTACGACAGGTAGAGCGGGAAAAATTCTTTGGTACAGCTTATCAAGAAGCCGTTCCAAAGGTTCTGTCTGTTGAGGCCAATGTGGTGTTTAATCCGTCCAAACAAACTGCGACTTTTAGCGGCAAATATATTCTTAAAAACACCACTGATCAGGCTTTTACTGAAGTTTATATCAACAAAGCATCTAGCCATGACGAAGATATAATCCGCCTTGAGCTATCTGGTGCAAGCCCGGTAACGAAAGGCGATGATATCGAAACTATTGAAGGCTTTGGCTATCGTTTATTTAAGTTCGACACACCCTTGGAACCAGGCGCAACAACCAGTTTGAGCTTTGAAACATATTTTCATGAGCCGCGTTTAGGTGATGGTGGTTTGATTGAGAGAAATGGTAGCTTTATCAATAATTTTGTTGGTTTTCCACACCTTGGAATTGCTGATAGACGGATGCGTAACTCTGACAAACGCCGCAAATATGGCCTGCCAGAATATGAAAAACGCCCCGATAGAACCGATTTGGACGCAAGACAAAACCACTTCATTCGTGGCGAGTTAGCCGACTATGTAGACTTCAAAGCCACGGTTTGTACTGATATTGGGCAGATACCTATTGCGCCCGGTAAGATGCTACGTAAATATGAGCAAGATGGCAAAGCCTGTCGCGATTATCAAACCATTCAGCCGATATTAAATTTCTTTGCTTTTCTTTCGGCAGATTTCGAAGTTAAGCGTGATACATGGGTTAATCCAAATGGCGCAGACGTTCCACTGGCAATTTATTATCATGAAACCCATGACTATAATGTTGATCTAATGCTTGATGCAGTGAAAAGCTCGTTTGATACTTTTACCACCCTCTTTGGCCCTTATCAGTACAATCAAGTTCGAATTATGGAATTTCCTTATGGTGGTTTTGCCCAAGCATTTGCCGGCACTATTCCGTTTTCTGAACGAATTGGCTTTGTTATGGATGCAGGCGATCCTGATGACAATACAAAGATTGATCTGGCGACTTATGTCACCATACATGAAATTGGCCATCAATGGTTTGCCCATCAAATTGTTCCGGCAAACACCAAAGGCTTTAATGTATTGTCAGAAGGCCTTACCGAAAACGCGGCCATGACTGCTTATGAGGCCAAACTTGGCTGGCAAAAAGCAAGAAAAGTTTTGGAGGTCCGTGCTATAGAGGCCTATTTAGCCGGGCGTACACGTGATCGCGAAGACGAGCCGCCATTGGCCAAAGCTGAACAACAGCAATATCTTGATTATCAAAAAGCTAGCTGGGTCTTTTGGGGTCTCAAGCAAAATATGGGCGAGGAGTTGATGCAAGGTGCCATTCGTGGCTTCTTGGAAGAATACGGCTCTAAGGGGCCGCTATACCCAACAACAATGCAATTGGTTGAGCATTTACGTGCCGCAGCACCAGAGGATATGCAGCTTTTGATCACAGATTATTGGGATCGTATTGTGTTTTGGGATATGAAAATTGAAAATGATGTTGAGATCAGTCCCAACTTAGGTGGGGGTTATACGGTCAGTTTTGATGTAAAACTGGACAAGAAAATCGCCTCCGAAGAAGACGGTAAAGAAACTTCTGTTACCGAAATCGACGGTGAAGAATTAAACGAGTGGTTGGAAATTGGCTTTTACGACGAAGACCCAAAAGACACTTGGGGTGATGAATGGTTAAAGCTGGAGCGGGTTCGTATTACCGAACTTGAAACCAAATTATCATTTGATCTTGATCAACGTCCGAACTTTGTTTTGCTTGATCCACGTAGATTACTGATCGAGCGGGACGTAAAAGACAATGTCAAGAAAACACCAAAGGACAAGCTAGCGAGTAATTAACTTGGCAATACGAAATTAAGGCGGGTTAAGCACTTCTGGTTTATTTTAAGCCAGAAGTTTGCTCTAGCTCTTTAGTGCCGCATTTACCGGCAAGCGCCTTGTGAAAAAGTGTCTGCTTTTTGTGATCCCACCTCGCTCGTCATTGCGGCCTACGAGCCGCAATCCAGACTTGCGGATGGGGTAATGGCAATGGTGGAAATTACCAACCGATCTTGATGTAATAACCATTCGAGGCGGGTGAGGACAGTTTTTGTTATAATTTCAAGCATTATTACCCCTCACCCCGCCCTCTCCCACAAGGAGAGGGAGTCACGTTCGTGGTGTTTTTAGGATTATGTAAAACCTAAAAGCTTGCCCCTTCTCCCATAGGGAGAAGGCCGGGATGAGGGGATCGCAGTTTTATTATTCAAACCCGTAAATTTATTTCATCAAAACCGGTTCTGATCCCGCCCTTACCTTAAGGTGCGAGCGTAGGGAGCTATGAGGAGCAGACCCGGGAGTTTTATTTAACCCCGATACGAGTTGGTCCGCCACTTGCTGTACTTGAAGGCCCAAAAGAGCGATCAAGAATTTTGGTTGATTCAGTAGCCAAATGTATCGCTTCGCTTAAATGCTCCAAAACTTTGATGTTATTGGCCAGCACCGCCATAGCTTCGGGGCGTTTGTCGCTGGTTATCTTACTACAGCGATTGATAATATCCGCTCGTAAATCACACAACAAATCTTCAAGTTTATGTCCGTCTGGATTTTCATCAGATACTAAAAAGTGCGTCATTTAACCGCTCCAAATTCAAGTTTGTTTTTCCATGCTAGCAAAAGGGTGTTAAAGAATAGCTGATAAACAAACCAGCATGGGCAAATTATCAGGGATAAAGCAATGATCGACAAAATAGGTGCTGCGAAAGCGGCAGAACAATTACAGGGCTGGGCGGTTAAACCCGATCGTGATGCCATTACAAAAACCTTTAATTTTAAGGATTTTAATTTTGCTTTTGCCTTTATGACCCAAGTCGCCATGCGTGCCGAGCAAATGGATCATCACCCCGAATGGTTCAATGTTTATAACCGTGTCGAGGTATTACTTAGCACCCATGATGCCGATGGAGTTACAGCAAAAGATATAGAATTAGCGCAATTTATGGATAACATATCAGGAGAACAACAATGAGCGAGCGACTTTTAGGTAAAAAGGCTTTCATCACCGGCGGAGCTAGCGGGCTTGGGTTAGCGATTGCAAAAATGTTTGTTGCCCAAGGCGCAATCGTTGCCATCACCGATATAAACTTAGAGGGTGCGCAACAACTTGCCGCCGAATTAAATGCAGTGCGCCAAGGCTCTGCCCACGCATTTGCCCATGATGTCGCCAGCGAGCAGCAATGGATTGATGTGCTGGCGCAAGCAAATGAGGCAATGGGCGGWATTAGCATATTGGTCAATAATGCYGGCATTGGCACTATGGGATCGATCGAGGACGAAAGCTTTGAAAACTGGAAACGGGTGATGAGCATTGATGCTGATTCGGTGTTTTTGGGCTGCAAACACGCAATGAAATACCTAAAACAAAGCCAACCCGGATCAATCCTCAACATGTCATCAATCGCCGGATTATATGCCGCCGGATCAATGGCCGGTTATAATGCCGCCAAAGCCGCCGTTTGGTTGCTTTCAAAGTCTGTGGCTTTGCATTGCGCCAGTTCCGGCTATGACATTCGCTCGAACTCCATTCATCCAGTTTTCATCCGCACGCCAATACTTGACGGTATAACCGAAGCATTAGGGCTTAAAGATGACAAGCAGCGCGATCATGTGTTGACCCGTGGCATTCCGATGGGGCGCATCGGTGATCCAGATGATGTTGCCTATGCGGCGGTTTATTTGGCTTCGGACGAAAGCAGGTTTATCACTGGGATTGAGCTAAAAATCGATGGCGGCATGAGCGCACAATAAAGGGGTAGCGGCGTTTACCTGCCCATAGACCGATACATCGGGTACATATAGCATTGTTTGACCAACCAACCGCCACTGATCAGAAGCACTGGCAAAATGGTTTCAACTTGCCACATACTTTCTGCCCGAAATGACCTTAGCTTGGAATAACCGTTTTAGTCTTACCATGCCTTTGGCAGCGCCTTCCAATCTATTCTAAAAGTAATTTGCAGTCTATTATGCACTTTTCTTAGATTGGGCTTAAATATAAATACATCAGAAAAACAATCTGGGAGTTTATTGAATCTTTCATCAAATATGTCTAATATATAAATTATAATATAGCAGCGGTCATGTTCATCCAGTGACTCTAATACTTCTTTCTCAAAAATCTCCGTAGCAATACTAAATGCCTCATCTTCCTCGTTAGCAAGAGCATTCACGCTTAAATATAATAACATATACATTAATTCACCGAGATTGCGGTATTGCCTATATTTAATTGAGAAATGTTGTTGAATTGCGGACTCAGGGTTTTCTTTTACCCATTTATCCAACTCAATCATCTTCGTCCAAACCTCTTTTGATACAGTATAGAAAGCATTGGATTTCGAGAGATAATGATTTTCAGCATCTGATGAGTGATATTTATTATTGTAAAAAAAACTAAACAATTGAAAATGCACCGATTAAGATGAAGACTGCTATAAGTTGCATTATCTTCTTCATTTCAGAACCAACCCCTTAGCGCAGACCTAAGTTCACCCCAAAAGCGTTGAAAGGAAATTCCTCGGGTTTTTTTCTGATCACTCCCGTCTGGTTGCTCAGGCTCAATTTTGTATATTTCAATGTTTGAAATTTCTTTTGGCCACGGCTCGCCTTCATAATTATATCCTTCAATGGTGTCGAGATAACCATCCCTTACAATAAATAGATAACCAGTATGCATAGAAGAATTTAGAATAGCATTGACATCACCATCACCTGTAGTCGCTTCACCAACCTTTATCGTCAAAGGTTGCTTCAAGGTTGACAGAAACCCCACACCAGTGAAGTCTCGTGATTCAAGTTCTATCTCTTCAATAATGTCCACGCTTTCCAATGGAATCCTCAAGTCTTCCATATATTGTATGAGAACTGTTTTTTCTAATTCATTTAGTTTCATGATTATATCTCTCATGAAATAACCGCCGTTTCAATACTAGCCGCTCAAGGTTTTGGCTAATTCTGTCGAACCATTAAATTGGAAATAAGGAACACTGCCTTGTCTTTGCCGAGAATGCGGTCGGTTATCATCTGCATGCGTTTTGAAATATGTTCGGCATCGGGTAATTCCCCGGAACGATATAATGTGCTGGCATAGATATTAAATTCGCGATTATAGCTATCTTGTAATCGCGGTAGAAGCTTTGTGGTTTTGTAGCGCAAATCATCGTCTTCTATTTCCAGGCCAAAGCCAAGAATAATCATTCCACGCACCCGATAACCATCAAGTACGCTGGAGATCATTTGCGGGAATTCTACAAAATTAGGATTGGCGCTGGTGCGTGATGATTTTTTACCAGAATCACCAGAAGGAGCCGCCAAAGCTGGCGAGCTAGCAACCATAACAATACCCAATAATGACAGGGCAATAATTTTGATAAATTGTTTCATAAGCCAAGCATAAACCAAACCGGTAAAGGAATAGTTGTAAAATGAAAACTTTTACACAACCCGCTCGCCAGCAAGCCAAGTTTGCAGCACCGTGTCAGACGATCCAAGTACTGAAAGCACAAACAATAACTCACGAATATCAGGGTCATTAGCAGTTCTTCGCGCCAGTATTTTTGTTGCTTTTAGGTCTAGCACCACAAAATCCGCTTCTTTACCCGAAGCAAAATTGCCGATTTTATCTTCCACATGTAAGGCCTTTGCCCCGCCCAATGTCGCCAAATATAATGCCTCGAATGGGTGCAAACTATCGCCTTGTAACTGCCCGACTTTATAGGCCTCCATCTGCGTGCTTAACATTGAAAAACTGGTGCCGGCGCCAATATCAGTTCCTAAGCCAACATTGATGCCGCAATTCCTTGCTGCTCGTAAATCAAACAGGCCGGAGCCTAAAAACAAATTAGAAGTCGGACAAAATGCAATACTGGCTCCGGCTTTGGCAATGCGTTGTTGCTCAGATGAAGATAAATGCACGCAATGGGCAAACACCGAACGCTCACACAAAAGACCAGCTTTTTCATAAACTTCCAGATAGTCAGCGCAATCAGGAAACAGCTCACCAACCAGTTCAATTTCCTTTTTGTTTTCCGACAAATGCGTGTGCATCAATACTTGCTGGTTTGCCTGTAATAATTCTCCAGCCGCCAATAATTGCTGCATAGTGCTGGTTGGGGCAAAACGCGGGGTTATTGCATAACCCAACCGTGCTTTGCCGTGCCATTTTTCGATTAGCTTTTGTGTTGCAATATTTCCCTGCTCTACGGTTTCGCATAAATCTTCGGGAGCATTGCGATCCATCAAAACCTTACCGGCAATAAGGCGCATGTTTTTGGCCAATGCCGCCTCAAAGATCGCATCAACTGAATGTTGGTGAACAGTGGCAAATACCAATGCCGATGTAGTTCCGTTTTGCAAACTCTGCTCGATGAAAAACTCGGCGACATTGGCGGCATATTCCAAATCAGTGCCGATTTTTTGTTCAACTGGGAACGCGTAATTATCTAGCCAGTGCATTAAATGTTCGCCATAGCCACCGATAATATCGCTTTGCGGATAATGCACATGGGTATCGACAAAACCCGGTAAGATCAGAGCATCATCATGGTTGATGATTTGCCAATTATCGGCATCAGGCAGGACTTTATCCCAATGATCACAAGCGACAACCAAGCCGTTTTCCACCAGCAAACAACCATCAGCAAAATATGCTATTGCTGTTGCATCGCCTGTGGATCCGGGGTCGCGCAACATGTGGGCAATGCGTCCGCGATGGGCAATCCTGCTCATGGCAACTCCCCCAATTGTATTGCTGGATCAAGCGCAATTTCGCGGCAGTCAGCGGATTTTCCTTGGCGATCAATTACTAAAAAATCAGAAACCTCACCCAAAGCCAAAGAAAAATGATGCCAAGTACCGGCAGCAAAATTCACCCCTTGGTTTGCCTGTGCCAAAAATGCCCGCATATTTGCTGGGGCAAACTCACCTTTGGCGGCAACCACCACTAGCCACGGACGGTTGTTCAGAGGAATAAATGCCTGAGTGCCAAGATCATGACATTCCATTTTGCGTAAAACTATTGGCCGCGCCAAAGGCTGGCTACGAAAAATGCTTACCACCGCTTTGCCGTCGGTAAATTGCAGGTCAGCGGCAGTGTTGTATCTTTTTGCATTGCCGTCATTGATCAAAATCGGATCATTATCACCTATTTCTATCACCTGCCCGAAAATGGCAAACTCCTTGGCGGTTAACGGCTCTATGTTAAGTTGGTTGATCATTGCTTTTTTTGTTGCTCGATCCAATTGGCGATAATTTGCCGCTCCTCATCACTCATCAATGTATCACCACCCAAGGGCATGGTTTTTCCCACCACTACTTGATCATAAATGCTTGATGAAAATTGTTCGAACTGCTCTCTTGTATCAAGAGCCAAGCCCATTGGCGGCTCGTCAAATGCCGGATGGGTTGGATTGGCGCTATGACAGGCGGTACAGTGTAATTGCATGATTTCTTCAACTTGCGAGAAATCCACTTCGCTGGTGTGCGCTGCGGGTTTGGGAACAGTGGCAGCAGCAAAAATCATCGTCGCGATAAACAAGCCAAAGCCAGCAAATAACACCGGATAAACCACTTTGTCTTTGTGGCGTAAATTAAAGAAATGCCGGATAAGCACCCCGCTTAATGACAACAAAGCCAATAATAACCAGTTCAAATGATGACCGGTTAAAGTTGGGTAATGGGTGGAAACCATGATCAATAATACGGGCAGTGTCATATAATTGTTATGGACGCTGCGCTGTTTGGCCATCACCAATAATTGGGGATCTGGAGTTTTGCCTGCCAACATAGATGCGACTACGATTTTTTGATTAGGGATTATCACAAAAAACACATTGCCGGCCATGGCGGTACCGATCATCGCACCTACATGTAAGAAGGCGCCGCGATCGCTAAATACTTGCACTAAAATATAAGTGCTAAGGATTAAAAACCCGAACCATAAAGCACCGGAAAACAGGCTACTCATCTTAGTAGTCAGACGACAAATTATGTCATAAATAATCCAACCAACAACCAGAAAACCAACACCGACACTAATGGCTGCGAATTGGCTCAAGTCCGCCCGCATTGGATTTATCAGATACAAATTTGCCTGCCAATAATACATCAAAATCATCAGGCCAATGCCAGATAGCCAAGTGACGTAGGCTTCCCATTTGAACCAATGTAAATGATCTGGCAAATTATCCGGCGCAACTTGAAATTTCTTCTTGTGATAAAACCCGCCGCCATGCACTGCCCAAAGGCCACCAGATACACCGGCCTCTTTTTCTCCTGCTTCAGGGCGCAATGAATTATCCAGCCAGATGAAATAAAAACTGGAGCCAATCCATGCAATGCCAGCAATTAAATGCAGCCATCTAACCGCCAAACTCATCCATGGCAGAATATCAATTTCCATTTTTTTGTTCTTTCATTTCTTGCAGTAACTGAGCGGCAATCGCCACGGCGATTTCGGTTGGGTGTTTACCACCAATACCGCTCAAGCCTACAGGACAAGTTAATTGCCCGATTTGTTTTTCAGTCATGCCATCTTTTTGTAACCGCTGAATAAATCGCGCCCTTTTGGTATCTGAGCCGATAAGCCCACAAAATCCAATATCATTTTTACGCAAGATACTATGACAGAGAGCATAATCAAGATCATGGCAATGGGTGACAATCACGAAAAGAGCATCAGCCGGCGCAGATATTGCCATTTGTACCGGATCATCGCAAATTTGCGCTGATGGGTGCATATCGAGGCGGCTATCTATCCAGTTAAGATCAACATCCATATCGAGTAATATTTTTGCCAACGCCGCACCAATATGCCCGGCGCCAAATAGGTAAATGCTTGTTGGTTTGCGGCGTGGTGTCTCGATAATGTAATGTTTGTCAGCAGTGATAATTATCTTTGAATTATCGTCATTAACGGCGATCAAAGCTTTTTCTCCGCTGGCTAAACAAGTTTGCACTGAGAGCTTTTCATTGCCGAGACAATATTGGTTTAATGGCTCCAACATTGCAGTAACAAAACCACCACAACACTGACCCAAAACCGGGCCCAATGGAAAGTCTTGTAACACTGGACGCATGAAAGGTTGTTGCAACATTTCTTTGGCCATTTTGAGCAAGCGAAATTCCAACTCACCACCGCCAATAGTGCCTTTCTGCCCCTCGTTCCAGATCAACATCTTAGCTCCGGCATTTCTGGGCGCAGAGCCGGAAGTTTCAACCAATGTAACCATTACCGCCGTTTGTTTGTCGGTCAATAATTGCTGTACTTTGTCTGCCAGTTTCATCTCGCGGTCATTGCCCGCAACAGGGTTTCTGGGGTTGCTGGTGCATTAAGTTCGGTAAATCCATCATTGCCGACAGCTTCCACCGCTGCCCGTAACGCACCATGGTAACTGATCGCTAACATAAATGGCGGCTCGCCCACGGCTTTGGAGCGGTACACAGTTTTTATCTCGGTATCTTCACTGTCAAACAAGGCAATATTAAAATGATCCGGACGATCCGAAGCGGTTGGAATTTTATAAGTAGACGGCGCGTGGGTGGTTAAACGCCCCTTATCGTCAAAACAAACTTCTTCATTGCCCAACCAGCCGATGCCTTGCACAAAACCGCCTTCGATCTGTCCCAGATCAATCGCCGGATTTAGCGATTTGCCACAAGAATGCAAAATGTCCACCCGTCGCAACCTTGCTTCGCCGGTCATAACATCAAGCTCAACTTCGCTGATTGCTGCGCCATAGGCATAATACAAAAACGGCGATCCTTGGTGTTTTGTCCGGTCATAAAATATATCCGGCGTGGCGTAAAACCCGGTCGAGGACAGCGATATTCGCGCCAGATAAGCCAGATCGGTTATTTCTGAGAACGGGACTTTCTGATCGTTAAAACAAACCTTGCCGTCAATAAACTCCACCTGATCTTTGTCGCAATTAAATTTTTTCGCTACAAATTTGGCCAGACGCTGAGATATTGTTTCGGCGGCGATTTTAGCAGCCATGCCATTAAGGTCAGAGCCAGAGGAGGCGGCAGTTGCCGAAGTGTTGGGGACTTTATCGGTGGCAGTAGCGGTTACTTGAATTTGGCTGACATCAAGGCCGAAAACTTGCGCCACTATTTGTGCGACCTTAACGAACAGACCTTGTCCCATTTCAGTGCCGCCATGGTTTAGCACCACACTGCCATCACGATAGACATGCACCAATGCGCCGGCCTGATTCAAAAATCCGGTAGTAAAAGAAATACCAAACTTGACCACTGATAGGTTAAGTCCGCGTTTGATGTTTTGATTTTGCTCATTCCAGTTGGAAATTTCTGCATAGCGTTTTGAATAGTCACTACTCGTTACCAATTGTTCGACAATTTCAGGCAGTTCAAAATCAGTGACCTGCTGGCCATAAGGGGTAATATCACGACCCTTGGCATAAAAATTACGCTGGCGAACAATCAACGGATCAAGGCCAAGTTCATTGGCAATATGATCCATAACCCGCTCGATCAAGATCATACCTTGCGGGCCACCAAAACCACGAAACGCGGTTGCAGAAACTTTATTGGTGCGAAATCTCTCCGAGCGAATTATCACATTTGGCAGAAAATATGCATTATCAAGATGAAACATCGCCCGATCATTGATCGCTGCCGATAAATCCATCGAACAGCCGCAATCCGATGCCAGATCGAACTTCGCGCCGGCTATCAAACCATTTTCATCAAAGCCTATTTCGTATGACATTTCAAAGCCGTGGCGTTTGCCGGTCATGATCATATCATCATCGCGATCAAGGCATAATTTGGCTGGCCTACCGGTTTTATCGGCTACCAAAGCTGCCGCCGCGGCGATCAATAAGGCTTGGGTTTCTTTACCGCCAAAGCCGCCGCCCATGCGCCTAATTTCGACCATGACCTTATTCGAGGGTAGACCCAAAACATGCGCAATACCCATTTGTACTTCTGAAGGGTGTTGGGTCGAGGAAAAAACTTTCATCTGTCCGTCTTCAAGCGGCAAAGCGTAAGTAATTTGCCCCTCAAGGTAAAAATGATCTTGCGCCCCGGTGGACAAATTACCTGAAACTTGATGCGCCGAATTTGCAATAGATTTTGTGGCATCGCCACGGCGCATTATCTGGCAAACCTCTAGTCTGGCACCAGCGTCTTTGGCTTGCGAGATAGTTAAAATAGCCGGTAACTCTTGATATTCGACCGATGCTAAATTTGCAGCTTTTCGCGCAATTATTCGACTATTGGCGGCGACAACAAACAATGCTTGCCCATGATAGATAACTTTTTCACTGGCAAATAACGGATCATCTCCCGCTACCGGGCTAACATCATTTTTACCGATAATGTCGCTGGCGCAAAATACTGCTGCTACGCCGGGAAACTCACGAACTTTCGCCAAATCCATAGACAATATCTTTGCGTGCGCCTTGTCTGATCTGCCAAATGCCAAATGCAAAGTTTGCGGCAATTCTGGCATATCATCAATATAGATCGCTTGGCCGGTTACTTGCGCCAAGGCGCTTTCATGTTGTATCGGCTTGCCAATCATGTCGGTTTTGTTGCTCATGAGCCTGCCTTGGCTAACGATACCGGCACAGCAGCAAAAGCTTTGCGTAACAGGTTTTGGGCAATTTGCTGGCGATAGCTGCTTGATGCCCGCATATCACTTAACGGAGTAAAATCCTCATTCAATGCTTCACATGCCTGATCTAGCAAATCATCAGTAACGACATTATCGCGCAATATATTTTCGGTTGTTTTTGCGCGTTTTGGTGTCGCCGCCATGCCGCCAAATGCTATTCGTATATCAGCAATTTTATCGCCATCTGCTTCCCAAGAAAATGCAGCAAGAACCGCAGAAATATCCTGATCAAAGCGTTTGGAAATTTTCCATGTTGCAAGGTTTAATTTCTCGGCCTGCTTGGGTATTAAAATTTCCGCCAAATACTCGCCAGCCGCTAAATCCTGTTTTCCATATTCAATAAAAAAGTCTTCTAGCAATATCTCGCGCTGCTGTTCTTGTTTTCGCAAGATTAATTTAGCTCCCAGCACAATCAGTATCGGCGCCATATCACCAATTGGCGAGCCATTAGCAATATTGCCGCCAATAGTTCCAGAGTTTCTTATTTGAGTGGAGCCGGTGCGCCGTATTACTTCAGCAAAGTTTGGCCATTTGTCCGCAACAATAGCCATTACATCACTATAACTGGCCATTGCCCCGATAGATAAACCTTGCTTGGTATCTTTGACAAAATTAAGCGTGGCGATTTTCCCCAGCAAAATAATTTGCGGTAAATGTTGTAATTTTTTGGTCAACCACAAACCAGTATCAGTACCGCCAGCCCACAAAGTAGCATCGGGATATAGCTGCAATAATTCTTGTAATTCTTCTTCGGTTTTTGGCGCGAATATCTGATCATCAAGATTTTGGCTATCATCTTGCGGCACGATGGATAAATTTTCTGGCGTAACCTCACCCTTGGGTTCAGGATAATTATACATTGCCTGTCCGGCTGCCAGTATTGGCCCATAGCCGGTACAACGACAAAGATTACCGGCCATAGTATCTTTCAAACTTTGGCGATCTGCCGGTAAACGATTACGATAATGAGCATAAAGCGACATCACAAAACCCGGGGTGCAAAACCCGCATTGCGAACCGTGATAGTCCACCAAAGCCTGTTGCACTGGGTGCAATGCTCCATCATCGCCTTGCACACCCTCGACAGTTATCAGCTCACAATTATCGACCTGTGCCAATAATAAAATACAGGCATTTACCGCCTCGTATTTAACATTACCGGTACTTGGCCGGCCAATCACCACGGTGCAGGCTCCGCAATCACCCTCATTACAGCCCTCTTTGGTGCCGGTTTTGCGAAGGTTATCGCGTAAAAATGCCAATAGGCTTTGCTGTGTATCAGTGATTGGCACACTGAATTGCTGGCCGTTAAGTACAAAATTGATCGTCTGTAATTGTTTCATGCGCATTAACTGCCGCGATAGGTGGAATAAGAAAATGGCGAAACCAATAATGGCACATGATAATGGCTTTGCGTATCGGTAATAGCAAAACGAATAGTGATTTTATCCAAAAACGGTGGATCGGAAAGCTCATGGCCGCGTTTTTGAAAATAATCGGCAGTAAAAAACTCCAAACGATAGCTGTTAGTTTTCATCTGCTCAGGTGCTAATAATGGCTGATCACAACGGCCATCATCATTGGTGACAAATTCACCTAGCAATTTGCCGGTTTTATCATCATAAAGCTCAATCCTGATCCCTTTGGCGGCCACGCCATTGGCGGTATCTAAAACATGAGTAGTTAATCCGGCCATTTTCTCTCTCGTATCATTTTGCGTGTTGTATTATAGTAATAGAATAAAGATCGCTATTAGAACATTTTTTGTTCAAGTTGAACCGAAAATGTTCTAACCTATTTTTTTCGCATTTCTTATCGAAAAACCGGTTCCCACTTTTTCGGAAAGGCTTTTAGGAATCCCATGGATAAAATTTCAATGCAACGTGATATGACAGGTTATGGCGCAAATCCACCAAAAGCAAATTGGCCAAATGCAGCAAAGATTGCCGTGCAATTTGTGCTAAACTACGAAGAGGGCGCTGAAAACTGCGTGCTTAATGGCGATGCTGGTGCCGAGACTTTTCTCTCAGAAATTATTGGTGCGGGCGAAGTTATCGGCGCCAGAAATATGAGCATGGAATCATTATACGAGTACGGCAGCAGAGCCGGTGTCTGGCGGATACTGAATTTATTTGAAAAATACCAATTACCATTAACGGTTTTTGCCGTGGCTAAAGCGTTAGAAGCCAATCCATTGGTGGTGGAAAAACTCCTTAGTGCTGATCATGAAATTGCCTGTCATGGTTTACGCTGGATCGATTATCAAGATATTCCAAAAGGCCTTGAACGGAAGCATATGCTAGAGGCTATCGATCTGCACACCAAGCTCACTGGCACGCGGCCACTTGGTTGGTACACTGGGCGAACCTCGCCCAACACCCGCAGTCTGATCGCCGAAGAGGGCGGGTTTTTATATGATGCAGATGATTATTCCGATGATCTGCCATTTTGGTCGACACAGGTAAAACAGCCACACCTGATTGTGCCTTATACTTTGGAYACCAATGATATGCGGTTTTGTACGGCGCAGGGTTTTCATAACGGCCAGCAGTTTTTCGAGTATTTACGAGATGCTTTTGATGTGCTGTATGCTGAGGGGCAAGCCGCCCCTAAAATGTTATCTATCGGTCTGCATTGCCGGATAATTGGCCGCCCGGCGCGACTGGCAGGATTAGAGAAGTTCCTTCGACATATCACCGCGCATCAAGATGTCTGGGTTTGCAAACGCATTGAAATTGCCCGCCACTGGCGCAAAAACTTCCCATTATCGGAAACTTAAGAAATGAATTTAAGCGAATTAAACCAACAAGAATTCATCGCCGAATTTGGCGGTGTTTACGAACACTCGCCTTGGGTGGCAAGACAAGCCTATCCGTTGTTAAACAACTCGACAAAAACCGCTGAAGACCTGTCGTTAATAATGGCCAAAACCATGGTAGCCGCCGACAAAAAAGCGCAATTAGAGCTGATCTGCGCTCACCCGGATCTTGCTGGCAAAGCTGCGATTGCTGGCGATCTAACCGATGAAAGCACTAATGAGCAAAAAGGTGCCGGCCTTGATCAATGCTCAAAAGAAGAATTTACAGAGTTTAACCGCTTAAACAATGCCTATACCGAAAAATTCAACTTTCCATTTATCATTGCCGTNAAAGGGNCATAATAGAAGCTCTATATTRGSKGCMTTTGCGGCGCGTTTGCAAAAYTCARCRCAAGAWGAATTTGCCGAGGCCCTAAAACARATAAACYTAATCGCCAAATTCCGGATCGAGGAAATATATAAATGAGCCAGCAGAGAGCAAATTCCAAGCTAATCAATTTAGCGCAACCGCGCCTTGGGGCAAAAGTCGTCCATGCAACTGATGATTTTTTTGCCGATAAAGCACGATTGATCCTGCCAGCAGATCCGGTATTTGTACCTGACAAATACGACGAGAATGGCAAATGGATGGACGGTTGGGAAAGCCGGCGCAAGCGCATAGCTGGCCATGATCATTGTACTATTAAGCTGGGCAGTCCCGGCTTGATTGAGGAAATAGAAATAGACACCAGCCATTTTACCGGAAATTTCCCACCCTTTGCCAGTGTCGAAGCCTGTTTGTTTGTCGGTGATATACCGCCAGAAAACCAAAAATGGACAAGCATTATCTCTAAGGTCGAGTTACAGGGCGATAGTCAAGTTGTCTTGAAAACCAAAAGTTCTGCGCCATTTTCTCATTTGCGATTGCATATTTATCCTGATGGCGGGGTGGCAAGATTACGGGTGATGGGCAAAATTGATCGCGACTGGTCAGGTTTTGACAAAACCAAGCAAATTGATCTGGCGGCATTGGAATTAGGCGGGCGGCCACTTGGTTGCAATAACCAACATTTCGGAGTGCCGGAAAACCTGATCGCGCCGGGCAAAGGCATCAATATGGGCGATGGTTGGGAAACTCGTCGTCGTCGTGAACCGGGACATGATTGGGCGGTTTTGGCCTTGGCGCACCCCGGTGTGATCGAGGAAATATTGCTAGATACCAAACATTTCAAAGGCAATTACCCCGATAGGTTTTACTTGCAAGGCGCACTTTGCAAGGACTTGAGCGATGAGGAAATTTTGCAACAGGCGGTAAACTGGCCGATCCTGATAGAGCAACAAAAATGCGCCGCCGATAGCGAACATCACTTTAAGTTGGATAAAAAAATTCCGATCTCACATGTACGCCTGAACATCATTCCCGATGGCGGGGTCAGCCGCTTACGATTATTGGGACATATTGTTTGAGGAAGTTTAAGTTCTGGCAAAACCTGCCTTTTAGTTGTCACTTATCTAGTTCAAGTGGTGTATTTAGTTTGGGAGGAATTGGGTGCGTTGCTGGTTTAATTGTGGGCAACCCGCAGCAGCCAATCTATTTCTTGTCTTTATCTTGATCGTGGCCGTTTTCAGCTTGTCGTCGCTCCATGTATGCATGCATTCCTGATGTTCGATATGCAGCTAACTGTAAGATCACCCACCAGAGGTAAATTGCATTTTCGCCGCTAAATCCATTTGGCGATAAAGCACCATGGGCAAATAGGTTTCTTAAGTTTGGGCCTAATCTCGCAACGAGGAGCGATTTAAGTTCGAACACAAGACTATCGCCAAAAATTTCCAGAGTTTTAGCATGGCTCAAAACCCGCTTCATTCCCCAAACCTCTTCCACCCCATCATTATCAACATTCACCGGCGATATGCCGTTTTGTTGAAGTACGTATCGTAAGGCATTTTCGACTTGCGGGATAAGTAAATGCAGAGCAGTTGAGAAATCCAAACGAAAACCGACCTCAAAAGCCTGATAGAATAATTCCCGCCTTTCTTTAGGTATCAAAGCGCTATCATCCAAAACAGAAGAAAACGTAGCTTGCTCGACTTCATGGTCTTCGATAATTTGTCTGATTGCCGGGGCAATATGAGCGTGGATCATCATGTGCCGTTGGTAACCGGCATTTTGCTCCATGAACCCGGAAATGGCTTTTTCTTTTTGCGCCGGGTCGTCTGTTAATGCAGATGGTCGAACTCCGATTTTCCTTCCGGACGCATCGTAAATGCTTGCAGCCATTGCCGTGTGAATTGAAGGCTCAGATAATTCTTTTTCTGTTGTCTCGCGAAGTTCTTTTGGGTCAATTAAAGGTATGAATGACGCAAGTGTGAAAAATGCATCTTCCCAAGGTAGTTCAGCAACGCTAGCGCGGCTTTCTTCGACGAATTTGGTAATATCAATCCCATCACTGCTAACTGTTCTCATTTCACTGCCAAGTTTTCCACCGGCAATTGAATATCGTCTTTGAAGCTCTGGAATTTCCTTTCGAAGTGATGGCCTATAGCGAAAAGCGGATATGGCATTACCCCAAAACGAATGCGCGGC
This sequence comes from Robiginitomaculum sp., assembly GCA_002733735.2. Classification (GTDB taxonomy): domain Bacteria; phylum Pseudomonadota; class Alphaproteobacteria; order Caulobacterales; family Maricaulaceae; genus Robiginitomaculum_B. The sequence goes on along the minus strand of NVWT02000006.1, from coordinate 96,370 downwards.
CATAAACTCATTGTTGGCTTCACGGTTTTCTGCTTCTTCTACGAATGTGCGAGCGGAAGTAACACGCGCAGCTTCTGCCGCAGCTGCTTCCCCCGCTAACTTCAAATGCTTTGCTTGAACTTCAAAATAGCTTCTCGCCCGACGAAAATCCTTATCCGAACGGGACTCACCAGCAGCATGTCCTGCTATCTTCGCAAGCGTTGAAAAACCTCCATAGCGAAACTCAGCCAACAAACGCAATGCTTTGCAAGTGAAATAAAGAGGGTCTTTGCCATCATAATGCAACACCCGGCTTTCCAAATGTGCGAGTATTGTTTTGGGTAAATTACCCTTTGGTTCGATCTGACCGGCCAATCGTAAGGCACGTTCATACCGCTCCATGGATGTAGTCCAGTTCTTTGGATGCTCAACCAGCTTACCGGCTTCAAGGTATGCTTTTACAGCTATGCGCGCAGCTTTTGCGTCCTTGCGCCTTAACCACAGAACATCACCAACACGCGCCCGGTACTCTGGATCAGTTACGCCGTCCAAAGTTCCTTGAAGCTCATCTAACTGCGTGTTGGTCAAGTCATCCGGTATCATGCTGCGTGTCCCATCTGTCATCACGGCTATCGGAGCAAACGGTTGCATGACGTTGGATGATTTGAAATGAAAATTAAAAACTTGCTGTAGGAGCTTCCACTCATTGTCTGTTGCGCGTCCTGCTTTGTCGACAAATATATTTGATAGGTCTCTACAGCCCTTTTGCCCGCTTGCATCAATTGCCGCCGTTATTTCGTCAGCGGCAGGAAATGAAATCTTCTTTGATGAGTTCATGACACCTTATAACTCGATTCAATAAGCGTAACCACATAAATTACTGGACGGGGTTTGGACGTAAGAACTGGTCGTCATGCCGGCCTTGAGCCGGTATCCAGCCTTGTACTTCTTGCAAAGATGAGCGGTGAGAAATCACCAATCGGTTTTTGCACCCCCTCCGAACGCTTCGCGTTCACCTCCCCCATAAAGGTGGAGGACAAAAATCATTAAGAGCAATGCGTGACTTGCCCATACACCGTCATCACACGATTTATTCGGGTGATCCAGTTTTCACCATTTACCTCTGGATCAATCGCAAGGCTGGATACCGGCATTCGCCGGTATGACGAAGTTTTGCTATTTTACCGCGGACAAAAGAATATTTTCTCCTACCGCTCGCGGAGCCAGAGTTTTTGTCCTCCCCTGTTTTTCACGGGGGAGGTGTTGGCGAAGCCGGCGGAGGGGGGGATAAGGGTCAAAGCCAAGGGTGAATAAGGGTATAGCTTGCACTACTGAGTAACCCTTAATTAGCAATCATTGGCAAAGACTGCCCATAACTTAAGGGTTAATTGGCAAAGAATTAGCACTCATTGACCCTTAGTCACCTTTAAAGGTCGGGGATAAGTTTCAACCATGCCCGCCTTACACCCGCTTGTTATAATGGTGGTGCAGATGGCTCGTACGCGCCACTTTGCGGCTGTTTGACATGGTGAATACGCGATAAGTCCAATGAAAAATGGGTTTTTCTAAAGCATTGCTTTAGTGATCCGTAAAACCAATATTGTTTAGTGGTGAGGTTTTTTAAGGTTTATCCACTGGGAAAAGTTATAAAAAATAAGTAATGAGTTTTTTAATGCTAACTTTGGTTATAAAACAACAGGTAATCAAAGAAAGTGCAGGTGCATTGTAAGTTGAAATGCCAGTTTTCTGGTAAATGCTTCAACACAAGGGCTTGTGGTTTGCGGCTCAATCTAGCACATCATGTAGATGCAAATTTGATAAATTGATTCCCATGCCAAGAGATATGTTATGAAATTGAAACTAGATACCCCCGGATTACTAACCCCTTCTGTTGGTTATAAGCCTTTTCGTTACCCGTGGGCGTTTGATTTTTGGCAAAAGCAACAACAAGTTCACTGGATCCCAGAAGAAATTCCATTGGGTGAAGACTGTAATGATTGGGCAAATAAATTGTCCGACAAAGAGCGCAATTTGCTAACCCAAATATTCAGATTTTTCACGCAGGGCGATATTGAGGTCAACAATAATTATATGGAGCATTATTGCCGTATCTTTAAGCCGACCGAGGTGAAAATGATGATGGCGGCGTTTTCAAATATGGAAACGGTACATATTGCAGCTTATGCGCTGTTATTGGAAACCATTGGCATGCCGGATAGCGAATTTAGCGCGTTCATGGAATATGAAAGCATGGCCGCCAAACACAATTACATGGCCGAATTTGGAACCGATACTCATGAGGACATTGCTAGGTCTTTGGCGATGTTTGGTGGATTTACCGAAGGTTTACAATTATTTGCCAGCTTTGCCATGTTGATGAACTTCCCGCGCTTTAACAAGATGAAGGGCATGGGGCAGATCGTTTCATGGTCGGTGCGTGATGAAAGTCTGCATTGTGAGGGCATGATCAGGATGTATCATGAATTTGCCGCCGAGACCGGCTGTGTTACTGCATCGGTTGCTGATGATATTGTCGATTGCTGTAAAACCGTGGTTGGTCTTGAGGATCAGTTCATCGATCTGGCGTTTGAGATGGGCGGTGTCGAGGGCATGGAGCCAGATGATATCAAACAATATATCCGTTATATTGCCGATTGGCGGCTGGGCCAGTTGAAATTACCAAAAGTTTACGGCATATCCGAACATCCGATCCCGTGGTTGACCGAGATACTAAACGGTGTTGAACACGCCAATTTCTTTGAGGCCAGAGCAACCGAATACTCCAAAGGCGCCACAAAGGGGCAGTGGCATGGTGATGCTGGTGTCTGGGATATGTTTGACAAGAAAGCTGGTTAATCTTTAATGCGGCTACTAAGATTTTTCGTAAACTAACTTGAATGCTTGCGAAAATTTAACACAATATCAARYCATTTGCTTGCAAGGTTGCGGCTCAAAGCTGGAATTTTGAAWATGCATAAAAAACTTGAACAGCAAGTTCGTTTATCAATCCGTGATGGTAAGYTAAATCCTGAYATACTCGTRCGCTTGGTTGATAGCGGTTATCGTGAAGGCGATAGCCGTACCAATACGCTGCTTGATCGTTTAGATGATGCAGTTTTGGTGTTGAACGAAGAAAATACCATCATTGATGTCAATCCGGCGGCACGTAAGTTATTGGCAATACCGCAAGGGCCGCTAGATGCTTTTGAGCTTGATCAATTTATACCGAACTTAGTGATTGATRAAAGTCTACAACATGCYGAAGGCGCTGTTTTAGCAGAGCAAAAAAATGTCGTGGGTCGTACTTTATCTGCGAGCAGTATTAACTGTGATGTCAATTTGTTTGTATTGAAAACTGGTGAAAATGGTAAGCGACTATGCGTTTTAAGAACCGCTGCGGCTGCGGTTAAACCTGAAACCACAAAAGCACAAGCAACTGATGCTTCAGAAGTATTTGAGGCTCAGGAAAAATACTTGGCAATGATGAGCCATGAGTTGCGAACGCCAATGAATGCGGTTTTGGGCATGGCAAAGCATCTAGCAGAAACTGATATGACAGAAGATCAATTGGAAAATGTCAAAACCATCATTGATGCTGGCGACATGATGATGTCGTTGTTAAATGACCTTTTAGACAAATCCAAACTTGATGCTGGAAAATTTTCATTGGAACATGTTAATGTTGATTTGCGCCACATGTTACAAAAAATGGTTCGGCTTTGGAGGCCAACTATTGAGGCACAGGGCTTGGCGTTTTCGTTGGAAATAGCTGATCAGGTGCCATCGGCGATTCGTGGCGACTCAGTACGTATCCGGCAGATATTATCAAACCTGCTGTCTAATGCTGCCAAGTTTACTAAATCTGGCTCTGTAATABTGTCTGTTAHTGCCAAGCCGGTTGYAGATGGCAAGGTAGAAATAGACTTCTCGGTTCGCGATACYGGCATTGGTATGAGCGAAGAAGTRCARAAAAARCTGTTCAGCGCTTATGTGCAAGCAAATAGCAGCACGTCACGAGAATTTGGCGGTACCGGCCTTGGCCTGTCTATATCACGGCAGTTGGCACAGATGATGGGCGGCGATTTAGTTGTTGAATCAAAAGAAAACCTCGGCTCTATTTTTCGCTTTATCGCCAGTTTTGAAACTAGCAGTAAATTGCAAAATCAGCCAGTAGCCGCAGTTAAGCAGGTAAAAGAAACTCCTGTGATAACACAGCAAAATGTAACGCCGATCGTCGATGCTGCTGCTGCACCAAAATCAGATGATGATAGTTTGCGGATATTGGCAGTGGAAGATAATCCAATAAATCAACGAGTTTTGGCGGCTTTTTTAAGACCTATTGGTGGTGAAGTGGTTTGGGCTGGTCATGGACAAGAGGCACTTGAGCTGCTGGCGGACAGTTATTTCGATGTGGTGTTGATGGATATTCAAATGCCAGTAATGGATGGTCTTACTGCGGCGAAAACCCTGCGAGCTAGTGATAGTATTAATGTCGGTGTGCCAATAATTGCCATGACTGCTAATGCGATGCTTGGGGATCGTGAAACCTGCCTTGCTGCGGGAATGAACGATTATGTCTCAAAGCCGATAGATCCAAAAACCTTGTATAAATCAATAGCTAAGCTGGTTGATGAATATCGTGCGGTAAAACAAACTTTCCAGCAAATTGGCGGGTAAGCTAGCCAATGTCTAAGTAAGCACAATGATACTCAGTTGAACTTTTCCACTCGACAAGTCTGTTAACAGCGGTCATTTTATATTTTACATATAACTAGATATAAAAATGAGGGAAGTATTATGACTGATACGCCGGATCGAGTAACAATTTTGGCTAAAAGCTTTACCGAAGCTGCAATGGAGTTTCATCGTTCAAAGATGTCCGAGCGCGGTTATCGCATGGAAGGGCGCATCGAGCCACACCTGTTTCAGGTGGTTGACGGTATGCAACCAGCTAAGGACTTGTTTGATGGCGAGCCTTATTTTGCCGTTACTTTTGTTCGCAAAAGCAGCTAAATGAGCAAAGATCAAGCAAACATACAAGCGGCGCAAATTGTCGATCAACTGGCTGATCTATATCAGCAGGCGACATCACGGTTGCAAAAGGCGCTAGCGGCTTATTTGAAAACTGGCATTGTTCCAGAGATGCAAGCTAGAAAGTCCGGGGTTTTTACTTATCCAGAATTGCGGATCACTTATGAACCAGATGGTAAGCCTGCGGTGTTTTCCAGAGCATTTGGTAAGTTTTCAGAACCTGGTGTTTACGTTACCACCATTACCGAGCCGGAATTGTTTCGCTCGTATCTTGAAGAACAACTAACATTACTGCTTGGTGATTATCAGATTGATATTGAAGTTGGCATATCGGCTGTTGAAATTCCATATTCTTATGTACTTGATGGTTCTGATGAACTGAACATGGAAAATGCTGATCCGCGTGAACTGGCCAGAGTATTTCCCTATGCAGATCTGGTAAGTATTGGCGATGAAATTGCTGATGGTGATTTTGTATCAACTGACGGCAGCCGCCCATTGGCATTGTTTGATGCTCCGCGAACCGATTTGTCATTGCATCGATTGTATCATTATTGCGGCACGCCGTTTGAACATGTTCAGCCGTTTATATTGTTTACCAATTATCATCGGTATGTGGACGAATTTATCAATTGGGGCTTAAAACAGCTACAAGAAAATGATGAATTTATTGAACTTTCAGTTTCTGGTTTCGTCACGGTTGATAAAAACACCAAAAATGCCCGGCAAAAAATAGATGATGCGCCATGGCGTAAATACCAAATGCCAGCTTATCACTTGCTAGCCAAAGACGGGCGCGGGATTACCTTGGTAAATATTGGTGTTGGCCCGACGAATGCCAAAACCATTACTGATCATTTGGCGGTTTTACGGCCACAATGTTGGTTGATGATCGGTCATTGCGGTGGCTTGCGGCAATCACAACGGCTGGGTGATTATGTGTTGGCGCATGCTTATCATCGCAATGATCATGTTCTTGATGATGTGGTGCCTCTGGACATTCCAATTCCGGCATTGGCCGAAATACAGGTGGCGCTGGCCGAAGCAACGGCTAATGTTTCTGGCGAAGGAATGGACAAAGTTAAAAGCCGTCTTCGCACTGGAACTGTTGTTTCAAAAGACGATAGGAATTGGGAGTTTCGCTATACCCATGAAACCAAGATGATCAATCGTTCAAGGGCTATTGCTGTTGATATGGAAAGTGCGACGATTGCTGCCAATGGTTTTCGCTTTAGAGTGCCTTATGGAACTTTATTGTGTGTTTCTGATAAGCCGYTACACGGTGAGATAAAATTACCTGGATCGGCTAATTTGTTTTATCAAAAATCGGTACGCGAACACATGTTAATTGGGTTTGAGACTATCAGAATTCTGAAAAATGACGTAGCTCATCGGCTACACAGTCGTAAATTGCGCGCCTTTGAAGAGCCACCATTTCGATGAGTAGTGGCCGAATTTTTGCAAATTCCCAAGTCAATAATTTTCGCGATTATGGTGGTTGGAAAACCTCTTATGGTGGGCAGGTTGTAACTGGCAAGCTATTGCGCTCTGGTCATTGGGCCGATGCAAAAGATCAAGCTCATGAGCTATTCTTAGAGTTACAAGTTCAGGTCGTTGTCGATCTTCGGCGCTTGGCCGAACGAGGTTTGCAACCAAATATATTTCCGAAAGATATGCCATTGGAGCAATTAGCAGCCGATGGCGGAAATATGAAAGATCCGCCACACATACAGTTTTTGCGCGAGGGGAATTTAACTAAAAATAGTGTGCAGGCATATATGCGTAGCGCGTATCGGCGGATTCCGGTTGAGGAACATCATCAGCATCTATTCCGCCAAACCATATTGCGACTAGGGCAGGGGAAAACCGTGTTGATCCATTGCGCAGCCGGTAAAGATCGTACAGGCATATTGGCGGCACTTATTTTGGGGCTGTTAGGTGTTAGTGCAGAAAACATAATGACAGATTACATGCTAACCAATAAGGCGGTGGATATTGAAAATAAATTACCGATTATTGCAAAAAAAGTTTCCGAAGGTTTAGGTAAAGATATTGAGCCGGAAATTTTGTTTCCGATGTTAGGTGTTACAGAAGATCTATTGCCCCGCTCTGGTGATATATTGACCGATCCAGTACGGTATGCCCGTAAATGCTTGGAACTTGATGCCGATGATTTACAGCGGTTGAAAGATAATTTGATTTGCTAATATTATGACCGCTAGGAGATCTAAATATGTTCTGGAAATCCCTTGGCGAGACCCGTGTACTGCTTTTGCACCAATAGCGCAAAATCCTTGGTCAATATTATTTCATTCCAGTGGCGATCAGCCTACCGCCAGATGGTCAATTATTTGCGCCGAACCAGAAGCTGTTTTTGTGCAAAATGGTGCAGAGGCTTTAAGCGTATTACCGATCAACACAAACCTTGACAACTGCCTTGATCATTTTCCATTTGTTGGTGGTTTAGCCGGCTTGCTTAGCTATGAATTTGGCTGCAAATTGGAAAATATCGATATACCAGCCAAGAGTAACTGGCCTGATATAGGGTTCGGGCAATACCCATGTTGTGCATTGTTTGATCATCATCAAAACAAAGCCTATGTCATTGCTCCGGATCAAGTACTGGCAAAGCGGTTTTTAAGCCAGTTGGGCACTGTTGGCGATAGAACTGTGACCGAGCCTCTTGGCGCACTTTTGCATAAATTTAGCAGTAATTGTTCTGATCAGCAGATTGCCAGAACCGTTAGCAAAGCTATCAATTACATTCATCAAGGAGACATATTTCAAGCTAATATTAGCCGTGAATTTACCGCTGAATTAGCTGGTGATGATAGCATCAATTTATTGTTTGAGCAGCTAATTGCTATTAGTCAGGCTCCGTTTTGTGTAAGCTTTAGGCTTGGCGATGATAAAGCAGTATTATCGAACTCACCGGAAAGGTTCTTATCGCTTAGCAGGAATGGGACAGTAAGTGCCAATCCGATAAAAGGAACAAGACCTAGGGGGCAAACAGAAAAATTAGACGAAGCATTGATGGAAGAACTGCTTGCCAGCGCAAAAGATAGAGCCGAGAATTTGATGATAGTTGACCTTATGCGCAATGATTTATCTCGAGTTTGTGAAGCTGGTTCAGTAAATGTACCAGAATTATTTGCGGTGCAATCATTCGCTAATGTCCACCATTTGGTATCAACTGTGTGCGGTAGGTTAAAGCAAGATGCCACTGCGATAGATTTGTTGCGAGCAACATTTCCACCCGGCTCCATTACTGGCGCACCAAAAATACGCGCTATGCAAATAATTGCCGAGCTAGAAAAAGCTGTGCGTGGCCCTTATTGCGGTGCGCTTGGGTTTATATCGGATCATGGGGCGATGGATTTTAATGTATTGATTAGAACATTGATTATGCAGCGCAATTCCGACAATAACTGGGACGTAACATTTCGAGCCGGAGGCGGTATTGTTGCTGACTCTGATCCTTCTGCCGAAGCCGGCGAGATGAACGATAAGGCAAGTGTTTTTCGCCAATTAGCTGAGAGCGTGCAAAATGGCCGTTGAAGAGATTGTCTGGATAAATGGCGTGTTTTGTACCGCCAAAGACATTGTTTGGCCGCTAAGTGATCGCGGTCTATCGCTGGGTGATGGCTTGTTTGAAACCATTTGTTTGCAAAATGGCAGCCCAAGGTTTTTCCCTGCTCATTGGCAACGCCTAAGAAATTCATCAACAGAGTTATTATTTGATGATATTGGCAATGGTGAAGAAGTACTGCTTGCGTTGCAGGAGCTAATTATTCGCAACCAAATTAAAGAAGGCAGTATTAGGATTTTGCTAAGCCGAGGTGTTGCTCCACGCGGTATTGATATCCCCCAACCCGCACAGTCAAATTTACTGTTACGAGTATTCCCCAAACCGACGACAACGAAACAACCATTACATCTGGCCTTATCAAAGGTACGTCGCGTTTCTGGCAATCCGACTTCAAGCCATAAAACATTAAGTAACATGGATATGGTTATGTCGCGAAGGTTTTTGGTGGCCGGCGCAAAAGGTAATGAAAGCCTGTTGCTGGATAATGAAGGGCATCTTAGTTGCGCTGGAACGGCTAATTTATTCTGGATTAAGGGCGATGATATTTATACGTCATCAATTTCGTGCGCGGTGCTTTCGGGAATAACCCGTGCAAGGATTTTACAAGAGTTTGGCAATATCAAAACCGGCGAGTATTTTCCAAAAGTTCTGCGAAGTGCCGACATGGTATTTATAAGCAATGCTGTTATCGGTGTTAAAGTGGTTCAGCAGATTGATTTAGGTGATAATGAAATATTGCAATTTGCAGGTGAACACTCGCAATTTAATAAAATCATTCATTTTATGAAAAGTGCCTAAATGCTGAGCCTAAGGTGCGGGGCCAGCAACAGCAGCAGAACGGCGCGGGCGTAAATAGAATGTATCATCAAGTTGAATATTCGTATTAACGACACTACCGATTAGGCTGTCATAATCATAGGTTACTTGTGCCATTATTACGCTGGTATTGGCCTGCAACAGTCCATCAGGGGTGGAAATGCTTGAGCCGGGTGAAAGAGCGATCATGCCTCTTCCTTGTGACCAAGCAACCTTAGCGTTTCCCGAATTGTCCATCATTACACTGGTAACTCGCATTTTTAATGGCGCCGAACTATAGGGCTGTAAAATTGCCGAAGCAGCAGTAAAGATGTCGTCCATTTCATCGGCGGTTATTACATCATCTTGCGCTACTAGATCGGCGATAGTGCTGGTTAGCTGTGTTACTTTACGATCGGCAGTTAGTAATAAGTTGACTTCTATTGACCCCAATAAGAACGCCACCATTGCCGGAGCAATTAAGGCAAACTCTATTGCCGAAACCCCACGTTCTTCGGCGGCGAATATTTTTACCGCCTGTTTGATTTTAGAGAATATTTGCAACATATTCAAAGCTCCCCAAACGGTTCGTTACGAAAAGCAGCCGTTGCTATCAATAATCTACGCCTATCACTTAAATTAGCGAAAATGGCTGCTATCATTGGCGTCTGGATTTCCCAAGTATAAAACACCCTAACCACAACAATATCGCCGGCCTCTCCGGGGCTATATAAAAATGCGGCATTGTTAAGCTCGCCATCTTCTATTGGGTCAGTGATATTTACATCACCGAAATCGGTATAGGTTCGTACATCAATAGAGACATTGCCATTACAAGGGATCAGATCGTTCATCTCGCCGCATACTGCGTTCAAAAAATCTCCAGATGATTGTCCGGCTTGTTGTGATTCACCGGTTCTAATTGTTCTGGCAACCTCCATAGTTGCGTGTTCCATAGTGACGGTAACAAAAAACACCATGATGATTTCTAACATGGCAAATAGCAAAAAGAAGAACGGCGCAGCTATCAATGCAAATTCAACGGCTGTTGCGCCATTATCGGCACGGCTGAACTTTTTAATAAGCTGATATGTTCTTTTGCGGGCAAATTTGCTGGCCATGATTTCTTGTAAGCCTTTGGCGAAACTGTAAATTACAGTGACCAATAAAGCAGAAAACATTTAAGCCTCTACCAAAGGGTAGGGTTAATCAGTGGTAAAGTTTCTGTCGGTTTCTGTGAGTTTCTGTGGGTTTTGCGGCTTCATTCGCTAGCAGCAGAAGTGCCTTCGTCGGCTTTTTCTTTGCGTTGAGTCATTATACGGTCAAAAGCCTCTGAATCATCACCGATACCTGGAACCGGCTCACAACCATCACCGCATAGATAGCTGCGTTGATAGCCACCGCGATGTAAGGTTAGTCGATTGTCAGCAGGTAAGACTTGCAGGCTGCGATTTATTATCGTCTTGCCGTCACTATCAATGGCGATAAAATTTGTTGAGCCAAAAGTCTTTCCGGTAATGAACAGCATCTTACCATTATGCACAATAGCATCAGCAATTGCCGGATTACCTATTATTACCGAAGCAGCTGGTCGTGATAGCCGTAATATTTTGGCGTTATCCACGGCTACTTGAAATGGCTCGGCTATTGCTGGCGTAGCTAATAAGAAGAAAACGAAGATAAGTATTATATTCTTTATGGTCATAAGAGGGTTCTTTTATTTATTTCGGCGCAAGTCAAAAGACGATGTAAAAATAGCTACTGAAAAGTAAATTTGCTCTAAAGATTTTGCTATGATTGATTTAATATAAAATTTACCACGCTTCATAACCTGCCTTTAAGTGCTGCTGGCTATATTGATCACAGGTTCGGTGCAAGCGGGATCGCAATGATCCTGGCGAACCATTTCGCTAGCAATAAATGGAGAATAATAATGAAAAAGTTTGCTACACGTTTTATGAATGATGAGTCTGGTGCAACTGCCATCGAGTATGGCCTAATTGCTGCTTTGATCGCTGTTGTGATCATTTCAGCTGTTACTGCGCTGGGTACAAATGCTGCTTCTAAGTTTACTGAAGTTGCAACAGCAATGGAATAGTCTTTTAGGCACTTGCCTTAAAGTAACTTTAGGCCGCTCTCAATTTGAGGGCGGCCTTTTGTTGTGCAAGAGCATTTGCCAACAAAAGTGGGAACCGGTTTTGTGGTGAGCAAATGCGACCACTAAGATAAGCATTTGCCAATTATTTTGTCTCGCGGCAAGTTCGCTTTGCTCACGCCTACGCGAGCATTTCCAAGCAAAAGTGTGTGCGGTTTTGCGATTAGGAAATGCGATCACTAAAAACAAGGCGGCGAATGGTCGCCGAGGCGCAGTCGCACCTAGTTAGCGATATTCTACAAAATGGTATGTTCTCTTATCTCGCGGTGAAATATCAAAACATCACGAACATGACTCCCTCTCCCGGCTCGGGAGAGGGTTGGGGTGAGGGTAGGACAAAAAAAGAGGTTGAGGTGAGGGCGCGATAAATTGCAGAATATACACCCATGAGCCTAAAATATTTATTGCCGTAATCAACCCGTCGTTAATATGATTGCTTCATTATTTTACACTTAGTCATTTGTAAGAGCAGGATAAGTTGGTGGTAAACTCAGTCGTATTATTAGTTTTTCCTTTATTGATGATAATTGCTGCTTGGCGAGATATTGCCTCAATGACTATTCCCAACTGGATTTCATTGGCATTACTTGGATTGTTTTTGGTGGCCGCGCCTTTAATCGGGTTAAGTTGGGCCGAATTTGGTGTGCATATAGCCGTTGGTTTCGGCGCACTTTTTCTTACTATTATTATGTTCGCTTTGGGTTGGATAGGCGGCGGTGATGCCAAGCTCTTTGCGGCGGCGGCTTTATGGATGGGCTGGCCAGACGTTCTTGCTTATACAATAGTTAGTGCATTAGCTGGCGGGCTTTTGACAGTATTTTTGTTATATGCCCGTAAAACGCCAATGCCGCCGGTATTTTATACGCAAAAATGGTTGGCTACGCTGTTGAAGAAGGGCGGTGATGTGCCTTATGGCGTGGCCTTGTGTGCTGGCGCATTATACATGTTTCCACAATCAGCACTGTTTTTGTCGGTAGTTTCCCAATAAAATTGACAAAATCGTAAATCCTTTGCCTTGCGAAAGGGTTTTGTTAACCATGATTTTGCTAGTTTGAATCACTTGTAATAGCGCAGCCTTGCGGTAGGAGTGATTTTAGTGAGTATAGCAAAAATTGCAGTATTGTTGATTGCCGCGATTGCCGCGATTGCCGCGGCATTTCTGGTTCGGGGTATCTCATCTGGGCAAGAGGTAACAAGTTCGGTGACAATCGAGCCGACAATTATCTCTGAACCGGTGGAATTGATCCTGGTTGCCAGCTCCGACATCGAAGTTGGACAAAGGATCTCCACATCGCACCTTGAATGGACGGAATGGCCGAAAAAGGCGATGAATAAAAGTTATTTGACCCAAGAGGACAATCCAAAAGCATTAGAGGATTATGCTGGGGCGATCGCCAGAGTAAAATTGATGTCGAATGAACCGATAACAAGCCGTAAATTGATCAATTCTGGAAGTGCCGGATTTATGGCGGCGGTTTTGTCACCGGGAATGCGAGCGGTTTCTGTTGAAATATCCGAAGAAACCGGAGCCGGTGGTTTTATTCTGCCTAATGACAATGTGGATATAATATTGACCAGAGAGCTGGATATCATCGAAAATAACGTGGTTAAAACCGTTTTCACTAGCCAGACTGTATTTGAAAATGTTCGGGTATTGGCAATTGATCAAACATATCGTGAGATTGACGATGAACAAGTGGTGTTGGGTTCCACTGCAACGCTGGAATTAAATGGAGCTGATGTGGAATTATTGGCCAGAGCAGATGCTTCGGGTGATATTTCATTGGCTTTGCGCAGCATTTCAGATGTCGGTATCAATGCACAAGGCAGCTCTAGATCCACTGGATTTAATAGCGCAACGCAATCCCAAATTAAAATTTACAAATATGGTGTAGCTTCGCAGGTAGGCACTCAATGAATATCGTTTTGAAGAAAACATTAGCTCTAATTGGCAGCCTTTTTGTTGCTATCTGTTTGATGATGTCACCGGCAGCATTGGCCAATGAAGCTAATTTGATGCAGGTGAAAATCAGTAGTGGCGGCGATGGCCCGGTTTCAAAAACCTTGGCGCTTTCTCTCAACAAAGCCGCAGTAATAGAGTTACCAGCCGATGCCCGTGATGTATTGGTGTCCAACCCTGAAATAGTTGATGCGGTGATCCGCACTCCAAGACGGGTTTATATTTTGGGGATACAGGTTGGACAGGCCAATGTATTTTTCTTTAAGGCTGATGGCACACAATTACTTAATTTGGAAATTACAGTTGCTGAAGACGTGCGCGGCCTTTCCGATACATTGGCAAGGTTGCTGCCGCAAAGCCGTATTCAAGTAGAAGCCTTGCGTGAAAGCGTGATTTTGTCCGGTATGACACCGAATGCTGGTCAGGCTGCGCAAGCGATTAAAATCGCCAGAACATTTGTTGATGATCCGGAAAACGTCATTTCCATGCTTAGCATAACTGGAAAAGATCAGGTAATGTTAAAGGTGCGTATTGTAGAGATGCAGCGTACATTGACCAAGCAGTTAGGTATGGATCTTGCTGTGGCTGGGCGAATAGGCGAAGTATCGTTTAATCTAGTAAACCCGGCACAATTTTCATTGGCCGGAAGATTTCTAGCCGGATCTTCGCCGACAATAGGTTTGGGCTATACTAACCCGATTGCTGGAGCCAGAGGTCTTTCAAGCATCGCTAGTGGCATAAGGGCATTAGAGAGAGTTGGTTTAATACGAACACTGGCCGAACCAAATTTAACGGCAATTACCGGCGAATCGGCTAATTTCTTGGCTGGCGGCGAGTTTCCTGTGCCAACTGGCCGTGACCGAAATGGCAATATTACTATAGAGTATAAGAAATTTGGTGTTGCATTGGGCTTTACTCCCTTAGTGGTTAGTGAGGGACGTATTTCATTGCGTTTATCAACCGAAGTGTCCGAGCTATCCAATCAGGGTGCTTTGATTTTGGCCTCGCAGCCAATAATTGATGATAACGGGCAAGTCGTTGGTAATATTGAAGGGTTGACCTTACCGGCGCTAAAAGTCAGACGCGCAGAAACAACCGTAGAATTACCCTCTGGTGGCTCAATGGTAATTGCCGGCTTGATCCAGCAACAAACCAAACAGGCATTAGAGGGCGTTCCCGGTGCCAAAGATATTCCCATACTGGGCGCTTTGTTTCGCTCACGGGACTTTGTTAATGATGAAACCGAGCTGGTAATAGTTGTTACGCCGTATCTGGTTGATCCAACTCACCCGCAAAACTTGGCAACTCCGGCAGATGGTTTGCGAATTGCCTCAGACTTCTCAGCAATTTTATTAGGCCGGCTTAATGACGTTTATCGCGCGCCAGGTGCCGATACCAGCGGTCAAAGCTGGAACGGCCCAGTTGGTTATAGTTTGGATTAGGAGATGCAAGTAATGAATAAATTTTATACTGGTTTGGTTTTGCTGCTTGCTTTGTCTGTTGTTGGGGCTTGTGCTGTTAATGAGCCTGCAATGGCTTGGAAATTACCCGGTGACAGGCACAAAGTTTCTGTAACAGAAACTAGCGAGAGATTGCATTTGGTACTGGATCGCAACGATAGTGGGCTTTCTCTTACACAAAAAGCTGCCATTAAAGGCTTCGTGCATAATTGGCGTAATAAAGGTCATGGGCCGATTGGTCTATCAATTCCGGATAGTTCAAAAAATGCAAATATTGCAGTTACGGCAGCAGCGCAGACCAGAGAAATACTATACGCAGAAGGATTGGCTTGGCAGCAAATTGCCGGCGGCAATTACCGTGCTGATGGCCAAAACAAGCCACCAGTAATTCTTAGCTTTCGCAAATATATTGCTACAGCTAAAAACTGCAATGCTTCGCAACAAAATTTGGCGTTGAATTTTAGCAACAAACCCTCAGTTAACTTTGGTTGTGCTGTTACGGCCAATATGGCGGCGATGATTGCTGACCCTTATGATCTAGTTGATCCAAAGGCCATGGGTACAACAATTGCCGAGCGTAGAATAGTTACCTATGAAAAATATATCTTAGGCGAAACCACCGGAGTTGAACGTACTTCCGATGAAGAAGCCTCGGTTAGTGATGCTGTTGACTAAATGAAAAAAATGAACACAACACCGAAGAAATCGGAATTAAGTAAATGAGCCAAGATAGCAAACCTATTGACCCTTTTGATCCGGCTGACGCATTTGCTGTGCCAAATGAGTGGGAAAATGGCCCCGATGAAGTCATGGATAGTGATCCGGGTACTGTATTTGGCGCTTCGGCTATGTCCAGGCATTCAGCAATGGATAATTTGCCACCATTGGAGCAAATGTCTAAACCAATGGCGCCTCCAGCTTATATTGCGCCAGTAGAAGATGAATACAGCGATGCTGATGAAACCCTGTCTCCTGTACCAAGAATTTCCATTGCCGCATTTTGTGAACGCCCTGATACTGCCCAACTAATTGAGCGCGCAAGTGCTGATCGGCGCCTGTCGCGGGCGCAAACCACCATTTCAATGGGGGGGTTGCCGGCGGCTATTGAGCATTATCATGACGAGAATACGCCAAATCTTATTTTGATAGAATCTGGTATGCGCGGCCATGGATTGTTTGAGCAATTAAACGAGTTAGCGGCGGTTTGCGATGCCGGAACCAAGGTTGTGGTCATTGGTGCKGCCAACGATATATCGTTATAYCGTGAATTGATGGCAMGAGGGATTAGCGAGTATTTGGTGCCGCCAATTGCTCCAATTCAGATTGTAAAAACAATTTCAAACTTGTTTGCCGATCCCGATAAACCTTTTTCYGGMAAAGTGACGGCAGTCATMGGTGCYAAGGGTGGGGTGGGCTCTTCKACGATAGCTCATAACTTGGCTTGGCAAATTTCGGAAAACCTACAGCTTGGCACAACYATTATTGACCTTGATTTGTCTTTTGGCACTGCCGGTTTGGATTTTAATCAAGACAGTGCTCAAGGCGTTGGCGAGGCATTATCCGACCCGGATCGGGTTGATGATGTGTTRTTAGAGCGGCTTATGACTAAGTGTACTGAGCGTTTATCGGTATTTACTGCGCCGGCAACGCTGGATCGVGAGTGGGAAATTGATAAAGAATCCTATGAAACGGTGATTTCCGAAGTTCGYGCCACGGTKCCGCATGTAATTCTTGAYCTGCCACATATCTGGACWACTTGGGTYAAAAACACATTGTTGYTGGCTGATGATGTAGTGATCGTTGCTTCGCCGGATCTGGCTTGTTTGCGCAATGCCAAGAACATGTATGATTTGCTRAAAACCAGAAGATCAAATGATAATCCACCAAAGATCATTGTAAATCAGGTTGGAGTRCCAAAAAGRCCRGAAATTTCGGTTAAAGATTTTACTGAGGCATTAGGTGCAGAACCAAAYTTGGTCTTGCCGTTTGAGCCGGAGCTATATGGCCAAGCAACAAATAACGGRCAAATGCTTTCAGARGTAAAYGCKGCKTCCAAAGCSGTTGCCGGTATTCAGTCATTGGCYGCAACAATTACTGGTAGAGAAATAGAGMTMRCYAAARSCCCYGGRTTTTTRGGCAGGCTTTTMGGTCGTAAATAAGTCAGGTTAKAATTATGTTCGGTAAACGTGTCGYWNACAGNCAAGGTAAGTTCWGMNNCCATNGCAKCWGCKSYMAMNANGNCGCCKCCAGAARATGGCGRKGRYRYTGSYAYGYYYAATRSTNCAAAAAYCAGTAGCTACGCCACCTGCTAAAATTGCCCAGAACAAAAAGAAACCTGTTATTGCCGAGGAAAACACCAAACGTTCCGAAGAATATTATGCTATTAAAACCACCATTTTTAATGCCCTGATTGATACGATAGATTTATCGCAACTGGCGCAATTGGACACGGATAGTGCTGCCGAAGAAATACGCGACATTGTTACGGAAATAATTTCGATCAAAAACGTAGTAATGTCGATTGCCGAGCAAGAAGGCCTGTTACAAGATATTTGTGATGACGTCTTGGGTTTTGGCCCGTTAGAGCCATTACTGGCTCGTGATGATATTTCCGATATTATGGTCAATGGAGCTGATGCAGTTTTCATCGAGGTCAACGGCAAAGTGGAAAAAACCGGAGTTCGGTTCCGCGATAACGGCCAGTTGATGAACATTTGCCAGCGCATAGTTAGTCAAGTTGGCAGACGAGTTGATGAGTCTAGTCCGATATGCGATGCAAGATTGTTGGACGGCTCGCGGGTAAATGTGATCGCTCCGCCTTTGTCGTTGGACGGCCCAACCTTAACCATTCGTAAGTTCAAAAAAGACAAACTTACTCTTGATGATTTGGTGAAATTCAATTCGATCACACCAGAAGGAGCCAAGGTCTTAGGCATYATTGGCGCCTCCAGATGTAATGTGTTGATMTCTGGTGGTACTGGTTCCGGCAAAACCACTTTGCTCAATTGCATGACTGCTTATATCGAACCGGACGAGCGGGTTATTACTTGCGAAGATGCCGCCGAGTTACAATTACAACAACCCCATGTAGTGCGCCTAGAGACCCGCCCGCCAAACCTAGAAGGCACGGGCATGATAACAATGACCGATCTGGTAAAGAACTGTCTGCGTATGCGACCGGAACGGATCATCGTTGGTGAGGTTCGTGGCCATGAAGCGTTTGACTTATTACAAGCAATGAACACTGGCCATGATGGCTCTATGGGTACTATTCACGCTAATAGCCCGCGCGAGTCATTGTCACGTCTTGAATCGATGATCACCATGGGTGGTTTTGGCCTGCCATCACGAACTATTCGTGAAATGATTGCTGGCTCGATTGATGTGGTAATTCAGGCTGCCAGATTGCGCGATGGTTCTCGTAAAATCACTCACGTTACCGAAGTATTGGGAATGGAGGGCGATGTTATCATTACCCAAGACATTTTCTTGTATGAGATTAAAGGCGAAGACGAAAACGGCAATATTGTTGGGCAACACAATTCAACCGGTATTGCTCGTCCTAAYTTTTGGGATCGCGCCCGCTATTATGGTCTTGAGAGCGAGTTAGCTTTGGCACTTGATGCGGCGGAGGCATAAGCATGGGTGATATGACTATTATTTTGGTTGCGGTTTTAGCTTTTGTTAGTGTTGCCGGCATTGGTTGGGTGTTTGCTAGTGGATCCGATAATAAGGTCGCAACAAAGCGGGTCAGAAGTTTAGATTCTGGTGGTTTGAAAAGAGGCAAAAAGGCGGTTTCGGCTTTGGATGTGGCCAATAATCGTCGAAAACAGGTGCAAGAGACTTTAAAAGATCTTGAGGCACATCAAAAACAACAACGCAAACAAACCTACACCTTAAAAAGTCAAATAAAACAAGCTGGATTGAAATGGTCGCCAACCGGTTTTTGGATTGGTTGCTTAGTGGTCGGGTTTATGGTTGCTGGTGGATTATTTTTCACTGGGCGGCCTGTTCTAATCGCGTTGGGTATTGGCATTGGTGCTGGTATTGGGCTTCCTAGGTGGGTATTGGGTTTTTTGCGTAAAAAACGCGCCAAGAAATTTTCTGCCGAATTTTCCAATGCTATCGATATTATTGTTCGCGGGGTAAAATCCGGCTTGCCGCTAAACGAGTGTTTGCAAATTATTGCTAGCGAGTCACCTGATCCAGTCGGGCCAGAATTCAAACTACTGGTTGAGGGGCAATCGGTAGGCGTTGATCTGCCAACCGGCCTGCTGAAAATGTATAACCGYATGCCGYTGTCCGAGTTRAAYTTYTTYACCATTGTTTTGACWATTCAACAAAAAACCGGCGGTAATTTRGCCGAGGCTTTGGATAATCTTTCTATGGTATTGCGGGCAAGAAAAATGATGCGCGAGAAAATTCAAGCCATGTCATCAGAGGCCAAAGCATCATCAATGATCATTGGTTCTTTGCCACCGCTTGTTGGCGGCATCGTTTATCTTACCACGCCAGATTATATCATGTTGATGTTTACCGAAACCAACGGCCAGTTAATGCTAGCTGGCGGGGCGTTTTGGATGGCGTGCGGTATTTTCGTGATGAGTAAAATGATCAATTTTAATATCTAATGATCGAGGTTGGCTAACATGGATTTTTCATTAAAAACATTGGTTGACCCGGAATTTCTGGTAACAGTCTTTGCTGCCGTCATTGCTTTTGCCACGGTGGTAACTTTGATCGGGCCATTATTCAGCGGTAATAAATTTGCCGGGCGATTGAAATCTGTGGCCACCAGGCGCGAGCAATTAAGAAAACAATCCCGTGCAGCTATTGCTGGAAAAGCAAATTTACGCGGCGAGTCAAAAGGTTTCATGACCGACGTGGTTGGTAAACTTAATTTGACTACTTTGCTCGAAGACACCGAATTGCAAAAAAGCTTATTGCAGGCTGGCTTACGTGGCCAAGGGCCAATTATGACCTTTTATTTCTTTCGGTTGGTTGCACCGATTGCCCTTTTCATTTTCAGTCTTTTATACCTGTTTTTCTTTAATGATTTTGGTAAATCACCAATGATGCGTTTTGCAATGGCCTTTGGAATGTTGGTTGTTGGTTATTATGCTCCGGGCATTTATATCAATAATATTGCCGCTAAACGGCGCGAATCCATTATGAAAGCTTTTCCTGACGCGCTTGATTTATTACTTATTTGCGTTGAATCCGGCATGTCGATAGAAGCTGCCTTTGGTAAGGTTGCTGCCGAAGTAGGCAGTAGCTCGATTGAACTGGCCGAAGAAATGTCGCTTACCACTGCCGAGCTTTCTTACTTACAAGAACGCCGGCAAGCCTATGAAAACTTGGCCATTCGTACCAATCACCCGGGCGTAAGAGCCGTTGCAACCTCGCTGATCCAAGCCGAGAAGTACGGAACCCCTTTGGGAACATCTTTGCGGGTAATGGCCAAGGAAAACCGTGAAATGCGCATGTCGCAAGCAGAAAAAAAAGCGGCATCATTGCCAGCTAAACTAACCGTGCCAATGATTATATTCTTCCTGCCAGTTTTGTTTGTGGTGGTTCTTGGCCCCGCAATAATTAAGTTCCAGCAATTAAATGGCTAGGGTTTTACTGTCTGCGGTGAAGTATGCTGTCAACGAAAGCTAATTGGCAATGTTCAAAGCAATCCATCCCTGTAAGTGCGCAGGGAAAAATAGTGAAAAACATCAACARCTYYKCACMCCCTCCGAGCGCTTCGCGCCCACCTCCCCCATAAAGGTGGAGGACAAAATTCTGAAGTAGCGAAGCGTCCTTCGAGGCTGCTGCGCAGGGCCTCAGGATGAGGAGGACAAATAAAGAGTGATTAAGAGCGACGCATGGYTTCAACACTACCGTCATCACACGATTTATTCGGGTGATCCAGTTTTCGTAATTACTATGATTTAAGCCCCCTCAACCTAACCTTCTCCCCATTGGGGAGAAGGAATCCTATTGGTGGAGTTTTGATATTTCGCTGCGAGACAAAGGAAGCTATCCTCCCCTCGCTTGCGGGGGAGGTGGCGGCGAAGCCGACGGAGGGGGGATTTCTAAGGGTCAAAATTAAGGGTAAACAAGGGTTTCATTAGCACTACTGTTTGATACTTAATTAGCAATCATTGGCAAAGACTGCCCATAAACTAAGGGTTCATTAGCAAAGATTTAGCACTCATTGACCCTTAACTACACTTGGATGAAGGGGATAAGTTTCAATCATGCTCGTAACACCACTGCTTGTTATAATGGTGTTGCAACTGGCATACCTAAGCCCGCTTGCGGCTCTTTGATATGGTAAATACGAATGAACTCCAACAAAACTTGGGTTTTGCTAAAGCGTTGTTTGAGCAATGGCTCATAAACAATAACTCTTCTGCCGAGACTTTTAATAGTTTATCCGCTGGGGAAAACAGCAAAGACTTGTGATATTTTTATTAAAACCAAATTTGTGGAATTTAATCCTAATCGTCGCTCATTTTTAAGGCTGCAATAAATGCGCTTTGCGGTATTTCAACTTTACCGAATTGGCGCATTTTCTTCTTACCGGCTTTTTGCTTATCGAGCAGTTTTCGTTTTCTGGTGGCATCGCCGCCATAACATTTAGCGGTTACGTCTTTGCGCATGGCAGAGATGGTCTCTCTAGCGATCACTCGCCCACCAATGGCCGCTTGAATCGGTATTTTGAACATGTGACGCGGGATCAGGTCTTTAAGCTTCTCGCACAATATCCGTCCTCGGCTTTCTGCTTGTGCCCGATGTACCATCATCGACAAGGCATCAACCGGCTCAGCATTGACCAATACGCTCATCTTGACCAAATCACCTTCGCGATAGTCCTCGATAGTATAATCAAAACTGGCATAACCTTTGGAGATAGACTTCAAACGGTCATAAAAATCGAACACCACTTCGTTAAGCGGTAGGTCATAAACGATCATCGCTCGCGATCCGGCATAGGACATGTCTTGTTGAATGCCACGGCGGTCTTGGCATAGCTTTAGTATCGGCCCGATATATTCATCAGGGGTTAGAATAGTKGCTCGTATCCACGGCTCGGCAATGCTCTCRATYTTYACCGGATCAGGCATATCVGCKGGGTTATGTAGCTTTACCATCGARCCATCGTTTAAGGTCATYTCATAGACCACAGATGGCGCAGTGGCGATCAGTTCAAGGTCAAATTCACGGGATAAACGTTCTTGAATAATCTCAAGGTGCAAAAGTCCCAAAAAYCCACAGCGAAAACCARARCCAAGCGCAGCACTGGTTTCCATCTCATACGAAAACGAAGCATCATTAAGACGCAATTTGCCAACCGCGGCTCGCAAGTCTTCAAAATCTGCGGCATCAACTGGAAATATTCCGCAAAACACCACTGGCTGCACTGGACGAAAGCCCGGTAATGCGGTTTTGGTCGGGCGCTTTTCTTCAGTGATAGTCTCACCAACTGCCGCATCGGCAACTTCTTTGATCGAGGCGGTTAGAAATCCGATCTCGCCAGGGCCAAGGCTGGCTATAGGCTCAATCTTTGGTCGAAATACTCCAACCCGATCAATAACATATGAGGCATTAGTCGACATCATACGAATGCGCATGCCCTTTTTGGCGGTGCCTTCAAGTATTCTAAATAATACTATCACCCCCAGATATGCATCATACCAAGCATCAACCAATAACGCCTTTAATGGCGCATCGGCCTTGCCAACTGTCGGAGCCGGCAATTGATCAACGATGGCTTCAAGAATATCTTCAATGCCAATACCGGCTTTGGCCGAAGCTTCGATCGCGCCGCTGGCATCAATGCCGATCACGTCCTCGATCTGTTGCGCTACTCGTTCTGGCTCAGCAGCTGGCAGGTCGATCTTGTTAAGTACGGTTACGATCTCATGATCATGATCAATGGCTTGATAAACATTGGCCAAGGTTTGCGCCTCAACGCCTTGGCTGGCATCAACCACTAAGATCGAACCCTCGCAGGCCGCCAGTGAACGCGAAACTTCATAGGCAAAGTCTACATGTCCCGGCGTGTCCATCAGGTTCAAGATATAATCCTGTCCGTTTTTGGCCTTGTATTCAAGCCGAACCGTTTGCGCTTTGATGGTAATACCGCGCTCGCGCTCAATATCCATACTATCCAAGACTTGCTCGGTCATTTCCCGGCTGCTTAGTCCACCGGTAAATTGAATCAGCCGATCGGCCAATGTGGACTTTCCGTGATCAATGTGGGCAATGATCGAGAAGTTGCGGATATGTGTAGGATCAATGGTCATGGCGGGCAGATAGCACTCAATTTAAGCGGCAACAAGCAGAACCGAAAGGTTTTGTGTAAATGATGCTTATTCATTGATCGTTAGGTATTTGCACAGACAATCGCAAGCAGTTAAAAACCAAATTATTTTAGGTGATTGCCATGCTATTACGATACAAAAACTTCGCTGTTTTTGCAGTGCTATTCTTATTCATGTTATTAGGTTGCGCCAGTAATAACACGCAAACTAATTCAGTGGCGCAGGTGCCAAACACTCAAAAATCAAGTTTTGACCGCAAGGAAGTTTCTTCGGCAATGGCGGACTATTTTGGTGTCACAGCAGAGGCGGCTGGTTCGGTAGTCGAGCGTATTTTCAAGGATTTGGGGCAGCCAGTTGGCTATATTTATGGCTCCGAGGGTTCAGTGGCACTTGGCATTGGCTTGCGTTATGGCAAGGGTACTTTGCAAATGGCCAATGGTGATCAAAAACGGGTTTATTGGCGCGGGCCGTCGGTTGGTTGGGACATTGGCGGTAATGGCTCCAAAGTATTTACGCTGGTCTATAATATGCAAAATATTGAACAAATTTACCAACGCTTCCCCGGTGTTGAAGGTACTGCCTATTTGGTGGCTGGAATGGGAGTTAATTACCAACGATCCGATACCATTACACTGGCACCAATTCGTACCGGTGTCGGGCTTCGCCTTGGTGCCAATGTTGGCTATTTGGCTTATTCAAAAAAACGCMGGTTTATTCCGCTTTGAGCATTTCCGAGCAAAAGTGGACACCGGTTTTGCGGTTAGGGAATGCGATCACTAAAAACATACATTTCCGAGCAAAAGTGGACACCGGTTTTGCGGTTAGGGAATGCGATCACTAAAAACATACATTTCCGAGTAAAAGTGGATGGTGGAAATTTGGCTTATTTAACAATTTACCAGTGACAATGGATAGCGTAATTTAGGCTATTCTTAGAAGCACTAAACCTCCGGAATTTCATTCTTGTCATTGTAAAGAAAAGTCGCTTTTGAAGTTTTCGCTTATGTAGTTTTCAATTATTGTGTTTTCCTTAAAGTATAGAGCGGCCACCTGCTTTTCCGCTTCTGTTCCAAATGCGTCTAGCCCTAGATTATAAGCTATCTCTATTTGTTTATCCCCAGTCTTGGTTGCTATTTTTAAGTATTTTAAGATACTTCTATGATCATTGGGGTTTTGAATGTGAACAAGACGAGCAAGGTTATAAGCGCCCAGAAAATCTCTCCTCTCGATTGAGCTTTCAAAGTACGTCTGCGCTATACCCAAATCCTGCATTTCTTCCCGCTCCATATAGAATCTCCCTAATTCATTGGCAGCGTATATGCTTCCCGCGTTATGGGCTTTTAGTAACATTGCAAATCCACGATTAAACCCGGTCTTGTCTTTACTGAAGTTCGGTGGGGAGGTGTTGTATAAACTGTCCAGTTGTGACTCTATTTTTTCTTCCATTTCTTTAATTGACATGTCTCTAGTTAAGCCAAGAATTATTTCCTCTATTTCAATGGTTTCAGCACTTGCATCTGATAAGATATCAATAGCAACCCAAAATAAAGCTTCAGCATATTCCGGACATTGTTCATATTGACTGCACTGAACAAGGCGATCTGATAACTCACCATTTTGTTCGGCCTCAATGATACCGTAGGGGTCATTTAAGTAAGAGTCATTTAAGTAAGAGTCATTTAAGTAAGAGTCAGGCTTGTTATAAGCACATGCTGACAATGTTAAGATTGCCAAAGGTGCAACAATTCCAGTCAACAATTTCTTCCATAGATTCATAATGGCTTTATAGAATATTCAGTATTGAAGTACAAGTGAGGCGGCTTTCAACCTCTACCCCAATGGCTCAATCGTCAATTCCGGCCACAAAGCTTTCATACGTTTGGATTTTTTGGCGTAAGAGGCGGCGGCACCTAAAATAAGACCTCAGTATGTTCCAGGCATTTTGAACTTTCCACCTACAACTAGGGTGAGTATTTCTGTACATACACACTAATAGTGTTATCTTGTTGTTTCAATTACGAGGTGCTGAGCCTTTGGTTATTTTATGGGTGTTCATAGATGAAGTTGTTTTCTGGTTTCGATCTTTATTTGGTAATGGGAAGAGTGTTAATCATTGCATCTTGCTATTTCTTTTTACCATTTTCTTCGGTAAATGCCCAAGGATTACCACCGGTATTTGAGCTAAGTGATTTGGATGGAGTTAACGGCTTTAGCGTTGATATTGGTTTTGTTGCAGCTGATTCAGCTGGTTTGGCGTTTGACTTCACTACTATAGGCGACATCAATGGTGATGGAATTTCAGACATTGCTTTGGGCTTTGCCGGGATTGATGCAAATGGAGGTCGAAACGTTGGCGGGGTATTAGTTGTTTATGGTCGACGAGGTGGGCTTAGCAACCGGTTTCCGTTCTTTCCTTTGCGCGCTGAAAAGGGCTTTGTGTTGTTAGGCGAGAGCTCATTTGATCTGGCAGGCGGCACTATTAGTGCGGCGGGTGATGTTAATAACGATGGCATTGATGATATGATCATCGGCGCCTCTAGCGTAGATGTAAACGGCGTAAGTGATGCTGGTGTCAGCTATGTAGTTTTTGGTCGGACTGGCGAGTTTCCTGCTTTGTTAAATTTGTCGGAATTAGATGGAACTAACGGTTTCGTTATAAACGGTATTGCTTTTGCGGATTTTTCTGGAGGTGCCGTTTCAAAAGCTGGTGATATAAATGCAGACGGTGTGGATGATATCATTATTGGTGCCGCCATAATAAGCTCTAGTGGGCTGAATCGTCCGGGAGCAGCTTATGTGGTTTTTGGCAGTGACTCATTGGTTTCGGCTACATTTGACCTTTCTAGTTTGGATGGAACTAATGGGTTTGTCATTCCAGGCATTGCTGCTGGCGATGAAACAGGTAGCACGGTGGGTGCGGCAGGTGACATTAATGGTGATGGTATAGATGATTTACTTGTAGGGAAATTTGGAAACTTTCCATCTTCTAGTACAGTCTATGTGATTTTTGGAAAAGAGACCGAGTTTGAGCCGGTTTTTGATTTATCTTCATTAAACGGCTCAAATGGGTTTACATTAAAATCTTTTGAAGAGGGTGATGTCTTTGGAGCTAGGCTTGCTGATGTTGGGGATTTTAATGGTGACGGGTTGGATGACATTATCATCAGCGCCTTAGAAGCAAATCCAGATGGTAGAATTAATGCGGGTAGCGCTTATATGATTTTTGGGCGAACCACAGCTTTTCCTAGTCAGGTTGATGTTACTACTTTAGATTCTTCAAATGGGTTTCGGATTAATGGTATTACCGCTGCTGACAATGCTGGTATTTCCGTAAGTGGGGCTGGTGATATAAATGATGATGGATTTGCAGATATAATAGTTGGGGCGAGTAACGCATCTCCTAATGGTAAAAACCGAGCGGGATCAACATATATTATTTACGGAAGCTCTACTCTATTTCCTGCAGTTTTTGAGTTATCAACACTGGACGCATTAAGTGGTCTCGTCGTAAACGGTCCGATTGAGTTAAGGCAATCTGGTCAAGTTGTGGGTGGAGCCGGTGACTTTAATGGCGATGGAATAGACGATTTTTTAATTGGCAGCGGGGTTAGTCATGAAGCAGATTCAGTGGTTTACGGGATTAGCAATAAAACTGGTGTGACAACGTTGTTTTCTTCGGTTCTGCCAACAGCTCGTTCGGGCTTTATTGACGGGCCAGTTGTTACCATATTTGCCTCTGTTATAAACGCCGGAGCAAACCGGGCTGATAATTGCCGTTTTGAATTGCCGGACAGTGCCGATATTGTTTTGAGTTATACGCCGACAAATTCACTAAACGCACTTGTTGGAACGCCAGATACTAACTTTCCTATGAACCCAGGAGAAACAAAGTCATTTATTTTGTCTTTCTCATTTAGCGCAATTAATGAGGGTGAGAAGGTTTTTCCGGCATTTATCTGCGATAATGTAGAGGTCGCTGAAATTTCAGGTGTGAATACGGTGTTCCTCTCAATTGAAGCGGAAGCTGTTGCGGATATATTATCCATTTCAGCAACACCGGATAGCAATGGTATTATAACTATTCCGCAAAATGGTATTAGTTTTATGTCGGTTTCTGCTACCAATATTGGAGTTGGGGATATAGCTGGTTCATCTAACGCAGAGATTAGCGTTTCTGTAGATAGTGGTGGCGTTTCATTACCTTTGTTTTTTCAAATATGTGAAACCGACATTGCTGGAACTTGTCTAGCTCCACCGAGCTCAACTGCGATAGTTTCCACTATTGGCTCGGGAGTATCTTTTTTTGCTGTTTTCGTCTCAGATCAGGGTAGTAATGGTATTTCGTTGGATCCTGCAAATGCCAGAGTGTTTTTGCGGTTTACAGACATAAACGGAAAAGTTCGTTCAGAAACTAGCGCCGCAGTAACGGTTCAATAATGTATGAAATATTCAGTGTTATATTTTTTTGCTGTACAAGGATTGAAGTGAAATAAATGCAAAATAAAAACCATAAATACCTTTTTACAAAGCTTCTTCACTTGGTTCTATGCTTTTTTATTGCGCTATCCGCACCGAGTTTGGTACGGGCTGACGAATTTTTAGTTAATACTACCACAGAATCCTTTCAAGTATTTCCAAGTGTAGCGGCCTTGAAAGGGGGTGGATTTGTAATCACCTGGGCAGATCATAGCCAATCTGGAGAAGACCAAAGCTCCTCCGCGGTACGGGCGCAAATCTATGATAACTCTTACGCACCTCTAGGCTCAGAATTTTTGGTTAATACTGCAACAGAAAATTCTCAATATGCGCCAATTGTAGCAGCATTAGAAGATGGTGGTTTCATAATTGTTTGGCCAGATTTAGGTCCTTCTTTTACAAACCACAACGCGCTGGCGCGAGCTTTGAAAGCTCAACGATATATGGCTAATGGTACACCATTTGGCGAAGAGTTTATGGTGGTTAATACGTTTACAGACCCGCCTGGGAGCCCAACTGTTACTGGGCTTGTAGATGGAGGGTTTTTAGTTTCTTGGGATAATGCTAATACAGTTAGCGCCGATACGAATAGCTCCGCTATCTATGCACAGAGGTATGATCAGAATAGCGTGGCTGTAGGCGAAGTGTTTTTGGTTAATTCAACCTTTGAGAGCGGACAGTTTTCTGCGAGCATTGCCGCTTTGTCGGATGGTGGTTTTGTAATTACTTGGGACGATAATAGCAGAACCGGTGCAGATCAAAGCTTTACTGCCGTTAGAGCGCAACTATATGATGCCTCTGGGGTGGTTCAGGGGGGTGAGTTTTTAGTCAATACAATAACTAGCGGAAGCCAAATGTCTCCTGTAGTCGCTGGCTTAGAGGCAGGTGGCTTTGTTATAACTTGGATTGATGGAAGTCAGGCTATCGAAGAAACGTTTTGGATTGGCGCCAATGTTCGTGCGCAAATTTTTGACTCTGATGGTGCTCCAGTAGGTAATGAATTTGTAGTCAATACAACAATACCGGCTCATCAAAATGATCCAGCCATTGCAGCTTTATCCAATGGAGGGTTTGTGATTACATGGGATGATGCTAGTCGTGCTAAAGGCGATCAAAGTGGGTTAGCAATTGTTGGCCAGCGGTTTTCTGCAACAGGTGACTTTGTCGGCGGCGAGTTTTTAGTCAATACGGTTACTTTTAATAGTCAATTTTATTCGTCTGTTTCTGGGTTGGTTGATGGTGGGTTCGCTGTTACGTGGAGAGATAATAGTGGTGCTGGCGGATTTGGTGTGGATTTGCCATTTGATGGTGATTTTAGTG
Source organism: Robiginitomaculum sp. (assembly GCA_002733735.2). Lineage (GTDB taxonomy): Bacteria > Pseudomonadota > Alphaproteobacteria > Caulobacterales > Maricaulaceae > Robiginitomaculum_B. The sequence continues at coordinate 67,290 of NVWT02000006.1, read as the reverse complement.
CTAGTGGTATTCGTGCTGATGTTCTTGATGTGCCGGGGTCAACAACTTTGTTTTCCTCGGTCTTGCCTGCTGCTCGGTCGGGGTTTGTTGGGGGACCGCCGATTACGATATTTGCATCAGTTATAAACGCTGGCCGGCACACTGCGAAGAATTGCAACATCTTTATTCCTGAAACCGAACCAGTTTCATTGCAGTTTCAGGAAACTAATTCTGATAACACACCAATTGGTATTGCCAATCAAGGCTTTGAAATAAGCCCAGAACAAATAAAATCATTTTTATTGACCTTCTCACCTCTGACAACCAGCCAGGGCGTTGATATGTTTCCGGAAGTTTCTTGTGACGGATCTACGATCAACGCTATTCTCGGAGTAAATACAGTTTTCCTATCATTAGCAAACTCCGCTATACCAGATATTCTTTCAATAGCGGTTACTCCGGACGCAAACGGGATTATTTCTATTCCACGAAATAGTGCAAGTTTCATGAGTGTTTCGGCTATAAATATAGGGGTTGGTGATATAAATGGTTCTACAGATGCGGCAATACAGGTGTCGGTCGATGATGGCGGGAAGAACTTGCCTTTGCTTTTCGAGATTTGCGAAACAGATGCCACAGGTCTCTGTATCACCCCACTTAGAGCGTCTGACTTCACAATCACCATTGGCTCAAGCCCTCGCTTTATTGCCGTTTTTGCTTTCGATCAAAATAGTGGTGGCATACCTCTTGATCCGGCTAATTCGCGGGTGTTTTTAAGATTCACTGATCAAAACGATGTAGTTCGATCGGTAACCAGTTCGGCGGTTACAGTCCAATAACAAATTACTTAACAAAAAGCACTTGCATAACAGGTGGAAGATAAAGTTATTGAAGAAAATACTCTATGTTAACTATACTCCATCGACCCAAAAAGTGGAAACCGGTTTTTGGTTAAGTTGATGGATTGCTAAAGAAAGTTATACTTAAAATACTGTTTAATTCAGTATTTTAAGTATAATTGAATTAATTCATATCGAATTCACTATAGTTTGGAAATCGTCAATTCCGGCCATAAGGCTTTCATACGCTTGGTTTTTTTGGCGTAAGAGGCGGCGGAAACTTCACTGCCATCGCCTCTGGGGCGTACCACGAAACCAAACACATCATCAAAACCAAACGGCGCGTGTAGGGCAAATTCGCCATTTCCAGTCGGCTCGATTGCTACGGCATTACACGGCGACATATAGCGGTTAAGTGCGGATGCGGCATTGCTAAGCGGTGCGTAATCCAATCCAAAATGATCTTTGAACCAAAGGTGTACCCGGGCTTGATTACGAACTTCAATATCAGCATCAAGATCGGCAAATGCTTTGGCGCAGGCTTTAATTATAACGTCTTCGGCCTCATAAGACAGATCGCTGTTGTCATAATATGCCAGATCATAATCAAGTATGCCGCGCGTTGGTTCATGGCCCAATAAATTATTCCATATGCTTTGATACAAGCAACCCGAAACCAACATGCCTTGCGGCAGCGGCAGATCAGGTATGCGCCGTAATATTTCCGCATTTAGCGGATTGGACAGCACCAGATCTTTGAACGCTTGTTCTTGCTCGGCCTTGGGCGCATTGGCAAAACGTAAGTGATCAAGTTGGTTCAAGCTCGTAGTACTCCACCGGTAGCGCTTTGCACTTTAGCGATGATTTTATCTGAAACCGCTTCAATTTCTGCTTCACTTAAAGTTTGTTCAATTGGTTGCAAACTTACCTCGATAGCCAGTGATTTATGGCCGTCCTCAATGCCTTTGCCGGAATATACATCAAAAACATTCACCGCACTGATCAGTTTCTTGTCAGCGGACTTAGCTGCTCTAACTACAGCATCAGCAGCAATATCATCGGTGACAATAAATGCGAAATCACGGGTTACTGCTTGTAATTTGTGGCTGGTTAAAGCTGCTCTGCCGATTTTTACCGAGCGTGGTTTTGGAATATTATCCGGCCATATTTCAAAGCCAAATACCGGCCCATCAACGCCAAGAGCTTTCAAGGTAGATGGGTGCAATTCGCCAAATTCAGCCAAGGTGTTCTTTGGGCCAAGCCGCAAAGCACCAGAACGTCCCGGGTGCCAATACGCACTGGTATTTGTAGCAGTTTGCAAGGTTGATACCTTAACTCCGGCAGCTTCAAGCGCATGTAATGCAGCAGCTTTTACCGCAAATAAATCAACCGGCTTGGAGCCTTGCCAATGACGTGATGTATCAGGGGTGATAATACCAGCAGCAGACAAGGCTTGGTCTTCTGGCGCATCACCGCGGTATACTGGCCCTACCTCAAATAATGACAGCCCGCTTTGTCCGCGATCGGCATTGCGCTGTGCCGCCAACAATAAGTGTATCAGAGCCGAAGGGCGCATAACGTCTAATTCGGAACTGATCGGGTTAGCCAATACCAATTCATCCGCTCCGCCACCAAAGGCTTTTGCATGATCACGGGAGCAAAACGACCAAGTAACGCACTCGTTAAAGCCAATGCTAGCCAAAGCGTAACGTAACAGTTTGGCTCTTACTTGTGCCAATGGTGGCTTATTAGGCAAGGTGCCGGGCGCTCTAACCAAGGAGACCATTGGTAAGTTGTCAAAGCCGTGAATACGGACAATTTCCTCGACCAGATCGGCTGATCCAGTGACATCTCGGCGCCAAGTTGGAACGGTAATTTGCATGTTGCCATTTTCCAGCGATCCACATTCAAAACCTAATGCTTGCAAAATATCGGTGATTTGTTGTGGCTGAAGATCAAGTCCGGTTAGGCGCTTTACTTGTGATATTTCAAAATCAATACTTGCAGGAGCTTTAGGGATTTCACCGGCCAATGAAATTTCTGATGGTTCACCGCCACACCAATCCATTACCAGCTTTGTTGCCAGTTCAATTCCGTCCAATACAAAACCGCTATCAACGCCGCGCTCAAAACGATATCTAGCATCCGAAGTAATGCCGGTATCCCGTCCGGTTTGCATGGTGGTTTGTGGATTAAACAAGGCGCACTCAATAAATACGTCCTTGGTGTTTTCATCAACTGCGGTGCTATTGCCGCCCATCACTCCGCCAAGGCCGATTGCGCCATTATCGTCGGCGATCACACACATATTAGAGCCAATATCGTAAGTTTTGTCGTCCAGTGCCGCTAATTTTTCGCCGCCAATTCCAAGCCGCGCCCTGATTGCACCGGAAAGCTTATTCATGTCATAAACATGTAATGGGCGATCAAAATCATACGACATTAAATTGGTCATATCGACCAAGGCACTGATCGGGCGCAGGCCAATCGCCCGCAAACGATTTTGCACCCAATCCGGTGATGCGCCGTTGTTAACGCCACGAATTACCCGTCCGGCAAATGCCGGACAAGCGGTGCTGTCTTCGATAATAATTTCTTGCGGGCAGGGGAATTGCCCTTTTACTGGCTGTATATTTGTTTCGATAAATTCACCAAGACCAGCAGCAGCAAGATCACGGGCGATAGAGTTCACACCCAACCAATCGGGGCGATTTGGGGTTACTTCAAAATCAATCACCGGATCGTTTAGATCCAGCACATCGACAACTAATTGGCCAATGGCAAGGTTTTCGCCAGATAGCTCTAATATCCCGTCATGGTCCTCGCCAAGCTCCAGCTCTTTGGCGGAACACATCATGCCAAAGCTCTCGACACCTCTGATTTTGGCGGCCTTTAGAGTTACATCAATACCCGGCACATAAGCGCCAACCGGCGCAAAGGCAATCCAGATATCGACTCTGGCATTTGGTGCGCCGCAAACAATTTGCTTTTGACCCTCAAAGGTCTCTACCTGGCAAACCCGTAAACGATCAGCATCAGGGTGCTGCTCGGCACTTAGAACTTTACCAACGGTAAAGGCTTTTAATTTCTCTGCCGGATTGATTACATCTTCGACCTCAAGGCCGGCCATGGTCATAGCATCAACCACTGCGTCCAAATCTGCTTCGGTTTCAAGATGTTCTTTCAGCCAGGATAATGTGAATTTCATCGGACAAATTCCTTCTGGTTAAAAGATGCACCCCCACCGAGCGCGTTGCTCCCACCTCCCCCATCAAGGGGGAGGACAAGATTCAGGTTTTTAGTCCTCCCCCTTGATGGGGGAGATGCCCCGATAGGGGTGGTGGGGGTGCTTTTGAGAATCAGCATCAACTTAACCCCGTGGCTAAATTCGGCTGATTGATCGGTGAAAACCCATAATGCTGTAGCCAGTTTTGATCACAAGCAAAGAAATCCCGTAAATCCGGTATACCGTATTTTAGCATTGCCAACCGATCAATGCCGACACCAAAAGCAAAACCTTGATAAATATCAGGATCAATACCGACGGCAGTCAAGACATTTGGATGCACCATGCCGCAACCTAATATTTCCATCCATTTATCGCCTTGGCCGATACGAATTTCATTGCCCACTCGTTCATAGCCAATATCCATTTCCGCCGAAGGCTCAGTAAACGGAAAATGATGTGGTCGAAAGCGAACTTCTATTTCACGTTCAAAAAATGCCGAGACAAAATCTTGCAAGCACCCCTTTAGGTGTCCCATATGAGTGGTTTTATCGATAACCAGCCCCTCAACCTGATGAAACATCGGAGTGTGAGTTTGGTCACTATCACAACGATAGGTACGTCCCGGTGCAATAATGCGAGTATCTGCTAATTCCTTGCCGCTATCTTTGGCCATTTGTACCGCAGCTTGCAGCGTGCGGATTTGTACTGGCGAAGTGTGAGTGCGTAATAATTTACGTGTGCCGTCTTCATCAGCATTAAAGAAAAACGTATCATGCATATCGCGCGCTGGGTGCTTCGGCGGAAAGTTCAATGCAGTAAAGTTATAAAAATCGGTCTCGATATCCGGGCCAGTGGCAATTTCAAATCCCATATCGGCAAATATCGCCGCAGTTTCAGCAAACACTTGGCTTACCGGATGAATGCTTCCCTTGGGTATTGGTGTAGCCGGCAGGCTAACGTCAATAGTTTCTGAGGCCAGTTTTTGCTCGAGTAATTCTGCTTCTAATGCGGTGCGTTTTGTTAGTACCGCTTGGTTAAGTTCATTCTTTAGAGCGTTTAATTTCGGACCGAACTCTTTGCGCTGCTCTGGTGCCATCGAGCCTAATTGGCGCATCAGTAATGACACTTCGCCTTTTTTACCGAGCGCAGCCACGCGCACAATGTCCAATGCTTCAAGATCGATAGCACCATCAATTGCGGCTTGTACTTTGGCTTGAATGTTTTGTAGGTCTTGCATGGGCGACGTTCTCGTAAGGCTGTTGCCCGCGAGGACGTCCCCACGGGCGGGGACGGGTGAAAAAAACCGGTTGGTTAGCTAAGGCGTTATGCCAGTGCAGCTTTGGCTTTTTCCACCAATTTGGCAAAGACTGCCGGTTGGTGAATGGCTAGATCAGACATGACCTTGCGATCAACTTCGATACCGGCACGGGTTAGGCCGTTAATGAACCTGCCATAAGTCATTTCGTGCATACGAGAAGCCGCATTGATACGGGCGATCCATAATTTGCGRAARTTCCGTTTGCGAACCTTACGGTCGCGATATGCATACTGACCGGCTTTATCAACCGCCTGTTTTGCAACTTTGATCTGGGTACGCCGTGCGCCGCGGTATCCTTTGGCTTTGGCTAAAACTTTTTTGTGACGGGCGTGACTGGTGACGCCTCTTTTTACGCGTGACATKTTATTGCGCTCCTNNAATTTRGTTTGGGTTTTGGNNNAAAAACTGGTTCAGCCGTAAGGCATGAATTTTTTGATGATCTTTGCATCGGCAGCACACAAAGTTGTCGTGCCACGTTTGTTGCGGATTTGTTTTGGTGTCCGCTTGATCATACCATGTTGTTTTCCGGCCTGGGCGCTTTTTACTTTGCCAGAGGCAGTGAGCTTGAAGCGTTTTTTAACGCCGCTCTTGGTCTTTAGTTTTGGCATTTTGCTCTCCTATAATTTTCTCTWTYGAGAAAGGTGCGAAAACACCTGCCAAGGCATGCCTTTGGCCCGACAGGTAGTTAAGAGCGGCGTTATAAGGGKGTGTGAACATTTTGCAAGTGCTTTTACATTATTCTTTCADGCAAGAGTTTATAAAAGAACCGGATATAGCGAAGCAATTAACAAAGCTGCCATTGTGTAATTAAACACTCGCAACTTTGATCTACTRTTTAGCCAVCGGCGCATTTGCTGCCCAAGGATTGTCCAAACTGTAATAGCTGGGAAATTGACCAAAGCAAAAGCTACCGCCACCACAAYTATAGCAGAAAATTCTTGTGATGAAGCAAACAAGGTAATTGCYCCTAATGCCATGACCCATGCTTTGGGGTTGACCCATTGAAAAGCAGCAGCTTGCAAAAAAGTAAATGGTTTACCAGTTTTCTTAGTGTCTTTGGGTGGTGCTGAATTTGCTATTTTGTAGGCTAAAAATAACATATAACCAACGCTTACAACCTTCATAATTGTGTAACTGATCGGATAGAGGTCAAAAATCTTTATTAGGCCAATGCCAACCAAAATAACCATAAAGCAAAAACCAATGCTTATCCCTAGCATATGCGGCAGACTGCGCTTAAAGCCAAAATTTGCCCCCGATGCCATTAACATTAAATTATTTGGCCCAGGTGTGATCGAAGAGACAAAAGCGAACATGGTAAGGGCGGTAATATATTGATAAGTCATATCAGCATATTAGCCATAATAATTGGTTATTCCTTGCTTTATTTATTTGTTTGTACTTATTATCACAACTAATGAGCAAAATAGATAAACAAACCAAGCATATATTGCGTATTCTCTCACGAAACGGCAGGATAACTAACTTAGAGCTAGCAAAAAGAGTTGGTTTGTCGCCATCGGCGTGTTTACGGCGGGTGCAAGAGTTAGAGCGTTCTGGGGTGATCACCGGTTATCGGGCGGTGCTTGACCCAGCGGCAATGGGTAATCATTTTATAGCTTATGTCGGGGTTGGGCTTTCAACCCATAACAAATCGGCACAGCAAGATTTTGAACGTTCTGTAGCGCAAGTTCCAGAAGTCAGGGAATGTCATAATTTAACTGGCTCTATCGAATATTTATTGCGGATCGAATGCGCTGATCTGGCGGCATATAAGGTTTTTCATACTGATGTGCTTGGTACATTTGCTCATATCAGCTCGATTACCTCTTATGTGGTGATGGAAAGCTCGAAAGATGAAAGAGCATGAGGATATATATTGCTCATTCAAGTAGGAATGCTAATTTTTGATCTGCTTTTGAAGCAGTGATCTCGATGATTTGCGCTGTGACAACATTGTTCACTACAAATGGGTCTTTATCTATTCTGCTTTGCAGATCAATCAAAGAAGTATTGTGGGCAACAATCCCGCCGCCTTGATTGGGTTGTAAGCTGCCGCTAACTAGAAATACTCCATCATCAAATCCAGCTTGCAACCAGCTTTTATGTCCGGCCATATATTGACCAGCTTGGGACTTATTCTCAGAAAACTTCAGGAATATGATAAACATTTAATCTCTCTTTGCTGGTGATACTGATCCTAGTGTGTCATAATAATTATTCAAATTCAAATGCGAGAATGTTTATGTTTAGGTTTTTAATTATAGTTTTATCAGTATCAGCTTTTGCCAGCCAGGTCATGGCTTGGGGTTCAACTGGCCACCGGGTAACCGGCGCAATAGCCGAGCCGATGTTAAGCGAAACCGCCAGAGCGCAAGTGCGCAATATTCTTGGGGTGGAGAGTTTGGCAGAGGCCTCAACTTGGCCGGATTTTATGCGTGCTAGCCCGGATAAGTTYTGGCAAAGAGAAGCCAGATCATATCATTATGTAACAGTTCCTAAGGGTAAAACCTATCAACAGGTBGGCGCACCAGATCGTGGTGAYGCTGTTACTGCATTGAAGAAATTTGCTRMGRTTCTGCAAGACCCTGRTGCYAGCCGYGATGAAAAAGCCTTGGCACTTCGTTTTACTATTCACCTTGTTGCCGACCTGCACCAACCACTACATGCCGGTAATGGTAAAGACCGCGGAGGCAATAGTTTTTCGGTGGTTTATTTTGATAACCCAACCAATTTGCATTCAGTGTGGGATAGCACAATGCTAGATCGCGAAAAACTATCTTATTCCGAAAAAAGCAAATGGTTACAGTCGAAAATGACCGAAGATCAAATAAGTGCTTGGTCAACAGCCGATCCATTGGTTTGGATCTCAGAAAGTACCAAATTGCGTGATCAAATTTATCCGAAACAGCAAATCATTTCTTGGGAATATACATTTAATCATATTGGAATGATTGATCAGCGGTTAAGTCAGGCCGGTGTTCGGCTGGCGGTATATTTGAACGAGTTGTTTGCTTTGGAAGAATAATAATTAAAAAGTAAAATCAACTGCCATAAGGTGTCAGTAGCATCATGTTACACGCATTGTTATCAACAAAAATTAATGGAGATAATAATGAGTAAGCAAGTAACTGAAGTTGTAGAGTTTAGGCTAAAATCAGGCATAGACACAGCAAGCTTTATAAAAGAGGCACAAAAATCTACGGCTTTTATTAAATCGTTTGATGGTTTTCTCAACCGAACTTTATGCGTAAATGAAGATGACCTTTGGATGGATATCGCGCAGTGGAGGGACATGGCATCGGCCAAAGCAGCGGGAGAAGGTTTTATGCAAGCTCCTGAGGTTCAAGTTTTTTGCGAAATGATTGATATGCAAACTACAAAAATGCAACATTTGCATGTACAATTAATTTCCTGATACTTGGAAAGTAAATGCGAAAAATTGACCGCCTTTTTGAAATAGTTCAAATGTTAAGAGGGCAAAGGCTCCGAACCGCCGAGTTTATCGCTGATAAGCTTGGCGTTTCTGTGCGCACTGTATATCGGGACATACAAGGGCTTATGGCCTCTGGTGTTGCCATTGAGGGCGAGCGCGGAGTTGGATATATGATTATTCAATCGATTGAATTACCGCCTCTCTCATTTACCCCTCTAGAATTACAAGCAGTTAAATTGGGTATTGAAATGGTTTGTGCCGCCGCTGATGAAGAAGTGGTCGCCGCAGCAAGAGAGGCAGGTCTTAAAATCAATGCCGTTTTGCCACCGGATATAACAAACAACCGACAATTACCTATTGGTTACATCTATTTTGAAAGTAATACTTCTACTAGAAAATCATTACATATAATTCGTCGTGCTCTTGTCGCAAAGAAAAAAGTTGGGTTTAGCTACCAAGATCAGAACAATCAAAAAACTAAAAGACTGATAATACCATTGGCTCTTGAGTGTTGGGGTAGCGTTTGGACACTTGTCGGCTGGTGTGAATTGCGCGAAGATTTTCGTAGCTTTCGCGTTGATCGTATACAGACGAACATTATTTCTGGGCAGGAATTTGCACCAGAAACTGGCAAGGAATATCGGGATTATTTGAGACAATTCAAATAATTCCCGACTTAAAGTATAAGCCGGGAATTACCTGTTTATAGTTATCAGCGATAATATGCTGGTCTGGTGTAACGCACCAATCGTTTGGAACTGTGAACTTTTACTGGCTTACCATAGCGGTTCTCGCAATAGCGAACTGTAACAATAGCTGGCGAGTGGTTATACTTTCCGGAACGTTTCACCCGAAAACAACCATCATTTCGACCCCGGCCAGTAGAAATGATTTTACCACGAATATTGTACCATGATCTAGGGTAGCGCCTCTCAGAACGATAGCGTCCCTTGTGCGGATCATTGCGCCATCTACGATTATCATACCGTCGGTTATCTCGTCGGTCGGAATAACGGTTGCGATTTTTTCGATCCCGTTTCCATCTGCGCTGATCACGATCGACGCGGTAATTATCACGGTAACCGCCACGATCATAATAACTAGATGAAACTGGTGGCGGTTTGACGTTGCGCGATGAGCGATCATCGGCAAGTGCTGGAACGGCTACTCCTAGTGTGCTTATGGCAAATATTGCGATTAAAGCGGTTTTTAAGTTAATGGTTTTCATGTCTGGACTCCTGCTTTGGTTTTCAAAAGTCCCTCGGCAAGATCGAATATGCACTTATCAACCTGAAAGCAGGCTGAACAGGTGCTTCATAAAAGTTATATGAATATATCATAAGCCAATCGCGCTTGATCAATTCGCGAAATTACCTGCTCAAACTCTTGCCAGTCATCATCTTTAGCAATTGGTTGCCATAGGCTTTCCACCTGATCGATCAATAATGTTTGTGGTGTTTCGGCGCTAAAATATTCATGTTGCAAGCGTTTTGGACGATCCGGTTGGTAAGTACTTAATAGCTTGCGTAAATCAATGAACTGGCTGGAATTGTAAATTGCCAGATTAGGACGGGTTAAGGCTCTGCCTTCATCGCCGCAAAACCAGTCAAAGAAGAAGCCTTCAAACGATAATTCTGTTGTTAACAGAGTGTCAGAGAGTATTTGAAGAAAGTTTTTATCTTGTTGTTGGTTGTTTGGGCGCAAGCCTAATCGTCGCAAAAATGCTTCTGGTAATGCTGTTTCCCAYYTASCTGCAAAGTTCTGGTGTGCCAGTTGTAATTGTTCSACTGGTGCTAVAATGCTCAAAGCCTCGCCAAGTCGTGCTAAATTCCAGCTAACGGCTTCGGCTTGTCTCTCATAAGCGTACCGGCCGTTTGTATCAAAATATGCAGCAGTGAATTTAGGGTCATACTTGGATAAAAATCGCCAAGGTCCATAATCAAAACTTTCGCCATTTATGTTCATGTTATCGCTATTAAGCACGCCATGAACAAAMCCGGCAGCCATCCAGCTAGCGCAADGWTCAGCAGAACTAGTGGCGACTTCGCTAAGGAATGCCATCGGCAGCATTTCTGGATCAAGTTGTTGCAGATGTGGCATATATTGATCGGCTATATGATTTAGCAAAACCCGCATTTCTTCTGCTTGGTTCAAATATGCCAGTCGTTGAAAGCTGCCAAAGCGAATGTTTGAATGCGACAAACGAGTTAAAACGGCACTTCTGGCCGGAGACGGTTCGTCATTGCGCCATAATTGATCGCCGGTTTCAAACACGCAAAATGATTTTGAGGTGTAAACACCCAAAGCCTCGAGCATTTCAGTAGCTAATATCTCGCGCACTGCTCCTTTTAAGGTTAGCTTACCATCGCCGGATCGTGACCAAGGGGTTTGCCCAGAGCCTTTGGTGCCAAGATCAAGYAATTTRCCGCTATTATCGCGYAATTGTGCATATAAAAAMCCGCGCCCRTCGCCCAAATCRGGATTGTAACTACCAAATTGATGACCGTGATAAGCCATTGCCAATGGTTGYTGTTGGTTGTTTGGCAATGGTTCAAATTTGGCAAAATARTTGATTTTTTGTTGTTCGSTTAAGTCGTSCAARCCAATTTGTTTGGCGGCGCGTTGATTGAAATACYGTAATTCTGTTTTCTTRAAATTTGCTGGCGATACCGTTTGAAGGAAATCATTTTTTAGATCAACAATTACCGGATCTGGTTGATAAGAGCTATTCACGATCCTTGTCCGGTAAGGTTCCGACAAATCGTCCAAAGGCTTCAAATGCGTCAAGGCTGGCGTCTTCTGCGCCGGGAATAATTCCGGTGACGTTCAAATATCCATGTGGCATTCTGGAAAAATGTAATGSTTTGAYCCGCACWCCTTGCGCCGCYAACATATCGCCATAGGCYTTGCCTTCGGCGYGTAAMGGATCAAGYCCRCAAGTSACAATYACCGCTGGAGYSAGYTTKTTTGAAATTGGCCCCAATATCGGAGCAAGGCGYGGATCATGCAGATCRGCAYYTTTGGCRAAATKCTTGCGAATTGCGTTTAATGCCGGTTTWSCCAAAATATRAGCATCGGCAGRTTTRCGYTGTTTTGAGCTRGTTTCAATCAAMTGTAGCAAYGGRAAYAATAATAATTGYGARTGTAAAACAAKGCCGTTYTGTACCGCCCATTGYGCCAGCCAMGCRCTTAACATRCCGCCAGCACTATCACCACCGACCGAGATCAATCCCGGGTCCATGCCCAGTTCTGGCGCATTGGCAATCGCCCACAGCAAAGCATCTTGTGCATCATCATGTGCTGCCGGGAACGGATGTTCCGGCGCAAGGCGATATTCAACGCTAAGCACTCTGATCCGTGCGGCTGCTGCCAATCGGCTTACTGCATTATCATAGCCGGCAATATCGCCAACTATAAAGCCGCCGCCGTGAAAAAACACCAGACCTTGCCCGGGCGCGTGACCGGCGGCCACTGGCGTATAAAGCCGTGCGGGTAATGCGCCATTAGCACCAGGAATTAACAGGTCGCGAACCTCTGCCATTTTCGGGGCTGGTTTTTCAATTTTTTGCTTAGAGGCGGAAAAAGCCTTTCTGGCCATGCGAATGGTTTTCTCGCCAAGATCATCACTGATCTGGGTGAAAGCTCCATTAAACAGGTCGAGAAAATTTTGCGCCATAGGTTTGATGGTACGACGTAGCGTAACTAGTGCAAAGTTATTTGTTTGGTTTTTTGTAAATGCCCGCCAAGTGCATCAGCAATTACCGACTGCAAAGCTTCCCAGGCATTGATCCGACGTTGATCGCCAACTTCACGCATTTCAGCAATTGCTATTGCTGTCATATCAAATGCGTCACTGCCATGGCGATCTACCAGTATCCAAGCAATTTTGTGTAATTCATCGGCGGTTATATTGGTCGCGTACATTTAGTTCTCCATAATCTATAAAGAAGAACTAGCAAGCCATAGGCCAGTTTTTAAGBATTGTTTTTATTGAACAAATATCAATCCTGAAGGTGAAATACTCGGCAAAAACCTCCGTTAGAAACGATATGACCCGGCGATTATATCCTGCTCAATTTTTTTGGTTAGCGGTATATAGTCTTGGTTGGCGTTATCGATAATGAACAGCGGGTCCTTGATTTTACTTAGAGAAAAGCCATCAGCCACAAGTTCGGTTTTTTTGAACTTGTAAGTGCCGGTGGTTTCGGCATTTTTAACCAGCCGTAAAAATAATGGCCGCGCATAAACCGGAAGATTTTCTTGTAGATGGTTATATAAAGCCTTGCCATCGAGCGCACCATCAATGGACAATGCCGCCATGCCGCCCCGCCCATCGTGTTTGGGAACTTTTACCCCATAGACATTGGCCAATTGCACACCGGCAAAACTGCTTAAAACGGCGGCAACTTCGCCAGTTGCAACATTTTGCGCCATCCAGCGAAAAGTATCGCCGATCCGATCAACAAAATAATAATAGGCATGGCGGTCTTTTCTCATCAAATCGCCAGTACGAAAATAACGATCGCCTTTTTCGAAAACATCGGTCAGTATTTTTTTCTTGGTATCTTTGGCATTACCATAACCTTCAAATAAAAACCGTGGATCATTAGGATCAATTCGGCCAATGGCCTCGCCGGTAGTGTCGGCTTTTACTGGCTGACAAAATCCGTCTTTTTTGCGAACCACTTCACCGGTTTCAAAGTCGTGGGCTACTAGCTCTAGATTAAAAGCTTTTTTCACATACCATGGAATGCGTCCCATAGCGCCTACTTTGCCATCAGCGTTCATTAAGCCGACATTACCCTCGGTAGCTCCATAGAACTCGGCAATAGTTTTAACGCCGAACCGTTGTTTGAACACTGTCCAAACTTCTGGGCGCAAGCCATTGCCTAACATGGCGCGGATTTTATGTTTTTTGTCAAATTTTCCGGGTTTGGTATTTATCAAAAAACGACATATTTCACCAACATAAGTAAACAAGGTAGCTTTGTTGCGGTAGGCTATTTCCCAAAAATTCCGTGCCGAGAATGATCTTTCAATGATCAATGCGCCGCCATTCATCAAGGCAGTGCCAACACCGCAAAGGCCACCTGTTGCATGGTATAATGGCAATACCATCATCATGCGGTCGGTCTTTTTTGCCCCCATTGCCGCACTAAAACTGTGGGCGTAACGCTGGGCACGAACGTGGGATACTTTGACTGATTTCGGCATGCCAGTCGTGCCCGATGTGAACATTTTAAGTAATATATCACGAGCTTTGATATTAGCTCGTAAACTACGATCCGGGCGGGTATCATCGCTGGCATTTATTGCGGCATCGAAGTCTTTTTCGGCGTGGTCTTCGCCATCAAACGTCCAAAGCGGTAATTTTTCTGGCAGGTGCTTCATCGATGATTTAGCGATTTTAATCAGTTTTGGCTCGCACAGTACCGCTTTGCTATCGGCAACAGATAAACAATGCGCCAAGCCTTTGCCGGTAAGCAGGTCATTTACCAAAGCTGCATATACTCCAACTTTGGACAAGCCAAACCAGATGGCCACATATTCTAGTCTATTGCGCGAAAAAAGAGCCAAAGTATCACCCGGAGCAAAGCCGGCACTTACCGCCCAATTAGCCACACGATTGGCATAAGCGTCAAACTCCCCATAAGTCCATTGTTGATCATCACAAATAAAAGCCAGCCGGTTTTCGTGTTGATCTATTATTTGTTCTAATTCGTCGGTTATTAGAAAGTTTGAACTTGGGTCAATATGACCGATTTTTTTTAATGTACCCAGCATGATGCGGATAAAATTAAATTCACGTCGTATGCTGGAAAATGGGTTCATTGGGTTCAACTTTTCATGATTGCAAGTTTCAAGCTAGCGGTTGCCAACTGATTCGGTCAAACATAATCGGCAAGAAAAAAGCCCCTTGTCGTTACAACAAGGAGCTTTTTATTCGGTGCAATGGAGAATGTAGCGAAACACGCTTTCATTCAGTTATATGATAGCAAGAGCTGTGCCAGTTATGATGTGTCGCAATTCGGGACTAAAGCTGGCAAGCGCGACCGCGCCCATTTTAAGTTTGGAGGGCGATCATTCGCCGCACGTCGTAGGTCATTGCGAAGCAATTTGACCGCGAGACAGAAGATATATCCTAGCTGGCCATTTTTAGCGGCTCGTCGGCTTCTTCAAGAAACTCTTCGCGGATTGGCCTTGGTGTTCCAAACAAGTGACCTTGCGCATAGCCGGTATTGATCTCTAGCAATTCAACGACGCTGGCTTCGTCTTCGACCTTTTCGCCGATCAGCTCGATACCAAAGCCGGCCAAGTATGGAACCATGTCCTCGACGCGGATATCCGGAGCAGCAGGTAACGCGCCGCCAGTTGATGAATGTATAGCAGTTAGTAACATCTCGGCGCTGACTTTTAGGAATTTGACACCGGCTCGTTTCATATCGGCTAGGTCAAAATCCATGGTTTGAACTTTGTCTATCGAAAATCTAAAGCCAAAGTCTGCTAGTCGTGACATATTGCGAGCTTCAGTAACCGAGCGTTCGGTAAACTCTTTTTGCCCAATTTCGAAAACCAATGATCCGGCAAGATCAGAGTTCTTGCGCATAAAATCGAGGAATTGCGGGAAGAACTCTTCATCACCCAATGAGTGCGGCGATATATTACAGACAATTCCAATGCGCCGGTCTTTTTGGGTTAAGCGGCGGACAATTTGCACACAACGAAACAATAGCAAATTATCAACYACGGATATCAATCCGGCTGGTTCGGCAACTTTGATAAAGTCAGCCGGCATAATCACATTGTTTTCATGATCGCGCAGTCTGGTGAAGCTTTCGTAATAGTAGATTTTGCGTTGCGGTAATGAGACAATCGGCTGTAAGTGCAGCTCAACTCGTCCGGCCTCCAAAGCCTCTCTTACTAAGGTAAGCATTAAGTGCTTATCATCAGTACCTTGCACCTGATCAAGTTTAGCAGCTCCAACACGTGCTGTTTCCGCCAACCGGGTGTTAAAGTCGTCACCCATTGTTTCAATCATTTGCTCAATTACTTGTACTTCAGAGACAATAGCATGATTGCGGTGAATGCTTTCTTCTTTGACTAACGACGAAAGCTCGGACAGTTCCTCGTGAGCATTGTCGAGTTTGATCGAAAGTTCAAAGTTTGATTGCTGTAAGTTATCGATACTGGTTTTTATCTCTTTGGTTTCAATGTTTCGAGCTGCAAAAGAATGAGCTTGTGCAGCACTTAAAAACACCAAGGCGCCCATAGTCGCAGCATAAGCAATACTGACATCCATAACCCGAAATAAGGCCAAAGATGTGACTATTGCCAGCAAGCCATAAATGGCGGCAAACATAATTGTGGTATATCTACCCATTATCGGTTCCAGCGTGATAAAACAAAGTTGTTACAAACTCACCCGATCATGGTTTCCAAGATGTTAATTTTTTACGTTTCAATATGAAGAACAGCATTATATATGGTTTGTTTTCTTGACCAGCTAGCTTGGCATAGCTAAGCGAGAGGAACTGCAATGAAAAGAGTTTGAAAATGAGTGAGTTTAATCAACTAGCTAATAACCATAAAGCATGGCCGTTTGAACAAGCGCGTTTGCTGTTAAAGCGTCTGGCCAGACAAGGCAGAAGCAGTGGCGAAGTTGTGTTTCAAACCGGCTATGGGCCGTCTGGCTTGCCGCATATTGGTACCTTTGGCGAAGTGGCGCGAACGTCGATGGTTCGTCATGCTTTTGAGGTAATGAGCAATGGCGCCTATAATACGCGGTTAATTGCTTTTTCTGATGATATGGACGGGTTTCGTAAAGTACCTACGAATTTACCACAGCAAGAAATGTTACAACAACATTTGGGATTGCCGCTGTCCAAAGTGCCTGATCCATTTGGTACTCATGACAGCTTGGCGGCGCATAATAATGCTCGACTTTGTGCGTTTTTGGATCAATTCGGCTTTGAATATGAATTTGCTTCTTCCAGTGAGTATTACAAAACAGGCAAGTTTGATCAGGCTTTGCTGATCATGCTGGAGCGCTTTGACAAAGTAATGGATATTATGTTGCCGAGCCTTGGCGGCATTCGCCAAGCAACATATTCACCGTTTTTGCCGATAAGCCCGATCAATGGGCAGGTATTACAAGTACCAACCTTGGCGCGTGATGTGAAAGCTGGAACGATTACATTTGAGGATGTTGACGGGCAAAAAAAGGAAGTTCCGGTAACTGGCGGCAATATAAAAGTTCAATGGAAGCCGGATTGGGCTTTGCGTTGGACGGCGCTTAATGTTGATTATGAGATGTCTGGTAAGGATTTAATTGAATCCGTACATCAGTCATCAAAAATTTGCCGCGCCCTTGGTGGTACTCCGCCGGACGGGTTTAATTATGAATTGTTCTTAGATGAAAACTCCGAGAAAATTTCCAAATCAAAAGGCAATGGTTTATCGGTTGAAGAATGGTTGAAATATGGCCTGCCGCAAAGCTTGTCGCATTTCATGTATCAAAAGCCAAAAACTGCCAAAAAGTTGTTTTTTGATGTAATTCCGAAAAACACTGACGAATATTTGCAGCATTTGAACGCTTATGCGGAACAAGATGACAAGGCCAAATTAGGCAATCCGGTCTGGCATATCCATAATGGCAATCCGCCACAGCAAAGCTCGCCAATTTCGTTTTCTTTATTACTTAATTTGGCTTCCGTTGCTTCGGCAGAAACCAAACAGCAAATGTGGGGTTTTATCTCTCGTTATTTGCCAGAAGCAGATGCTAAATCGCACCCATTGCTTGATCAACTGGCCGGTTATGCAATTGCTTATTTTAACGATTTTGTTCGACCGACAAAAACCTATCGTTTGGCGACGGCACAAGAGCGCAAGGGCTTAGAGGACTTGTTACAAAGATTATCAGCTTTGCAAACTGGCGAGAATGACGGCCAGATAATTCAAACAGAAGTGTTTGCCGCTGGTAAATCGGCGGAATTTGAAAACTTACGTGACTGGTTCCGGGCGCTTTACGAAGTATTATTAGGTCAAAGTTCCGGGCCAAGGTTCGGGTCATTCGTGGCAATTTATGGTAGAGATGAAACCATTGAATTGATTAAAAAAGCTTTGGATGAAAAACTGATTTAGGAGAAACTTGTTTGATCACAGTTGCGCGAGGTGTCTGGCGCTATTGATTGGCTAGTGTAAAAGAGAAAAACTATTGCCGTTTTTCGGTGCCGTTTATAGTGGAGTATTTAAGTGCGTTCGTTACTGTTTGGGTTTTTATTGTTGGCTTTGTCCACTGCCACGGCGATGGCTGCGCCAACCAATGTGGTGCAAACCGATAATGCTAAGGCAACGCTGATCAGTGAGCGCCAGAACATTTCCGCTGGCGATATGTTTTATTTGGCTCTGGAAATGGATCTACGCGAGCATTGGCATAGTTATTGGATCAATCCCGGTGCGGCTGGCCTGCCAACAGCAATTAAATGGCAATTACCTGCTGGTCTGATAGCGGGTGAAATTTTATGGCCAAAACCAAAGGCGATCTATCTCGGCGCGTTGGTCAATTATGGATATGAGGGCAAGACCTTGTACCCGATACCATTTACCGCAACCGACGATTTTGATGCCAGCGTTCCAATTACCATTACCGCCAATACTAGCTGGTTGGTTTGCAAAGATGTGTGCATACCAGAGGGGGCAGTACTTAAACTAACCCTTAATCAAGGCGCAGCAGAGATACCTTCTAATGCCAAGAGTATCAAAAATGCGCTTAATGGCTTGCCACCAATATTACCGATTGAGCAATTACAGGGTGGCTTTACGGTTGATGGCGATAAAATCCGTTTTAGTTTTATCGGTGATGCGGTTAGCAACATAAAGCGCGGCAAAAAATATCTTAGGTTTTTTCCTGTTGATATTGGAATGGTCAAACATAACGATCCGCAAACTCTCAGTTTTGGTGAGCAAGGCTTTACACTTTGGAGTAATGCCGGTTTTCGAGCCAAGCGCGATAAATTACARKCACTRGACGGTGTTTTGRTARTTGGCGAAGGAAGATCAGCCAAAGCATGGACAGTGAATTTAACCGAAAACTTTGCACCAGATGCCACCGGGTTTAATCTTGACCCGGCTTTGCAAACTACTCCCAAAGCCATTAAAGGCGGTTTGTTACTGGCATTGTTATTGGCATTTATCGGCGGCGTTTTGCTTAACTTAATGCCATGTGTGTTTCCGGTCTTGTCGATGAAAGTAATGGGATTTGTTTCAGCAGCCCATGACGAGGCGGCAAAAATTCGCAAATCCGGAATTTTCTTTTTAATTGGCGTGTTGGTCTCATTCTTGTTCTTAGGTGGATTATTATTAGCGTTAAAAGCTGGCGGCCAGCAAATTGGCTGGGGCTTTCAATTACAATATCCGCCATTTGTCGCGGCCATCGCAGTATTGTTTTTTGTTATTGGGCTTAACTTTTTAGGGCTATTTCAAATTGGCGGGCAGTGGACAGGAATTGGCAATAAACTTACCAAGGGCAATGGCAATGTTGGCGCATTTTTCACCGGTGTATTGGCGGTAATTGTTGCTTCGCCATGTACCGCACCGGCGATGGGCTGGGCGATGGGTTATACATTAACCCAAAGTGCGCCGGGATCATTACTGATATTTGCCGCGTTAGGTTTGGGTTTTGCCGCACCATTTACCTTGCTTAGTTTTTACCCGCAATTATTGCGCAAATTGCCAAAACCCGGCGCATGGATGCAGCGCTTTCACCAATTTATGGCATTTCCAATGTTCGGGGCAGCGATCTGGCTAGTTTGGGTGTTGGGATCACTTGAGGGCATGATTGCAATTGCTGCCATGTTGATAGCGTTCTTGCTGATTGCTTTTGCTTTTTGGTCATTAAAGGGAAAAGTCTTTGGTAAAATAATGGCGGGCATCGCCTTTATTGCCGCGATTGTTATGGTGTTTAATGGTTTTGCCGATCGTGATGTTTCTGGCCTAAAACCACAAGCTTGGTCGCCGGAATTGGTGCAAAGCCTGCAAACCGAGGGCAAAGTGGTATTTGTTGATTTTACTGCTGAATGGTGTGTTACCTGTCAGTTCAATAAGCGTACTTCGTTATCCGGTAACAAGGCCGCAGAAACATTTGCCAAATACAACGCCGCGTTTCTGGTTGCCGACTGGACAGCTAGAGATGATCGTATCGCGTCTGAGTTGGCAAAATTTGGCCGGGTCGGTGTGCCGCTTTATTTGGTTTATTCGCCTGTAAGCCCAAAACCGTTGATTTTACCGGAAATATTAACTCCGAAGATTGTAGCTGAAGCCTTGGCCAAGCAACGAGAACAAGCAAGTCAATAATAATTTGGCTGTGTTTTATTGCCACCACCTATTGTTATCACACGATTTATTCGGGTGAAGACAGTTTGCTTGAATTGCGATTCTTTAAGTTCCCTCAACCCAGCCTTCTCCCGATCCGGGAGAAGGAGTTCTATTGGCGGTGCTTTAGCACTTCACCGTGAGACAGAGGAAGATGTCCTCCACCTTTATGGGGGAGGTGGGCGCGAATGCGCTCGGAGGGGGTGCTAAAGCAAAAGCTTGTTAAGGAGTGATCCCACCATGTATCGTCACTCCGGCGAAAACCGGAGTCCAGCCACCAATGTTTATCGCATCAAAGTTGGCTGGTGATTGCCAACTGTTGCCACAAGCCGCCTGCAAGGCTGGATACCGGGTCGATGCCCGGTATGACGGAATTGGTAGTATACGAAGCAATCTGACCGTGAGACAACTCCAGCCCTTTTGTGCTGGCAAGCGCGACTGCGCGCCGGCGACCATTCGCCGCACGTCGTAGGCGTGAGCGGAGCGAACTTGCCGCGAGACAAAAGAAGGGTGAATAAGGGTCACGCACCCCTTCTTGCTTACCCCTTAATTAGCACTCATTGCCAAAGAAATTACCTAAACCGAGGCTTAATTAGCAAAGAATTAGCACTCATTGACCCTTAGTGACCCTTGAGATGCGGGGATAAGTGTCAAACACCCTCGCAATACCCACGCTTGCTATAATGGTCTTGCAAATGACTCGTACCTGTCATGTTGCTGCTCTTTGACAACAGTGAATACGCGATAAGCCCATGAAACGTGGGTTTCGGTAAAATATACAAAGGGATTTGTAATATCAACAAACCCTTTATTGCGGAGCCTTTTTAAGTTTTATCCGCGGGGGAAAACACTAGAAAAGTGCTAATGGTTTTTATTTACCGCAAATCCGAGTAGTGAAAATCTTAAAACAAAAAAATACCGGATTTTTAGTTACGATTTTTGTCGGCTTTTGATCCAGCAAGAATAAAATGTTTGGAGCAATAAAAGCACCATGCTTCGCCATCATCATTAAGGTCGTAATAAACCTTTGGGTGGCCGGATATGCCGCCATCACAAGCAACTCGTACACTTTCTACAATGGTGTCCAGTGGTTTTCCGTGTGGTTTATTCGGTGTCTGGGTCATTAATGTAGCCTGTTAGCTTGTAGATGCTGTTGATTGTGCATAGTTATGCAAGCGTGCCTGTCGGTCAATGCGGGTTTTCATCTACAAGGATAATAAATTGCCTAAATTAGCTGAGAATTTACCAGAATTTGCCATTCGCGCTTTTGATCTGGAAAAAACCTATCCCGGACATAAAGGTTTGCCGCCTAAGCAGGCGTTAAAAGGTATTAGCCTTGATATACCGCGCGGATCGATATTTGGATTGCTAGGGCCTAATGGTGCTGGGAAATCGACATTGATCAATATTTTTGCCGGCTTGGTRCGAAAAACTGGTGGGCGCGGCGAAATATGGGGCGTTGATATCGACAAGAACTCYCGYCAAGCAAGRGCKGCCATCGGAGTAGTRCCACAAGAGATCAATATTGATCCGTTCTTTACCCCGATTGAAAGTCTGGARTTTCAGGCYGGGTTTTACGGAGTTCCMAAGAGCGAACGTCGGTCTATGGAAATATTACAAGCCATGGGTNTTGGAAGATAAAGCCAAGGCCTATGTGCGAACTTTGTCGGGCGGTATGAARCGAAGGCTATTGATCGCCAAAGCATTGGTGCATTCACCGCCGGTTTTGGTACTGGACGAGCCAACTGCCGGTGTTGATATTGAACTACGCCGTCAACTTTGGGATTATGTGCGTGAGCTAAATGCCAATGGTGTCACCATTGTGCTGACCACCCATTATCTCGAAGAAGCGCAAGAGCTTTGTGATACTATAGCGATCATAAATCATGGTGAAGTAGTGGCTTGCGAGGCCAARGACAGCWTGATCAAACGCCTCGATCAAAAAACCYTGCTGATCCAGCCRCAAAAAGAATTAAAGGAAGTTCCTGCGGCATTATCTGGACTAGATACTACATTACGCGCCGATGGTACTTTGGTTATTCGCTATTCGACAACCAAACAAGGGGTCGGCGGGTTGATCGAACAAGTACGTGCCAGCGGTATTAAAATCAACGACCTACAAACCAAAGAGCCGGGGTTGGAGGAAGTTTTTATCGAGCTTACCGGAAATAAAGACGGTAAATGAAATTGTTATGAGCTGGCGCGAAGTTTTCGCATTTGCCCCGTTGCTAGGGCGCAATGCATCGGTTAGGTTCCGCCTTAATTGGAATGATGTTTCCATAAGCACCCGTAGCTCAGCTGGATAGAGCGCTGCCCTCCGAAGGCAGAGGTCGTGAGTTCGAATCTCGCCGGGTGCACCATTTATTTCAATGGCTTAGGCGAGTTTCATATATTTGCAATTGATTGCACGGAAGCGCCACGGAAGCATATGGCAGGCTTTTCATCCATTTGATTTGAATGCGATGGATACTTTTAGGGCTTCCGGGCTTTGATGTAACCCTTGAGAAGTAAATCGGTTGGCATGGATGAGTGCTGTTTAATTCAGAATGGTCTTCATAGAGAGAGTTGTTCATTCAGGTTGAGATGAGTGTGTTATAAAAAAATCTCTCTCAGCGCAGATCTAAATTTGCGCAAAATACTTTTAATAATGGGTTACTAAGTTCTCCAAGGGGGTTCGTACTTCTTCAAAAAACTCAAGTTGTTTATTAGTTGTCCACGTAAAAAATTCTTCATGGTTCCAACATTTACTTCGCTTTCTAAGTCGGGTTAAAGTATCTCGCTGAAGAAAAGGATTTGTATAATBTTTVWKWTBDTATTNTAHGHTAKTDCAAHHCTCVRVTDMHBACVWBVTTTNCAATSATDAAHTTTGBHDATHCAGTACCGGTGTGAGCTCCATCTTTTACAATAAACTTTAAAGCCCTTATAAGTGAATTTATTTTATTTGGGTTTTTCCGAAGATTAATATCTAAGTTGCGATGGGCTATTGCGTGCAAGTAATTGTCATCACAAATTATTTGGTTGGATTTACAATCATATAAAATTGCATCCCAGTTAAAAAAGGTGGTTTCAATGAGCGAGCGCTTACTGTGAGGTGAAATATGGTTTTCCCGAAATGCCCATGTATTTTTAAATTCCCAGATGTCAAACAGCCACCTCTGTGATTGCAGCCGATACCCCCCAAACTTATTTTGAGAGAAACCATAAGTCCCCAATATGCGTTTAAATTCCACCAAATCGTTAGGTTTCACTACAAGGTCTATATCGCTATTAAAGTCATCAATGCCATACAAGGCTAAATCACGCATCAATCCACCAAAGACATAGACATCCGCAACATTCTCTAAGTCCCGTAAAACTTTGCTCACCGTGCGGCGTTCTTCTGGAACATATTCAAAAAACCGTCTGACCCGTTTTTTTAAAACCTTAATGTCTTTTGCAACACGCACTACTTTTCCTTAGTTAGCCGATATTCGTAATTTTGCTAATTCTGCTTCAAAGTCTATCGCAAAACTGTCCGTCATGCCAGATACCATGTCAGCTAATAATTGGCACCTTTTATAATTCAAGGGGAGCGTATTGTCTTTATCCTCAAAAATCCTTCTATAGTTTTCAGAAATTCGCCCATAAACATATCGTTCAAATGGATTTCCAATATGCTTCTTTTGAGTTATTGGATCACCCCTCATCTTGATTGCTGGCCACATCATGTCCATCAGTGAGCGAATAATTATGTAGCCTTCTAATTCCAACTCTAAAACACTTCTTGTTTGGTAGGCGTTTTTGAATGCAAAGTCTTTTAGCCTTTTGCAAATAATTCTGGCTTTAGAATTACCTATTAAATCTCCCTTAAATTCACCACTCATTATATCATTGTATTCACTCGTAAATGTTTCCGTTATTGACGTAATCATTTCGTGAATTGCATAAACACGAAACATTTGCATGGAAATATCGTTGATTTCCGAAGGTGAAAGGTTCTCCTGTCGGTGTTCTTCATGCTTTTCTTCAGACTTTTTGATAACCCTCTTCAGGAGGTCACCTTCGCCAAGTTCGTTTTCGGTCGTTGACTTTCCCAGATAATTTATCAGATCCCTGTAGGAGATTAACCCCTTTTTTATTGCATCCTCTACATCTAGTACCGAATAAGCAATATCATCACACGCCTCCATTATGTATGCTAGTGGGTGACGAACACCAAGTTCAAGCCCAGTGTACTTCCAGACTTGTTTACAACAATCAAGTTCTGAGTGGAAACACCCAAATTTTTTAAGTGACACTTTGCTCGTATCTGTTTTCTCCGATGTAGTAGGGTATTTCATAAGAGCCGCAAGCGAACCTAATGTTAAATTCAGCCCGTACTGATCGTTTAAAAGTTGGAGTTTTGTCAAAATTCTAAATGCTTGGGCATTCCCCTCAAACTCCAAAAAGTCCTTTTCCATGCGTTCAATAATACGTGAGCTTACTTCTTCTTCTGAATCTTTGAAATCAAGCACCTCTATTTTCTTATCCTTGAACCAAGAACCAATGGCTTTTTCACCTTGATGCCCAAACGGTGGGTTACCGATATCATGTGCCAAG
Source organism: Robiginitomaculum sp. (assembly GCA_002733735.2). GTDB lineage: Bacteria > Pseudomonadota > Alphaproteobacteria > Caulobacterales > Maricaulaceae > Robiginitomaculum_B. The sequence goes on along the minus strand of NVWT02000006.1, from coordinate 42,541 downwards.
CCAATTGCCGCAAGCATTGAGGGAATGTCACGCTTCTGTTGGTCGTCCTTGGGTAAGTCATTTTTTCCATACATTAAAGCGACACCAACGCTCCGTGCAAGGTTTGAAACTTCGTGAGAATGGGTTAAACGATTGCGAACACTATCGTTCTTTTCTAAAGGGAACACTTGGGTCTTGTCTGCTAAACGCCGTACTGGTGTACTAAATAATATGCGGTCATAGTCTCGCTCAATTTCTGTTCTTGACCCTCCTACATTCGCTGATATGGAACTAGCGCTATTATCCAAATCTTTTCGCCGCGTAGAATTTAATAGTTGTGACCACTCAAGTTTCTTCATCGTGTTTCCTTGATATGCCTGTTGCTAGACATCAAAATTTGCTTGTGAAAATAAAGTCCTTTGCGGTCGTAGCCGCAAAACATCCACCGGTTTTATCATATTAGGTTTTCTTCTCGTTCCACCATTTGGTGTTAGTACCTCTAAATCCGGATTGTCTATGATAGCGGTATGAATATCGTCACTATGTGCAGGTGTTCCATTGTAAGTCAGCTCGTAAAAAGCTCCAACCTTTATGTGGCGCTCGTTTTGTTTATCAACAAATCTAGGGATGTCATTCAATAATTGGTTTGTTGCCGTTTGGCGATCTTCAGGTTTAAAAAGATAAAGAGATGTTTCTTCGTCAGGGCTATACTTCAACATATTCAAGCCTGATCTTCCAAAATGAGCTTGGGAACTTTTGTTTTTATGCAATACATTATTATATACCTGACGTCCGCGGTATGAATTGGCAATATGAATTAACCAATATCGCCAACCGCTAGGATTATGAATGGAAAAAGGGCTAACATATTTAGCCGTATTACATAATGCTTCAAAGACCGTACTTTCCACAGCTCCCAGCCAATTTGGTTTGCTAAGTTGGGCTGTGATATCTGATAATTGACCAGTAAACGGAACGTTATTTAATGAAAAGTTTTGGCGCAAACGCTCTGGAGATAAGAAGGCAAGAAAAGAGGCAATCGCAAATGTTAAAAATATCTCAGAAGAGTGTGTGATAGAAATCAGCTTTTTTATTGTGGCCTCTGAAACATTTGAATAGCCGTATTGATCTAAGTTAAACAAAACATTTCGAACTTTCGAGCTAACAATACGGTTGCAAATTTGATTTTGTTGCACCTCAAACTCACCAACCGTGAATGTACAGTTGATCAATAAATTTGGAGAGTTTTCTTTAATATTTGCAATCAGTGGAGCAATGTTTTTCTGTAATAAAGCTACGGCATTTTCATCGGTATCATTAAACTCAAAATGACACTCTATGCGTATAGGTTTAAAACCATCCGCAGCACGGCAAAGGTTCAATTCCTGCTCTGTTCTTTGTAATGCAGACATTAAAATCAGGGGCGAACCGAACGCACCGCAGCTATACAAGCCTGCACCACAGAAACCGTCCACAACCACTAATCTGAATTTTTCTTGTTGTGGTAAAACACACCGTACGCGCAAATACTCACAAAAATATTCGTCGAGAATTTTTAGTTTGACTTTGGAATGCTCGTCTAGGATTGCGCCATCTTCCCAATTGTAGCTTTTTTTAACCATACACTATTTACCTATGAAATCTTTACGCATGTGCGGTTCCTGGCATTTCATCCCATATTCGCCCTCGATACACTCTGCCATTTGCTTTTTTTGATCTTCTCTTGTTGTCTTTTCCCCATGTTCCCCACTGTTTAAAAAAGAAAGCAGTATCGTAAGTTAAGCATTGCTCATGTATTTCATCTATCCAAGCTTCACTTGTCGGACGTGCCTTCGGGCCACTTTCCCCGCCAACGATCGCCCAGTGGATTTTATCTAAATTTACATTACCAACCGAACCAATTAGCGGTTCAAAAGAAACAAAACGTATTGCGGCTGGCGTATCCCGAATGAATTCTAAACGGCCGACAACATTTGCGTTTTCCACACTTGTTCCAAGCCAAACGTTTGGCAAAATTTCACCTATATGTTTGATCAAAACATCCCGCATTCGTTCGGGTTGTTTTGTCAATATCTGATAATTATGATGCGGAGTTCCTGCCATAACGTCCCATACTGACTGTATAAACTCAACACTAACTCCTTTATGGAATAAATCACTCATTGAATTAACAAATATTTTCTTAGGTTTTTTCCAACCGTAAGGTATCTGCAAAGATTTTTGGTCTTCTCTGACTTTACCTGTCCAAATGGTTCTATTTCCAGACTTTCTCGTTAGCCCAGTGTATTTTTCAACTCCCATTGCTTCAAGGCGCATAGCCATGTTCATTGCATAGCAATTTGTACAACCAGCTGATACAATGGAACAACCAGCGACTGGGTTCCATGTTGCATCAGTCCATTCAATATCAGTCATGCTCATAGAAGCAATGTTCCTTTATTTCTTCTTTGCCGAGAGTGAGGCTATGATAAACCCACAACCCTCAATCTATCAACAACGAAATTATATTGGCAGAGTGGAAATTTTGATAAAATCGAACTTCCACTCTTTAGAAAGCATGGAGTAAATCATCATAGTAGAGCCTTCAAAAAGAAATTTATTCCACTTCATATGAAGGAGGCCAAACCTTTATCGTTCTATACGACTCAGTAATCGACTGATGGTAGCTCTATACCAAATTTCGCCTTGTCGGGTAGTAACACCATCAATATTCAGTAAATTGGCAATCGATTGTAAACTCATATCTTGTGAAATCCCCAACCTTTCAAAGTTCGAGCTAACCCCCCTTGCAAACACGTCCGCTTCTGCCTTGTTCTTAGCCGCCAATACCTTGCCGTTTTTTCCAAGTTCAACGCCTCGTGCTTTTGCCACCGCAAGAGCCGCTTTAGTACGTTCACTAATCCGCCGTCCTTCTTCCTCAGCCATAGCAGCATAGACGTGGAGCATGAATCTGTCTGCGTTGGGCATGTCGGCGGCAATGAAGTCTATGCCTGTTTCCATGAGGCCAGATATGAAGTGAACATTACGGGCGAGGCGGTCAAGCTTGGCTATGACCAGTTTGGTTTTGTGTTTGCGGCAATAGGCAATGGCGGCTTCAAGCTCTGGCCGTTTGGCCTTCTTGCCGCTCTCTATCTCGATGAACTCGCGGTAGGGCTTGCCGTCCAGTAATAACTCAATGGCCTTACGCTGCGCCTCTAGTCCTAGACCTGATATTCCTTGCCTTTGGGTGCTTACCCGTAGATATGCGGCTGGCATGGCTTCGGAGGGCTTCATTCTGCTCCCCAAAAGCTTCTGTAACAGGTAAAGGTTGGTTTGTGTGTTACGGAGCGGCTCATAGATGCTTCTCCGTCATGGGGTATGTATTCATTGACACTCGTAGTATTTGCATGCCCTGACTGATTGAAGCCGCTGTAAGACCGTAGCCGACTTGGTCAGCCTTTAGTCTAACGCTATCAGTGACGCTCCAAGCTTGGCGATCAACACAGAGTGCGGATATGGTTTTAAAGCAAAGCTCGCGCAGTAAAGCGTTTTTGTCAGCCTTAGGTACTACATCTTGTAAGAACTGTTGAAGATCATTGGATTGATCAGCCAGCCAATATAGATACCGTCGCCCCGCCCTAGTGTGACCATCAAATGCGTATCTAGGAATAGAATTTATAGAATAGCTTTGTAGGCCATTATCCGTATTAGAGGGTAATGGTTCCGTTACCTTCATCCAATCATTCCATAGAAGCGGGATAAAGGCAGGTAATATGGTTCCTGATCGCGATAGAGCCACTCTACAGATGGCTAGAACATGCTCAGGGCATTGGTCTGTATCAAAACAAGTAAAGAAGTGATCTACGTCGCCTTTACGTCTATGCAGAACATCGGAGCCAAACTTCTGCGTTCCCAATGCATACCATGTAGCTATGACACGTTGGAGGAGGAGGCCGGAATGTGAATTTGCAATTGATTGCAAACTCTCTACAGAGGCGATTGCCAATTCTCTCCGTATAACCTCAAGTGATGCATCGTGGTTTACGAGGGTTACAATATCATCTGTCACCCTGTTCTTTTGGGCGGCACATAGCTGGCTGATGAGATAAGAAGCTACCTTCCACTCCCCGCCGACTTTAGCTCTCCATCTCTTTGATCCTGAGGCGGCTGTGATCATACCGCACAGATCAAAATCACCAAAGCTTATATCTTCCCATGCAATTACACATAATCTCCGCCAAAGTATCCGGTAGTCGACATTCAGCAAATATAATCCTGCACGCAATGCCTCGTTAGAATCGCTCCGCCTTATGGCTTTTTGCATCAAGCTCATAGCTATCCAGCGTTCCGGTAATGATTGGTGGTTTTGTTGTGGTGGTTTGTGAACAGCCAGCTCTTCGGCCAGCCGTTCTTTTAGGTATTCAGTCCATATATTATCAAGCAATGCTGCCTCCCATAAATACGGGAGAGCAAAACGATTTCACCCCGAATTAAGCGTAGCTTGGAGGGCGGCGTGGTCAAATGGTAATTATAACGCTTTGCCAGTTAGTTAGTTAGTTAGTTAGTTAGTTAGTTAGTTAGTTAGTTAGTTAGTTAGTTAGTTAGTTAGTTAGTTAGTTAGTTAGTTAGTTAGTTAGTTAGTTTTAAACATTGAATGTCTGAACTAGGCATTTCAGACATTAGGCACGCAAGTATTTGACCTATAGCTCTCTGTCTGTTGTGCACACATTAAATCAAAATGGTATCATTGCGATCTGCGCCCCAACTTCCATCACTTTCGGGAGGTAGATGGTTTTATTTTTGTACTGAACAGAAAAACTCCTCACCTACTAAGCGGCTAAAACCGAAAGGCGTTTCTTCAAGCTGGACAGCGAATTAATAGTAGCGTAACAAAGGCAAAACAGCCTCCGATATTCAAGTCTGTTCACTAATACTAAAAGTTACAAGGGGTTTAAAATGAAAAGATTTTTATTTCCGTTTTTAATTTTAATGGGGGCTTTAGTTGCGTGCACACCAAATACGGGGAAGCAATCATCTGGTTTTAACGATCCCGTTTTTGATCGCGTCACTAAGACTAGGGTAATACGAGCTGGCTATATCCCATACCCGCCAAGCTTCATAGTTGACCCTAACACCAAAGAAATGTCTGGCATCTCGCATGACATCTTAATGAAGGCAGCAGAAAATTTAGGATGGGAAGTAGAATTTGTTGAAGAACTTGGTTGGGGATCAATGATCGAAGCCGTCGATTCCGGACGAGTCGATATTGTAGCAACCAGTATTTGGCCCACTGCCGCCAGAGGAAAAAAAGCCGATTTTCTAACGCCTACGTTTTATAGCAATGTCAAAGCTTATGTCCGGGACGGCGATATACGGTTCGACAGTAATATTAAATTGGTTAATTCCTCAGATGTTAAAATTGCCGTGATGGACGGTGAAATGGCTGGTATAATTTCAGATGCTGACTTTCCAAATGCACAACAGGTAAGCCTGACGCAGATAAGTGGCGTTAGTGAGCTATTATTGGAAATAGCAACAAAAAAATCTGATATTACATTTACGGAGCCTTCAATAGCTTTGGAGTATATGGCAAAGAACCCAGGGACAATAAGAGAGGTTCAGGGCGTTGGAGCATTGCGATTATTCCCTAACAGCTTCCTTGTTAAAAAAGGATCATTCAATTTTCAAAACACAATGAACATTGCTATTGAGGAAATAATCAATTCTGGCCAAGCAAATAGGATTATTGACCAATACGAAGCATACTCTGGCTCATTTGGCAGAACTAAATCGCCAGCCGAATAAGGTGTTTGACCTACTCATAAGATACTGGCCCGCATTCTTTTCGGGCGCCATGACTACTTTATGGATAACTTTTTTAGCATCCTCAATTGGATTGTTAATTGGGTTTGTTGTCGGCTTCATGACATGGAAATCAAAAACCATGTCAAAGACGGTTCTTGCCATGGGCATGGTCGTGGCCTCCTTGCCCGTATTAGCCATTTTATTTTGGGTACACTATCCTTTGCAATCTGCATTCGGTGTAGTAATCGCTCCTATATATTCGGCAACGATCATCTTTGCCGTTGTCAACGCCTTCTTAGTTGCGGACACGGTAACAAATGCCGCTAAGCAGCTCCCGAAAGAATACATAGAGTGCGGGAATATTTATGGGTTTTCAAAATATGAATCTATTCGCAAAATAGAATTTCCACTAATAATGCGCTCAAGTATTCCAGCTTTACTCAAAATCCAAGTTGCTGTTCTACATATGACATTATTTGCCAGCTTAATATCCGTTGAGGAACTTTTCCGAGTAGCACAAAGAATCAACTCCATAGAGTACGCACCAATTCCAATCTATACATTGCTAGCGATATTCTACCTTGGTTTATCACTTCCGATTATATTTCTCGCTCAAGCTCTAAGAAAAAAATTCTCGCTACCGGAAGAGAGGGAGGCGGGATGACAACAGTATTAGAATGCAAAGAATTGCATAAGTCATATGGGACGGAACGGGTTTTAAGGGGCGTGAACCTGACACTAAAAGCAGGAACTATTTCTGTTATTAAAGGATATAGCGGTTGTGGGAAAACCACATTGTTAAGATGTTTGGCTGGACTGTCTAGCTTTGACGACGGAGAGATAGTATATAGTTTTAACGGTTCAATAATCAAAAACGGCGGTAGCCTACACCAAAATAGATATACATTATTTCCCTCATTATCAATAGTTTTTCAACAATTATATTTGTGGCCACACATGACCGCACGGCAAAACATCGACAGTGTTTGGCGTAAAGCGCGTGACGGATATAGTAAGGGCGAAATGGAAGCTTTATCGGACAAGTTAGGAATTATCGAATTATTGGATAAATACCCAAGCCAGCTATCTCTTGGACAGAACCAAAGAGTTGCTCTGTTGAGGGCAATATCTTTCAAACCCAAGCTTTTGCTTCTCGATGAGGTAACGTCTGCTCTCGATGCAAAAAACATAGAAATCGTTGTAAATATACTACGAGAACTAAAACGCATTAACTGTAGCGTTCTTGCAATAACTCATAGTTCTGAATTTTCTGAACAGTTAAAAGCTGAAGCATATATTATGGATGGGGGTAAGTTAACGTCATGAGCGACAGCAATACAAATAGCGCCCTCGATAAAAAAACCTCATTAGGGAAAAATGCCCTACGGTGGGTATGGAAAAAATTATTGGGCTTCATTAAGTGGCTATGGAGCGTTATCATATGGTTGATATTGTTAGTCTTAGCGGTCTTAATCACAAAAGTGATAGATGGAGAAAATGTCGGAGACACCGTAGGTCCTGCGGTGGAAGCCGCCAAATCCCAAACGAACTTTATGGAAAAATGGCAATGGCCAGTCGTGTTATTAGTGCTGTATTCCGTTGGAATGACAGGTTTATTAATTTGGCAGTTCGTAAGAATATATAAGTTAAACAAAAAGGGTGGTCAGACTCAAGCTACATTAAACCTAGAAAAATATGATAGATTTGAGGACATTAAGAAAAATGGCGTAAAATACGGATACATTGAATTTTATCCAACTTTAAAGATTAATGCACAAGATGAAGTCGAAGGCTTTGGCCTTGATTTATTAACGAAGGTTTTTAAAAACACTGGTGTAACCTTATCTGGTGACCATGATGAATCAACATGGGAGAATTTGTTGGATGGTCTCAATAATAAAATAGAGGGCGAAAACAGGTACAAATATGACATTATCGCAACGCCATTATATGAATATACGGAAAGATCAAATAGTGTCGAGTTTTGCAAGCCCCTTTTCTACTCCGATATTGGCGCATTTATCAGCACTGACGGCTCACATTGGAAGGCACTCATTAAAGATAAATCAAAATTTGGCTTCAACGAATTAATATCAAAGTTAAATGAATTGGGGAAAGGACTCTATATTAGGTCGAGGCCCGGCGAACTCCAAGAAAAAATTTGCTCTAAATATCTATCAAACTTTCATAAAGGGGAGGCGCAAGTAGATAAATGGAACTTAAAACAATTGCTCGCCTGTTTATCAAAGAAAGATAATGACAACCGTTCTGACATTCTCTTTTATGAACGGTGGCAGGTTGAGCGAATGCCCCAGTTTATTGATAAAAACATCATAAACCTACTTCAGCCGAAAGAACTTCTATACCCTGTTGGCTTTGTAGTAAGGAAGTCAGATGATACCTTAAGAAAGTTTATTGACCTTAGGTTAATGGAAATTGAAGATGAAGCTCCTGGCATTTTAGAAGTTTTGAAAAATTCATTGTCTAAAGATGATCAAAAAATATTTGGAAAAAAAGAAGGAGAATATTTCTATCGTGGTGTGGATAGTCATGCATTAACGTCTGAAATTGTTCGGTCAGACTCAGGCCCTAAAATGTAGCCAGTAATATTGTTTCCATTTTCTCCGAAAATTTTCGAGTAATTTTTGTAGCGCCGTTACCACTCAATTCTTTTTTAGTTGTGCTCCACGGCATTCTAAATTGAGGTAATTCATCATTAAGGTAGTGCATAACCCAGTCATGGTTACCGTCAAAATCTGCCTTGCTTGCAAACACATCCATAATTTGAGAAATTTGCCAATTCAACTTCGCTAAATGGGTGGCTCTATTTCCTAAATAATATTTATCAGCATTAGCAAATACTCCTCCTGTTCTAAGGTTTTTTCGCAAAATAGCATGTATTTTTTTACGATAATCCTTTGTAAAATTATGGAATGTAAGTGCGGAAGTTATGACATCAAATTTAGGGCGATCACTGTTTTGCAAATATAACAAAGCATCGTCATGAACGAAAGACACTTGTACATGTTCGCCTAATTGCTCTGTAGCTATTTTAGCTTGCCGGATGGCTTTCTCATCACGATCTATTGATACGATGCTGGCATCAGGGAAACTAATCAGTAAGCAAGTAGTCGTATAGCCACTACCACAACCAATTTCTAGAATACGCAAAGGTTTTTTGCTTGCTTTTCTAAAGTGTTTTTTAATCTCCAACATGAGTTGATCGTGTAGCTCGTAATAATGCGGGCATATCTCCACTAATAATTCCGGCGGGTAGATTGGGTTTGGGTTGCCAGTTTTCATATAACAATCGATTGTTGTTGGATGACGATGTGACCTGCGCTGAATTTGTCAAAATAATTGATTTTAAACTATGCTGCTTTTACGGGTCTGTCTAGGATTGCATGGCATTATGCTTCCCGATGACGGCGGATTGATATGCCTCCGGTTTTGTAAATATAGGATGGGCGATATGGGGGGCGGTAATAAATATTTACTATGACCTCAACCTCAACATTGAGAAAGCTTTGCTGGCCACCACTTCATATTCAACTAATCGGTTGAAATATGTGGCCATATGCATACCCTTTGGACGATCAGGAAAAGGTTGTGACATGTTTTCTGATCCTTCAAGGTCTCGTCTGATTTTTTTAGCTTTAACACACAAACGATCCCATTCAGACTTATACTGGCTGGCATAATGAAGTTTGGTGCACTTACGGCATTTGAAATAATTTTGCCAGTATAAAACCGCTATTTTCTTCTTACAATCAGGACATTTAAACCAAGTTCTAAACCCGCCGTAATTACACTTGGTTCTCGTGAGTATGATGTGCTGGGGCTTAGCTTTGCTCTGTATAGCATTCGGATAATCAACGCTTAAGAAGTTTGGACAAGCGTGTAGTTTCATTACACCGATGGGTTTCCCAAAATATTGGATCGTTATACTGTGTGGGGTATCGCTAGATAATACACCGGATCGATGTAGGTCGGTTATAGAGAGACGCATGAGGCTTTCTAGCTTCTTCACCTTCACGCTTATACCAGACATGGGCGGTTTTTTAGCTTTACTCTCGAAATCATTAGGCAAGATGCTATATTTGGACATTTTTACCCTTTCTTACCCCAAAGACCGAAGAGTGAAGTTGCACGTTGAAAGATTTACTACACCGGTCGCTGTATTTGATATTACGCCGCCAAACCCATTCTTAGCACGATACTTCATATAAACTGTCTTCGTGCCATTACTGTTTACCGCGCCCCAATATATTCTAACAGGCTTGAAACTACTGGGGTCATTCAAACGCCTAGGGACTTGAAGAATGAATTCATAATCTGGTTTAGAGCATCCCTCTATTTTCCTTGCATATGATTGAGCTTTTTCCGCATAACTTGGATCAAGATCGTCTGTATAAGCATCGATGTCGACAAGCAGTTCATACCCTAAACGGTTTGGTGCTAGCTCAGTACTGGGAATTGGTTTTACTAACTCCAAAACAACAGCCTCAAGTTCAGAACTAAGAGCTTTCAATCCAGCCTCATTGTCCTGCAAGCCTTTCCAGATAGATTTAATCTTCTTTAATTTGGTTAGAACACGATAATCATCGTTTGAAATTATGTCCTGTATGATAGGCATATCCCTTTCTGTAGCTATAGCGTTCCTGATCTGAGCTATCTCCTCTAACTTATCCTCAGATACTGAGGCGCTTACACCGACTAACGCTGCCTCAGCTTTGTTATAGTCTTGTGCAACCAAGGCAATATTCGCAGCTAGAATGCTATCAGCAGCTTGCTGCTCTTGTTTCGCAATAAACCCCGGATTGTTCGTGAGTGCTGATGTGAGAAAAATAGATGCAACGAAAGTTATTATAAACCCAAGTACTGCCTTTTTTCGAGTTTTGAACGGTTCAAAAGGATATATGATCCCAGCCAAGCATATCAACGACAGTATCATTGCGCCCTGTGTTAGAATATTAAGTAGAAACATATACAGTTCTCCTTTTTAGCAATCTCTCTTAGTAAGTATTAGCGGGAAGTACCTGTCCTACAGTTCTCTGGCTTAGTACTTGTCCCGACAGGCATGGCCTTGCGTATGAAACCAAGTCTGTCATACAAGTGTAGAGACCCGTCAGCACCCACACGAACATACTCTCCGTAATCATCCTGAATAAACCACGTCTTATTGATCTTATTTGCAGAGTTAATATTTACATCCACATCATCACTTTTCTCTTTTGTGAATAATTGCCGCCTCTGATAGGTGCCGTCTTGCAGTCGCCAAAGCTCGATTATGTAATCTAAATCCGGCATGCTTTTAATGGCGGAATCGCACCATCGGCCAATTCTTGTAGCATCTTGCAGGCTTGCGTTTTGTTGACCGACTGGAGATGCCGCAGCCAGCACAGGTGGTATCATCAAGCTGAATGCTATCAATCCAATTTTGATTCTATTCATTTACCCCTCCTTAAGAATACAGATTTTGATTTTATATGAACAATCGTTACCTAATTTGACATTAATTGCAATCTAATTGCGGATTTTACTCAAGTCTGCATTTTCATTACCTCACGACCAATTCCAGAATCCGTTACTCATGAATGCAGTTTCGGAGGGATCATGGCTGAGATATATGAATTGTTTGGAGGGCAGGTGCGCCATTACAGACAGAACCATAAGTTGACACAAGCGCAACTCGCCAGTCGTATCGGCGTATCGGTAGAGATGATCGGAAAACTAGAACGGGGTTCGGCGGGGGCGTCCTTTAAAACCATACAAAAGCTGTGCAGAGTGTTTAATATACCCCCTAATGCCTTGTTTCCCTCTCATGGGCTTTCATATAGCGATGATAGGAGTGTTTTGGGAGATATTATAGTTAAGCTCTCTAAGCTCAATGAGGAGGAGCTGGCGTGGGTTTCTGGTCTTTTAGATAAGGCTATTAATCACCCTTAAAGTTAAAGAGACCTTCACCTATGATGTGTTGGTTTTTTCCCTTACTAGTGTCTTAAAACAAAGCGATATATTTAGTATCATATTCGGCCTTATTATACCTGTTTCACACAAGGGAATTATGCAAATAAGGACAATATTGTTACCCCTTGCTAGATATAAATTGGGACTCTATTCAACAACCTAAACAAACGGCTAAGCATCCAACGTTATTTTGGATGTCAAAATTCCAGAGTGATTTAGTAAGGCACCCCTTTTTTTGGTTAAATTAAGGAGAAACCACTCGGCCGCTAAGGCGGTTCGAACACAATCATTTTCGTGCAGCACCGTAGTGCAACCTGGTAGCTCTTCTTCTTTAATATGTTTGTAGAATTGTTTACGATTAATCTGCCAAAGCGGGAAGGATGGAGACCATTTCATAAAACGATTCAAAGCGATTTGCACCATTTCGTCATAACCCATTATTGGTGACCAATGTAATCCATTGTCATTTGGATCGATGCCCATGACTTTATCCCAAAACTTTTCCCAAGCGGCATGACTTGGCCGATATCGTAATTCAGAAGTCGGACTATGCATCGATATAGAATAACCTCCAAAATCCACACCAGCTTTGACCTTCCCAAGCTTGAAGGATTTGATTGGAGATTCTTTGAGGATTTCACTGTTATGTAAATGTCCGTCGCAAATGGCTACTTCATGCAGCATAAGCCCCCCCGCCGGATGACCGAGCATCCACTGTTTCAAGGCATTAAATGCACTTAAGACATCAGCAACATTAGGAGCGCAAATCGCAAGATTGTCTGCGAAGACAATAATGCGGATTTTGTTCTTTGGCATCTTAGCCAAGAACCCGTCGATAAGGGCACTCTGAATCGCTGATGAATGTGCGCCACCTTGTGGTAATTGGATTAGCGGGGGGCTTTTTGCTGAGGGCTTGTATTCGATAGAATTACATAGGAAAGAAGGGAACACTACATAACGCAGTAACCTCTCGTCCAATACATTCAAAGATCGAATATGTCCTCTCCTTATCGACGAATGACAATTTTTTATATCGGCTGTTAGCACATACCGATTTCCATATAGAAGTTCTCGCCCAATAGCTCTCGCAGAACCGTGGCAACCTTCGCGCCCTGAATGAGTATAGTTATCGGGATAAGATGGGCACGCTGCTGATATAAGCATGGAAATAGCGGTTTGTTGAGTATATCTTATAGCTTCAAAACTACAGATAAGACGCTTGCCACCCTTATTCTTTTGTTTGTAAGTGTAAGTGAATTTTTCTGATTGGTTGATTACCTTCATGCACTTAATTGCCAGGTTATCTAATTCCTTGTTGGAGGTCGGTGCGTTTCCGAATAAACGTTTGTTTTTCACGCTTACGAGAATTGCAACTGTTTTTAGGAAGTTCTTGTCTCGGGAAATTTGATATGATCTTTTTTTGATCCACTCTTTATCATCGCTCTTCGCAATCCGTCTTAGATACTTTGCCGCCAACTTTATCGTTTTTATATTTTGCTTCTTGTTGAGGGCTATTTCATCCTCACTCAGATTCATAAGCTTGTCGGCCTTCTCCACATGTGCGGCGTGTCTAACAGCAAATGCTTTGAGCTTTACTGGATCTAGAGTCCAAAACTTATACATGGTTTTTTACCCCGCATGGAATAAAGCTCAAATACTCTTTTATCCATGAGTAAGCTGTAAGACCATAAGTCCAGATAGGTATCATAGCTAATCTACGCATGACTATAATTCCTAGAAAAATTGAGATGTTGATGTACGTGATCTGCTTTCAAGCCAATGGTCCAACTTTAATTTATTATACAACACTAGCTTAGCGCCAGTTTTGGTATAGGGAGGGCCATTACCTTTTATTCTCATTTTTGCTAATGTGGATGTAGATAGCCTTAAATATTTGGCGGCTTCCAGTGGTCTCATGTATTGGGAATGATTCATGGTGGTATCTCCGAGTTGATTTCATACTCCGAGAATGTCTATCGATGGCCACAAAGTCTATTGTATTCAATGTTGACCTATTCGATACACGTTTATGTTTCTTCTTCTTTAACAGTTTTATCATGTGAAAATAAGGTTATCATTCGTTTGGTAGTCATAGGAAAAAACCTATAGGCACTTTCTGGCTTATCTAAAGAGTTCAATACGGTGTAAAATGCTTGTTTGAAAGATTCGGTACCCTGATAGAGCATTGAGCCACTTAGTAATTCTGTAGCCTCTGAATATTTACCCTCTCCAGATGTTGATGAGCAATAAACAACTGCGAGGTACTTAACATACCGTCGTGCCATGCCTTTTAGAGCAGCCATTTCATTTCCTTGCTGTCCTGGACCAATTTTAAATAACTTTCCATTATCAATACGAGTGGTAATGGCTCTAAGAGCTTGTTTGAGATGTTTTTCCGACAACAGAACCCCTGAAGTGGTCGTCTTATTCAACTGCGATTGTAGTACACACAAGAATTCGTAATACTCAGTGATACGCTCTAAAGTAGTTTTATGAGCAGTGTTTGATTCATCAATGCCCTTATCCAAAAATAAAGAATTATTCAGCAAAGTTTTTAAGTTTTCTATAGATGCTTTTAGTACCCAAGTAGGTATCTGGAAAATAGTTTCCAATGGCTTGTTCAGTTCAATTTGGGTGTCGTTGTTAGGAAGCAGCATTAAGCAGATTTCAAGGGCTCTTTCTAGTGCACATAGATGCCCACCATTATTGTAATATGCTTCCATGTTTTTCAAATCTTTATGAGGGTATTTCATAAAACCAGCCGCACGTTGGGCTTCAAAGAAATGAGGTTGGCTCGCCTGTAGTTTTGAAAGTTTGGAGGTAACTTTATTCATCTATATTTTTACCTATGGTAGACAAGTAAGCTCCAACTTGATCTGAAGCATCTAATTGCTGCTTATCAACCAAGTGAGCATAAATTTGAGTTGTTTTCGGATCTGAATGACCTAACAATTTCCCGATCATCACAAGACTATGTCCGCTACCTGCTAGTATCGACGCAAATGAATGCCGGAGATCATGTATCCTTACATCTTGCATATCCAAATTTTCTCGAATTTTCTCCCAACCTTTCTGCAGGGCAGTAAAGTGCCCCCCGCCAGTCCCAACAAAAACATACGGATTTTTACTAACCTTGGAGACGCTATTCAGAACATCTATAGCGGGTTGGTTTAAGGGGATTTTTTTATCTCCTGTTTTTGAATCAGGAAGCAATATGTAACGATTTTTAAAATCCAAGTATTTCCACTTTAGATTTAAAATTTCTGACTTCCGACAGCCTGTAAAAAGTAACATTTTGATGGCGGGAGCCACATTAAAATTTAGGGGCAAATCTTCAGGGGCGTTTAACAGCTGAAGGAGAGCATTAAGTTCTCCATCGCTTAAAAACCGTTCTCGTTTATTATCTTTTGGCTTTTGTACAGTTCGCACGGGGTTATCTGATCGTATTCCTTTGCGTATTGCAAAAGTGAATATTCCTCCGAGTAACCCGACTGTTCTAGAAGCCGTTCCCTTGCCGCCTTGAACTCTTGCTCGCCCCCTTGATTTTGTTCTTACATCAGCAGCGGTTTTCCCCGCAATGATATCTTTCATAAACTTAGTAACGTCATCAGTTGTTACGTCAGCAACTATTTCTTTGCCAAGTAGAGGGTTTATATGTCTCAAAATTCGACCCTTATCAATTTCAATAGTAGAAGGTTTTTTGTGATCACATCCTTCTTCAAGGTAAAGCTTACAAAGCTTTGCAACAGTCGTACCCGCATCTAGGGCGTAGCGATTTGCTGAAGGGTCATCACCGTTATTAACTTGGTTCCATAATTCTACAGCTTTCTGACGTGCGGTGTGCGGTGTTAGTACTCCATGCTTACCTAATGCGATTCTGCGTGTGCGGTGTTTGCGCCGGTATTGAAATATATAAGTTTTGATCCCTGAGGGATAAATTCGTACACCAAATCCTGGAACTACATCATCCTGAATTATATAATCAGATTTTTTAGGCTTTAAAGCGTCAACCTTGGTCTTTGATATTTTTACTATGGCGGCTCTCCAGTGGCCACGGAAGCGTGACGGAAGCAAACGGAAGCAATTTAAGGGAGTCTAAAGGAACTGAACGGAAATGGCTATAGCTTTATCTCCTTGTATTTACTATCTAAATATTAGATAAGAAACTATAAGGATGTTATTGGCGCTGCCCTCCGAAGGCAGAGGTCGTGAGTTCGAATCTCGCCGGGTGCACCATTCTTTTCAATGACTTAGCGTATATTAGAAAGTGCTCACTGGCGCGCAATTGGCGCGCAAACTTTCAACCCCTGAAATGTAGGGCTGGCGTGGCATCTGCAAACGCTTTTGCTAATAGAAAAAAATATGTTATAATTTGTATGTATTATCTCTCTCAAAATGGTCAATAAATTGTATCGCTCTATTGAGCTACCAGTAACAGGTATTGAAGCCAAAATGCTTCCAACAGACTTGCAGGATAGACCTTATACTGATGAATTGGTTTCAGGCATATCTGGTTTAGTACGAGTAATTACAAACCAAGGTCGTTTTGATATTTCATCATGGGAGTATGATTTTGAAGCAGCATTAGATATACGTTCACGGAATGAAAAATCTGGACTGGTGAATGTTGATATTGAGGTTATTGGTTTTTTTGAATGGCATGACCGTATGAATAGCGGCGTCAACCCTTGAAATGTGGAGCTGGCGTGCCGTCTGCAAACGTCCAGCCTGTCGAGAAATCATCTTTTACTTGTGCCAGCGTATTGAAGAGGAATCCGGGCAAGTACGCATCAAATCCGGGGGCTTCTAATAATCGCTTTTGCACAGCCTTCATGGTGGTTGCCTGTTCGTGTACCGAAAGCACGATGTTGTTGACCCCTAGATCATATTTGCTGGCCATGGATTGAGAATGGATCGCAAAGGCGTTTTTTTGTAATTGCTCCGCGATCCGGCCCGTGTCGGGATAGCGATGCACTTCCAAAGATATGGGAAGTTTGAAGGATTCTTTGCTGAGACAAAACAGACCGTCCGGCTCAATGAAATCGCCACCATCCAGATCAAGTCTAGTGTCACAAAATTGACCTTGGAGTGAGCCCGTCTTGTCAAAATACTGGTAAGAGAAATCAACCGTAAAATCATTGTTGTGGACCCAATTTCGCAAAGCTATGTGACTGTCAATGAGGGCCATCCGGTGAAATATGTCACGGGTGAATTGCACGCCTCCTTTAGGGTAACGGATAGAGTTTTCCGGCAAGCCTTTATATTCGCACAGGCAACTGGCTCCCTTGGCGGTCAGGTAGTGAATATGTGGCAAGCGACCATAAGCAGGCCAACGCCCAAAATCATGCGTTTTAATGAGTGGTGAGCGCCCCCGTTTCAGATGGCGAACTACGTGATCTCTGGCCACGGTTGGGCTGGCGGCAATACCCAAGGCCACCAACTGTTTGGCCGTAAGGTAGCGATATATCGCCAACGCTTCCAAAGCTCTTAGTGGGTTTTCGGGCAGGGCAGTGAAACTCATGTTTTTGGCTTTATCGGTGGCATTTCAGGAAACGACAATTTGGGTTTTGGCGCGTTTGTAGAGGCAGCTTTTCCAGAAGAATGTTGGCGGGTAACTTTATTGGTCTGGCGATAATAGCGGTCAAGTTGCTCCTGCCTGACCTTTTCCCAATCTTTGGCTTTCATCGCATATTTTTGCCCGACAAGTGGCAATTTGGTCCGAATGCAAGTTCGCCCGGATTGGCTCAAATAAAAGCTGCCGGTAGGAAGCGAGCGAATATCATTTGGTTCGATATCCAGTTCTTTACTCATTTTTGAAACCGTTTTGCCCCGGTTTTTTCCGACTAAAAATAAACCCGCATTTCCCAGAATAGCGTCTAGCGTTCGACCGCCAACTTGCTCGGTTCGCTGGGTCGCCAAGGTGAGAAATAGGCCGTACTTACGGCTTTCGCCCAAAATATCATCGGTCGTTCGAGACACAAAATACTGGCATTCATCAGCAAAAAAATGAATGGGCGTTTTAGGATTATTTTGGTTTTGCTCTCGGCGCATGGCGTAGCTTTGCACGAGTGCCGTAATAAATTGACCGATCACCCGGGTTGAATTTTTTGCGGCCCCGGAGATAGAAAGATTGAAAACAATAATTTTCTTTTGATCGATGAGGCTTTCCAGATCAAAGGTGGATGAACCGCAGGTAAATTGTTTGATGGTGGGGATATTAATGAGTGATTGGAACCGGTTTCTAAGTGCCTCTTTCGTACTATCGAAATGCTGGGAGAAAAATTGAGTTTCAAAAAATATCCGGTGCTCATCAAACGGTAGATGCTGGATACCATAATTTACCAGATCGCGATTGCGGCCCTTGTCCATAAACCGAACCAGATCGGACAAATCAGAACCATCACGGTGGAGCAAAACAGTTAGGCAGGGCAAGAGCAGACTTTCCATATTGAGCGTGAAACCGGCCAGCACCTGCTCCATTGCCGCCATCAACTGGGCACTCTGGGTTTCCAGACTGGAAACGCTTTTATCTGACACCTCAAAGGCATTCAGTACCGGGGTATGCTGGGAAGATAAATTGGGGTCAATATAAACCAGACGGTCATTGTGCTGATGCTCCGCAAACAAGGCCACATCGTGGGCCAACTTTCCATGTGGGTCCAGAATGACCAAGGCGGTATCGGTCTGTTTGGTTTCGTAATGTCGGATCAAAAGTTTCAAGGCTTCGCTTTTTCCAGAACCAGTTCCGCCGGTAAGAAAGGTATGCCTTTTGCGAGCGGCTTCATGAATATTTACTGGCCAAGGTTCAAAAAAAAACGAGCCTGAATTAACTGGTGCAGCAGATGAAAGGGTAGTCTCAACAAATTCCAGATACCCGCCAATGTCAGCTCGATAATTCGAAACAATAGTGCGTGATTCCTCCGAAATTTGCGTATAGCGAGCGTATCGTTTTTCATATTCTTGTAGGGCTTTTTTGTACCGGTAGCTAACGGCTATTTGGCGTTGGTTAGGAGATTCGTATTTGATATTTGAAGGGTCAAATATCGGATCAGTTTCTTGTGGGGGAATGGGTTTCTGGAGTTTGCTCTGAAACAATTTCTGGAAAGCGGTGAACGTCAACCACCCCTCCACTCTTTCCAATTTCTCACTCAATTCCAGCACTAAAGCCGGGTTTTCTTTGAGCTGCATTTCACCAATTTTTATGTCGCCATTTGTCTTGGGAGTGAGGGGCTCTTGCAGCCAATCATTGAGTACCTGATGAAATGAATCATAAATTTCCATGGACTGATATTGGGCGATTTTTTACCCTTTTTCCAGCCTTGTATTAAACATTGTCTATAGGTGGGGAAATACGTCAATAAAACAAAGGGTTAAGCAGGCGTTATCAATTCGGTTCCCCTTACAAAAAGGGTCTTTCTTGAATACCTTCCTCTTTCGTGAGCTTGGGCTCCCTCAATCGTCAGAAATTCAACTCAATCCCTTTTTGATCGTGGTTCGGTCCGGCGGGAGGACAATTACCTAGCTGGGGGAGTGCGCCGCCTAGTCCAATTTTCCGTCTTTGAACATTTTATCCAAATGATCTGATACTTCTGCCGCTTCCATCTGATTGGTTCTGGCTTTTAGTTCCGTCGCAAACTTCTCTTTGTAGGCAAACAATTCTTTTTCTAACTTGGTTTGATGGCTGGCCATATCTTTGGCCTGACTGTGTTCTTGTTTTGAAAGTTTTTGCTTGGATCGCCCCTCAATCATTTTCTCGATCACTCTTAGTTCTAGCGCTAAAATTTCCTTGTCTTTTTCCCAATGGTGTCGAATAAAATCATCCCGGCGACGGAGCAGAATTTCACACGCTTCGCGTTCTAATTCTCTCGCATCTTCCGCTAGGGCAAACTGGTGGTCAAACAGCCGATTCTCTTTATTGAGTTCATGCTGAAGCTCCAAGAGTTCTCTGGCGTTTGAGCCCTCAATCATCGCGATTTGGGCGCTTTGCCGCTCTTTTATCTGGTGGCCCTCGGTTTGCCTTTGACGGATGAGTTCTGCGCTACGCTCAATCCTCTCCAAGGTATTTTCATGACGTTTTTGCAGCTCGGTTGAATCAGTCATCATCCCGACCACTGATCAGCATGGAAAGTTTTTCTAATCGGGCCGTTTGGCTATCACTCATTTGCTGAACCATTTGCAGGTCATTTTCAGCAACGGACATTATTTTCTTGTGCAGTTGATCTACGTCTTGAGATAAGCTGTCCAGCCGGTCCAGTAGCATAGTTTTAGTTTCTTGCACGCCCTTGATTTGGGCTTGAAGGGTTTCCATGATTGCCGCATTTTCAGCTTTTAACTCGGCAACTTCATTTTTGTATTCATCTATTTGTGGTTCCAAGCGTCTGAGAGCTTGGCGAGCATCAGTTTCTTGGTTTTGCTCCGCTTGAGCTTGCCGGATTTGATCGTTTCTTTTTTCTTCATGAGACCTGAAATCTGCCATTTTAATTATCCAATATTTGATTCTGACATTGTTTCAAACGCCCGCCTTCCGGTGATCGTATGATCTTTATCATACAATTGATGACTAGCGGCC
This sequence comes from Robiginitomaculum sp., assembly GCA_002733735.2. GTDB lineage: Bacteria > Pseudomonadota > Alphaproteobacteria > Caulobacterales > Maricaulaceae > Robiginitomaculum_B. Next base: position 22,239 of record NVWT02000006.1, on the reverse strand, counting down.
ATTAATTCTAATATTTCAGTGATTGTCCGTTTGTAATCACCTTGAATTTTGTGAGCATCAAGTGCCTCAACCAACATGTTTTTTGCTTTTAGTGTTTTTTTGTATTGCTCCTTGAGCTGTTTGGTAGAAGGTCTTAGTCGGCTTCTTACGAGACTCGAGGCTTTCTTAAAAAAGCTCTTTTCCTGTTTGAAATTGTGAAGCTGCCCTGAAGCTTCTTTGAGTTCCACTAAATATTCAGTTTTGTACCGCTGTGCCAAATAGACAAATTCCTGACAAAGAATTTTCATATAACGCATTATGTCTTGCACTTCATAGGTTGTTAGACCGTACTTCTCTTCAAGCTTTTCACTAAATGTATTTGCTGACACCTTTATCTCCCAAGTATGGTCAAATATTGCTCGACTATCGACAATAAATCAACCGGGTATAAAAATGCTGACTGTAGACTATCACCGCTTTCGTCCCAACTTCCGCTGCGTTAGTTTTGACTAAGCAATTTTTAGCATTAAATTGGAGTATGTAAAAATGAAAGAAAACCCGCCGGAAAATATTCTGAACAAATTTGAAGCAGCCAATGAGATGCGGCAAAGTGAATTTGAGGCATTGTTGGCTCGTTCTGAGAGCAAGAACATAAAATGGGTGATAGGGACTCTTCTTGGAACGCTGGGCATAGCTGCTGCTGTGGTGGTGATTTCTAATGCGGACGTGGACGCAAAGATCGCAGCTATTAAGGATAGCACTGTTGCAAGTGTTGCGGCTATTGAGGAAAGATCGGCTGTAAATGTAGCTGCTATTGAGGAACGATCGGCTGCAAGTGTAGCTGCCATTGAGGAAAGATCGGCTGCAAAAGTTGAAGAAATTCTCCAAACTCAAGGCCGTTAAGAAAGAACGCTCCACCATTTCCGAGTGCGTCATGAGACTATCACCGCCTTTTCCTTCCCAATTTCCTCTGTTTCCTCTGCATTTTCTTTTTCTTCTGCGCCGTTTTGGTTTTGGCCTGAGCGGTTTTCATGTCTTTGGAATCTTGGGCATTAAGCCAAATTTTAAGCTTGGCGTAACTCGGCTCACCCGCATCGGCACTCCAGATATATTGGGCGGCTAATTTGGCACGACGTTTGTCCAGTTCTCCTGTAATACCGCGTAAGCCCAAATCCATCAGATCACGCTTCATGATCGCTTTATCGGCTTCCTTGGCATTAGCGGGTGGTTCTCGTAACACCCAGCGCATTATGACTTGCACCATTTCATCAGCATTTTCCGAGGTCATGGCTTTGCCGTTTTGGTATTCTGGCGGCATCATGATATTTACGAAGTCCAGCATATCAGACTGCGGTTCAGGAATATCCAGCCTCTCCAAAATAGGCTCTAACTGTCCGTAATCATCTGGTCTGGTGATGATATTCCATATAAATCCGGGTGGCGGTGGTTTGTGCCAGCGCATAGCCACTGCTTTCACCAAGTCTCGCACCCGCTCGTGTTGAAATACCCCGTTTTCCAGTAAAAAATAATGCCCCTCATCAATGGGTGGAATAGTGACATTGGCTGGACTGTCTTTAGTAGCGTTATTGACACCATCAAAAAGCCCCGGTGGAGCCAAAGCGATATGTAAGCGGTAAAAAAATTCTTCGATATCCTCACTCTTCACCCGCTTGCCTTTGAGAACTGGCGGCAGGACATCATCAATAATGGTGTGAATATCCGTGTTATCGCTTTTGAGCACCACCTGTTTGTCATCGTTGATATAGAGTTGCATGTGTTGGCTACATGATACTCAGCTTCGTTCCGTGGCCAAACAAACTTACTTACTCGCTTGATAAGTATCGTCTACAAACTCGGTGATTTCTTCAAAATCAGCCATAGGGTCGTACTGTTTATTTTCACCCGTCAGTGGAATATTTTTTTCTGGGAACATCTCGTGTAGATGCTTTTGCAGGGCTGGATAATCCGGTGAACCTGTTCCGTATTGTCCTTGTGCAAATGATCCGGCTTCGCGCATGACTTCATAATCGATCTGTGTGATATCACCATTAGGATGTATCCCTAGATTAGTTCGGTTTTCAATAGCCGCCTGTTTATCAAAGTCACCCTCGGCGGCATCGCCTTTGGTGCTGACATATTGAGCGAACCAACTGACAAATTCAGCCTGTTCATCGGTGATGACTTCACCGTCATAGCCCGCATCACCACCTAGCAAGGCCTCCATGATTTGTTGGGTTTTGCGTAGTTTTTCCGGGTCGGTTTGGCTCAGTATTTGATTGTCGATATTGACGGTTTCGCCAAAGAAGTCCGTGTTTCCACGCTGTTCGTTCACCGCCCAGATTTTGAGCATAGAGAGTTTGAGGCCGATATACTCACCACGTTCATTGCGTTCCCACGGAATTTCGCGAATACCCACGCCCTGAACTTCAACGCGGGCAACCCGTGAACCGTCTGGTTTGACGTAGGCATTAACGCCGCCTCGTATTTGCAACGGATTTTTCTCGGTGTACTTTGGATTGCCCTCAGCATCGACCGCGTCCATAGCCTTATTGATATCGCTTCCGGTCACCAAAGTTGGACGGGGGATTTTAAGCTCTGTGGCAATAGCGTCTTTACTGGCCTCAGATAGGTTGGGGTCATTGAAAATCTGCCCTTGTACGAACAGCACTGGATCAGGGATACCATTATCAAAATTCAAATTATTGATCTTGGCCGTTACGATAGCGGCATCCTCTGGCGTGGCAGCTAGTTCTTGGATACGAACGAAGGATTGAAGTTTGGCGATTTCCGTTGGAGGAATTTGATCTGGTGCTTTGAGTAATGTGGCACAAATCTCTACATTTGTAATCTCTGGATTGTTTTCGCGGATTTCTGCGACAGCACCCTTGAATAAGGTGTCCTTGATTTCTCTATTGTCAGCAACCTTTTCGTCCCCTTTCTTTGAGTATTTACGTTCAAGATATTTTTTGGTCGTTTCACTGTTCCATACTTTTGTAATATCAAAATTAGGATTTCCCTGACGGGCTTTGTTTTCTACGTCTAATAATAACTGAACCGCGATGGCCATCGTTTCATTATTTAATGGTTTATCACCAAAAACAGCTTCATTATTTAGTAATTCATTTTTGAAAATGAACATTTCAATCTGTCCTGCACGATCTGCATTCTCAGCCGTTTGTTCCGCTTGATGGATTTGATTTTGTTTTGCCAAATTCGCGTCCGTTTGGGCTTGGGCTTCACCAGCTTCTAATGGTCGTACCATTTTCGGTGCACGATTAAGCGTCTCGCCCTCGGCTTCCGGTAATGAGCTGCTGGCTTTTTCTTCTGTCATTCAATAATTATGAGCCAGAGGTAATACTACGGGTCGTTTCTTCAATACTTTTTTGTGCTACTGCGGTTCTGATATGACTTTTACGCATGCCATCACAATCATCAGCACCATCATCAAAAAGAATTTGCTCTACCTCTTTGCTTCCACCAGAACCTTCTTTGGAAAAATCTTTAACATCCTCAATGCACTCGTCGTATTTTCCTCGAATACTATTTTGGACTTCTAATGACAGAGTTGCAAAATCTTTGGCTTCATCAGCGTTAGCCAATACTAGTTCTTTAGCAGGTGGAGTTTTAGCTTGTTCTTCGGCGGCGGAACTCTTATTGCAATTTGCCAAACCCATACCGACGGTTGCTAAGAGCGCTCCTAAGGCTAGTTTGAAATTGCCTTTGCCGTTACCGGATTCTTTGCATTCTGCCATGATATTGTATTTAGTTATCATCATTATCTACCTATTTTGGGTGTTTCGTCAAATAATTCTGAGAGTTTCGGGGCTAGTTGCGCCCAGATTTGATCACATAAATCACTGATTTCAGCGGCTGAAAATTGCCTGTTTTGTACGGGTTTTTTTACTGATGAGATTTTGAAAATATCGTATTCATTTGCAATCGCACGGGCAGAATTGTCATCAATTCCCAAATAGTGAAGCGTAGAGGCAGGGCTTTTGTGCCCTAGCAAACGACCAATAATTTCCACGGCCACACCGCTCTCATACATATAGATGGCTTTGGAGCGCCGGAGTGAATGGGCGCTATAATCATGGGGCGGTAAGCCAATGGCTTTTACCCAGTCTTTGACCAAGTTCCGATAAAATCCCACGGTGATAGGCTCTCCATCTATTGGTTTTTCACGAGTGAACAGAAAATGGTTTGGTAGTTTATTACTAGCATTGACCCATCTTTTAAGCACTCTTTGCGTATAGTCTGTTAGCACAGGATTAACACCATTGGAAGTTTTCTTTTGTCTCCATAGAAAGCTATTACGGATATTCCCGTTGGGAAAAGATACATCACTCACGCGCAAGCGCATCAAATCCGAAGCCCGGAGCATGGAATCAATGGCGACTGTAAATAGGCACAAATCATGCGGTGATTTTTGCTGAGCCAGATACTTTTTTACAGCCCGTACATTTACAGGCGTTAGCGCTTGGCGTGGCCCGACATTGCGACCTTTGTTCCAAGGCTGTCCGTAAAGGCGTGTCATGAGAATGAGGTAAGAGAGACAAGAAAAAGCCCGACCAACGCTTCTTCTAAAAGCAAGTGTATTTTATACCTTTAGGACTGATAAACAAAAGAAAATGCAGGAAAATGACTTTGTGTGAGTTTGCATCACAAAACCATGAAAGCCCGTATCTTCAAGATAGATTCGGTGACGCTTTTAGAAAAAGCAAGTACTATCAAGGGGCATTAACTTTACCCCTTATGAAAGGCGATATTTCTCCCGAAAACCTGTTGCAAGCCATCGCTATGGATCAATGTTTTCAGCTTTACCGGCACTACAGCGAAGCGCAAGCGGCCAAAATTATCGGGCTTCACCCGGCCACGCTCAAAAAACTTCGATTAAAAGGGAAACTCCCATTTGTGAGGCTAGGGCAAAGGCGCGTTGCTTATTTCGGGTATCAAATTGCCACCTATCTCATCACGCAAATACAATCATGTCACGTTACACAAAACGCAAATTTCAACTTGGAGACTACTGGCTTAGCCAGCGAAGCGGATCACCGGCCTACTACCGCACTTGGCTCGACAAACAAAATAGACGGACCCACCGCGCTTCACTCGGTACTTCGGACTATGAGCAAGCCAAAGAGCGCTTAACCGCTTGGTTCATCAACCATCAACGCCCGGAACAAGCCGAACCAGCCGAAGTTTCCTTGGCCAGTGTCCTTAGCGCCTATTATGAGCATCACGGGAAGCATATCCGAACCGAACAGCGCATCCGTCTGGCTATCCGGTACTGGCTCGATTTTTTTGGTGATATCAGTGTGGGCGATCTGGCCTCCATTCCTTTGCAAGAGGGTTTTCATCATTGGCTACGCGCTAGAGGGCAGGTCAACACCACCATCAATCGCAATTTGTCCGTGGGTCGCGCCGCGATCAATCGATCTTGGAAACGCGGAGAAATTAAAAGTTGTCCGCATATTGCCATGCTAGAAAAGGGGAGTGCCGACCCCAAAGGTCGTCCTTTGGAGCCTTCTGAAATTCGCAAACTGACCGAAGGAGCGACTTCAACGCATTTGGTGGATTTTATCTATTGGATGTTGGGCACGGCAGCACGCCCGGAAGCCATTACCGATATGACTTGGGAGCAGGTTGATTTTGAGAATAATTTGATCTTGCTAAACCCGCTGGGGCGAAAGCAAAACAAGAAACATCGCCCGACGGTGAAACTCCCGCCAGCGCTTAAAGAGCGCTATTGGAACAATGGGGATTATCCAAAAACGGGCCCGGTTATCAGCTATCGCGGAAAAGAGGTATCAACGATACGAACTGCTTGGCGTAGAACCCGGGCCAAGGTCGAATTGGATATGCAGGTCAATCCATATAGCTTACGCCACACAGCGGCCCGCTGGATGCGCAAAGAGGGTGTGCCCGCGTGGGATGTATCCGCTCAACTTGGCCACAAATCGCGCGAGTTTAGTATGACGGAACGCTATGCCCCTTACAGCCCAGATCACATGGAAAAATCCGTGGCGGCGTTGGATAAGCTGTTACGCCAAATTGACACAAATGGGTCTGATGAAAAGCCAACATCGACGGCAAATTTTGACGCCGAAATGGGGGATTATGTAATATGATCCTCCATGGAAAATTCTAATTCGGCTACGGTTGCCCGGCTCAATGACACCCTCAGAACGGAAGGCATCGGGGGCGATATTCTGCTAACTTTAGGGGTGCAAAACCTCAGCCATAGCGTCCGCGCCAATGTCTTGTCAGCGATTCGGAAATTTTCTGATTTTAGTGAAGACAATGATCCCTATGACGAACATGATTTTGGTCGGGTAACGATAGATGAGGTGAACTTCTTTTTCAAAGTGGATTACTACGATACGGCTTACAAAGGCCTATCGCCCGACACGGCTGATCCAAACGTCACTCGGCGGGTTTTGACCATTATGCGGGCCGACGAATACTAAGCCAGCCCGGCAAAGCTCTTGCTACTCCAGCCATGCTCTACCGATCATGGCTTTATGCAAAAACAAAAAACCAGAACCGGCACACGTTTGACCCTGCCCCAAGCCCGCAAAGCCTTGGGCATGATCGGCAGGAATTATTCAGACGGGGACATTGAAGAAATCTTACGACTCATGCGCGACGTGGCTGAGTTGGCGTATGAGGAAAACTCTCGCTAAATAAATGTGACGCGCCCCCTTTTGTAAACAAAAAAAAGCATTACAATAGGATTATGAAAATTGAAGCCATAGACTTATTTTGCGGCATTGGGGGGCTAACCTGCGGCCTACGAGAGGCAAATATAGATGTGCTGGCGGGTCTTGATAACGACGAGACCTGTTCGTTCACATATGAAAAAAATAACGGTGCAAAATTTATATCGGCTGATATTGCTGAGTATGATTTTCGGGAATTAAAAAAACTTTATTCAAAAAATAGCTTGCGAGTATTGGTCGGGTGCGCACCCTGTCAGCCTTTTTCGTCTCACACCAACAAAAATAAAAATAGAGAATCAGACACTCGCTGGAATCTAATAGATTACTTTATAGAAGCCGTTCGGGTGCTTGATCCGCATGTGATATCTATGGAAAATGTACGCGGCATCACGAAAACAAGAATATTTGACAATTTTATTCAAGAACTAGAAAAGCTTGGCTACTCAATAGATTTCAAAATTGTATATTGCCCTGATTATGGTATCCCGCAAAGTCGGAGTCGTCTTGTCCTAATGGGGTCAAAAATTGGCAAAATTCAGGTCCCAAGCCCAACACATACAAAAAATAAATACAAAACGGTTCAAGATATTATCGGAAAGCTACCGCCATTGAGAGTTGGAGAAGTAGATAAAAAAGACCACGTTCACTGTGTAAAGAACTTAAATGAACTAAATCTGAAAAGAATTAGGCAATCGAAGCCCAGTGGTTCTTGGAAGGATTGGGATAAAGAACTTCTTCCAAATTGCTATCGAAAGGCAAGTGGCAAAACTTATGTATCTGTTTATGGGCGGATGAGTTGGGAAAATGTCTCGCCAACTATGACCACCCAATTTTTCAACTATGGCTCTGGGCGTTTCGGCCATCCTGAGCAAGATCGAGCTCTTTCATTGAGAGAGGGCGCCTTACTCCAGACTTTTCCCAAGGGCTATGATTTTGGGAAAATAATATCAATGACCCGCACCGCAAAACATATTGGCAATGCGGTTCCGCCACGATTGGGGTTTGTAATAGGCAAGACAATTAAGGAGCATTTTCAACAAAACCATGTCTAAAGCTGAGCCATTTAAATTTGAATTTTCCTTAGAGGTACTAAACCACCTAGGTAGAGGGCTATATCGAAGTTTTGCGACAGTGATTGCAGAAGCTGTCTCAAATGCTTGGGATGCAGGAGCTGAGAGAGTGGATATTACGATTGAAAGAGACCGCTTAGTTATTGATGATGATGGAAAAGGAATGGACGAGGCTGACTTTAGGGGTAGGTTTTTAAAAGTGGGTTATTCAAGGCGAGACGATCCAGATAATACATCAAAACGAAGCGTTATAGGGAGAAAAGGGATCGGTAAACTTGCTATGCTATCTATATCGCAAAAGGTAAGCATAATATCTAAGAAAAAGGATGTAGAGGCTGTAGGCGGGGTGGTAAACAATACTGTTCTGGATCGCGAAATTAAAAAAGACGGAAAATATAGCCTTGAAGCTTTGCCAGAGCGAGAAGCCCAATCAATAAACACACGGCCAAAAGGGACGCGAATTATTTTTGAAGGCATTAAGGGGCGAATTAATAGTGAAGATATTATTAGAAAATATCTGGCCACTCAGTTTAATTTTATGTTTAGCCTTGAAAAAGGAGATAAATTCCAAATTTTTGTAAACAATAAAGAAGTTACAATTGAGGACCTCAAGGAGCTAAATGATAATACCCAGTTTATTTGGTATCTAAATAATCAGGACGAAAATATTAAATCTAGGTATCCGGCGATTGAAAGAGAAAAAACTATAAAAAAAACAGCGTTTGAGTTTAAAGAACAAAAGATAGAGGTAAGGGGCTTCATAGCCTCAGTGAAAGTCGCTAGCAATTTGCTGCTTCGAGGTTCAGGGGGTGATTTCAGGGCAAGTATAAATTTATTCTGTAACGGAAGATTGCGCCAAGAAAATTTATTTGATGAAATAACAACTAAGGCTTTAACCGAAGAGTATCTTTATGGGGAAGTGCATGTGGACGGTTTTGAAGATGAAGAAATTGACCGTTTTACAAGCTCTAGAGAAGGGGTGATTAAAGATGATCCGCTGTATCAAGCTTTTTTGGAAAAGTTAAGAGAAATTCAAAAAATAGTCATCCAAGATTGGACTCCTTGGCGAGTGGAAATTAGAGAAGAAGGAGATATAAATCATGATAATAGGCCAGGTTACGTCGTCAGGATGGAAGAGAGTAAAAACAGAAGAGAGAAAGATTTTAAAGATAAAATTGACGAGGATATAAAAGACCCGCAGCTTAAGAAATCTCTAAAAAAGAAGCTTAAAAGCCTATCCCATAACAATACCATTGTTTATCAGGATTTATTTATTTTAGAAAATATATTTCGAGAGTACATTAAACTTAAAAACATCAGTGAGTCTGATTTGGAAGGCGGAACTGAACAAGAAAAAGACATTTTACACACGATCCGGTCAATAAAAGGGTTACGTCACAGTGATGAAGAGAGACATGCCCTTAAGGGCAATATTGTTGCTAATGAGCACTATCTTAATTACCTAGACCTATTCGGCCTTGGCGAAGTAATTGACTGCAAAATCAGAACTAAAAATGCGGGTAAATCCAAAAAAAATCAACGTGGACTTGATCTTGATACTAAAGAAATTGGCCCCATTAGAAATGCTATCATGCACACGAATGAAATCCATGAATCAGTTTTAAATTGGGGAAAAATAAAAAACGTAATTGATTATATTGATCGTCTTCAGGAGAAAATTTAAAATCAGCCATTGTTTTTTTGAGAAACTTACTCAATTTGATGCTCCACCTCCCGCACAAAGGTGTTCCAGTTTACGGACAGGTGCGCAGCCAACTGTTTCTTGTCACAACCAATGTGGCGGTTAAGCCGGTATAGGAGCGTCAATTGAGGTGTTCCAGACTTCAATTCATCAAAGGTCGGCGGGTGAGCGAAAATTGTCTGCCAAGTTTTGACGGTTTCGCCTTTTGTACTGGCCGCTAGTCCATAATCTTTGGGGTGTTCCAGTCTGTTTTTTGCCCGTTGAAAAAACTGTTCAATTTGCTCTTCGCCAAGGTCCGCTTCCGAGCGTTCTTTTTTGGCGGATTTGATCGCGCCTTCAAGGTCTTCAATCTCTTGTTCAAGCTTTTTCTGGACCAAGGTTGAACCAGAAACGGTTATGCGATCCAGAATATTTTGCTGACGCAATTCCAGTGTTTTGATGTGTTTATCGATGGCTTCAAATTCCTCTTGGCGGCTCTTGTTTTTGGCGATCCAAGTTTCACGCACTACTTCTTTGAACAGACCCAAGAAACCCGGCTTGGCTTCCAGCTTGTCCAGATAACAGCCAATAGTCTTTTGGAACTCTGATTGGGATATGCTGACAGATTTGTGCGCACGGGCACAGTGGAAGTAACCAAAGTACTGGCCGCTCTTACCGCGTGACTTGGAAGCCCAAAAAGGTTTTGCACATTTTGGGCACATCACCACATGCCGCAATAAAAAGTCTGGGTTATTTAGGTGCGTTGCGTGTTTACGAGATTGCCCATGTTCAATGCTTAGATCACCCCCTTTTGAGCCTGAGAGAACCACCGCCCCATGATTGGCACGGTTGAAGAGCGACATGGATACCAGCCCATCAAATGGGGCTTTGATCGGTTGGTTGTGGGTCCACTTGCCTACCCGAACGCCGCAATAAATGGGCTTGGCGACTAACCGTTGCAGTTGTTTGGGGCTGAGCGGTTTGTTCCCGGTGATGGCGATCACCTCGCCTGTGCTCTTATCCCGGCGGTGCATAATCCGGCTTTTATAGCCCATCGCATTGATTTTATCGCAGATGGCTTCATCGGAAAGCGCTCCAGCGGCGCGCAACTCAAATAAGGCGCGTATCCAACTGGCTTCCGGCTCCAACGGCTCCATGATGGTGGCTTTGCGCCCATTTTGCCGAGTGATTTTGACGTTCCGAAAGCCCATCTCGGCGCTTCTGGTTTGATATCCCTCTTGGGCCAGTTTGATTTGCTGTCCAATGGTTCGGGTCAAAATCTGGTTGACCTCTTGATTGGCATATTCGGCCTGCATGACCTCCGCCGTCTGGCTGGGAGAGGTAATCGACCAATCGTATTCAAAACCAACGTGCTCCAACGTATTGATTGATTTTTGGATGATCCCCATGGCATCGCGTAGATCGACACCACGTTTGTGCAATTGACGCTTCAAGTAGAGATACATCTCACTACCGGCTCGCGTAAAGCGGTCGATCTGGACGATATAGACCACTTGAATTTCGCCCGTATGTTCGTCCAAAAAGGCGAGCATGTCCTCAATGACCACCCGGTTGGTTTTCCGCCCGGAATAGTGTTCGGTGAAATAGCTGATAATAGAAGCACCATCGCGCTCAGCGGCATGGTCCACCCGCGTCTTTTGGGTATCTATCGAATCGCCATGATGAAACTGTTTGTCCGTCGATACACGTAAGAGGGCTATGGCCAGCTTCATGTTGAAGGGGATTAGACCTCAACGATACGAATTTGGGGCAAAGAGTCGAGTCGGATGATCCGTTTAGGTGCAAACTATCAACCCCGATTTATTATGGCCGTGCGTAATTTTTGGTATAGTCTGAAGGTTAGAGAATCATAATTTGAAAGTATCGCATGACAGAAGCCCAAAAAAAGAAGCTTGAGCAACAATTATGGAATATCGCCAATGAGTTGCGTGGGAAAATGTCGGCGGACGAGTTTCGCGATTACATCTTAGGCTTTATTTTCTATAAATACCTTTCGGAGAAGCAGCACCTGTTTGCCAACAAATTGCTGGAAACCGAAACTGTTAAAAACTACCCGGCTGTAACTGACCAAGACGATATTGATGCGATCCGCGAAGAGTCCCTGATCAAGCTGGGCTATTTCCTGCGCCCCGAAGAGTTGTTTGCCGCCATCACAAAACGCGGCAATGCCGATGTGGAAGGCCAGAGCAATTTCATCCTCGAAGATTTGCAAGGCATTTTGAACGCCATCGAGCAAAGTACGATGGGCACGGAATCAGAGGACGATTTCAACCAGCTGTTTGAAGACCTTGATCTGAACAGCACCAAGCTGGGTCGCTCGGTCGAGGCGCGTAACACCCTGATTGCCAAAGTGCTTTCACACCTTAACAAGATTGATTTCGCATTGGAGGATGCGGATTCTGATGTGCTGGGTGATGCCTATGAATATCTGATCGCGCAATTTGCTTCCGGGGCGGGTAAAAAGGCCGGAGAATTTTACACCCCGCAACAGGTTTCTAAAATTCTGGCTAAAATTGTGACACTGGATAAAAAACGCATCAAAAACGCCTATGATCCGGCGTGTGGGTCGGGTTCGCTATTGTTGCGTATTGCCAGAGAGGCGGAAGTGGGCGAGTTTTTTGGCCAAGAGCTGAACCGCACCACCTACAATCTGGCGCGGATGAACATGATTTTGCACGATGTGCATTTTAGCCGGTTTGATATCAAACAAGAAGACACGCTGGAGCATCCGCAACATCTGGAACAACGTTTTGATGCAGTGGTGGCTAATCCGCCATTTTCCGCCAAGTGGAAAGGCAAGGACAACCCGTTAAACGAGACTGATGATCGCTTTAGTCAGTATGGAGCCTTGGCTCCGACCTCCAAAGCCGACTTTGCTTTTGTTCAGCATATGATTTACCAATTGAATGATAGCGGCACTATGGCCGTGGTGCTGCCGCACGGGGTGCTGTTTCGCGGTGCGGCAGAGGGTAAAATCCGTCAATACATCATCAAAGAGCAAAACTATCTTGATGCGGTGATCGGTCTGCCGGCAAACCTTTTCTATGGCACGAGTATTCCGGCCTGTATTCTGGTGTTCAAAAAATGCCGGGTGCATGATGATAATATCCTTTTCATAGATGCCAGTGAGGGGTTTATAAAAGTCGGCAATCAAAACGCGCTAACCGACGAACATGTGGCCAAGATTGTCGAAAGTTACGCAAACCGCGAAACCATCGACAAATATTCTTACGTGGCACCGATGTCTGAGATTGCCGAAAACGATTATAACCTCAACATCCCGCGCTATGTTGATACGTTTGAAGATGAAGAGCAGGTTGATATCGACGCCGTCGCGGCAGAACTGCACGCGCTGGAAAGCGACATGCAGGAAACTGATAAAACCATTGCCGGGTTTTGTGCAGAGCTAAGTATTGCTAGCCCTTTTTCACGATGATGACCGTAGCAACCACACAACAGCATAACGTGCCAGCCTTGCGTTTTCCTGAGTTTTCTGGAGAGTGGGAGGGAGTTACCATAAGCGAACTTTCAGAAAAAATTACAAGCGGTTCCAGAGATTGGGCACAATTCTACGCACTAAAAGGTGACAAATTTATTCGAATGACCAATCTTCAACGAGGGGAAGCTGTTGATCTTGATCTTTCTGACCTCAAATTTGTCTCGTTACCTGTAAGTGGGCATGAGGGTGCTCGCACATCAATTCATGCGGACGACATTTTAATCTCAATAACTGCTGAGCTTGGAAAAATTGGGATCGTGCCTGATGGGATTGGGGATTCATATATTAACCAACACACCGCTCTTGTTAGACCGACCGTCAGCAAAGCTCACCCAAGGTTTTTAGCTCAAAACCTTGCAAGAAACTCTAATACAAAAAAATTCAACCGGCTGAATGATGCTGGAGCCAAGGCAGGGCTAAACCTTGGTACCATTTCAAATTTTCTAGTCCATGCCCCAACCCTCCCCGAACAACAAAAAATCGCGGCGTTTTTGTCCTCGGTGGATCGCAAGATTGAGCAACTCACCTGCAAAAAATCCCTGCTGGAGCAATACAAAAAAGGCATGATGCAAAAGCTGTTTTCGCAACAGCTTCGGTTTAAGGACAGTGAGGGGAACGACTTCCCTGATTGGGAGGAAAAACGGTTGGGGGAGCTGGGTGAAACGTTTGGTGGATTAACGGGTAAAACAAAGGAAAGCTTTGGTGTTGGAGAACCATATATACAATACATGCAAATATTTAGTGGTTCAAAAATTGACATCACTGGGTGTGGGTTTGTGGAAATTGAAAATGGAGAAAAACAAAACAGAGTTCAATATGGCGATGTGTTTTTTACAACTTCGTCTGAAACCCCTATGGAGATTGGTACCGCTTCAGCACTACTCGATAACGTCGAGGAAATGTATCTAAACAGTTTTTGTTTTGGCTATCGACCCGATTTGAATTTAGCAAATCCAAATTACTTGCAGTTTGCTTTCCGTGAACCAATTTTCAGAAAAAAAATAGTTCGCCTAGCTCAAGGAAGCACACGGTTTAATATGTCAAAGGTTGCCCTGATGAAAATTTCCGTAGAACTTCCCTCCCTCCTCGAACAAAAAATAATCGCTGACTTTCTCTCCGCCATTGACCAAAAAATCGACCTCATCGCCACCGAATTCACCCACGCCAAGACCTTCAAAAAAGGCTTGTTGCAACAGATGTTTATCTAGAAGATTATTATCATGACCAAAGAACCAAAAAACCCTTCGAACCTGCCAGCGCCACCTGATGCTGAGTTTTTGCTCTATACAGCTGAGGACGGACAAATCCGCATTGAGTGCCGGTTCTCTGATGAAACCATCTGGCTCTCTCAACGGCTGATGGCTGAGTTGTTTGACAAGGATGTACGCACCATCAATGAGCATTTGCAAAATCTCTATGAAGAGGGAGAGATTGCTCCGGAAGCAACTATCCGGAAATTCCGGATAGTTCGCACGGAAGGCGAACGGGATGTGACGCGGATTATAGAACATTACAATCTGCAAGCCATTTTGGCCGTGGGCTTTCGCGTGCGTTCCCGGCGCGGGGTTCAGTTCCGACAATGGGCCAATGTCCGTTTGCAGGAGTATCTGGTCAAGGGTTTTGTCATGGATGATCAGCGGTTGAAAAACCCGCCGGTTGATGGGCAGGGTATCCCTGATTATTTCGATGAATTGCTGGAACGCATTCGCGATATTCGGGCCAGCGAAAAGCGGGTGTATTTGCGTGTACGTGAATTATTCGCATTAGCAGCGGATTATAAACCGATTTCCAGCGAGACCCGAAAATTTTTCAAAATTATCCAGAACAAGCTACATTTTGCTGCCACCGGCAAAACCGCAGCAGAATTGATCGCCAGCCGCGCCCGAGGCTCCAAAAAGAACATGGGTTTGACCAGTTGGAAAAACTCACCGGGCGGGCAAATACTAAAATCCGATATCGGTACGGCCAAAAACTATCTGACCAAGAAAGAAATTCAAGAACTAAACCGGATTGTGGTTATGTGGCTGGATTTCGCCGAGGATCAGGCCTTGCGCCGCCAGCAGTTCTTTTTGACCAATTGGGAAGAAAAGCTGGATGCGTTCTTGCAATTTAATGAGCGTGAAATTCTAAGCAATGCGGGGCAGGTTTCTCAAAAACAGGCGCGCGCTCTTGCTGAAAAAGAATATGTCAAATTCGCCAAAAAACGAAAGAAATTGCTGGAGGCAGAAGGGGAAAGGGCCAACATCAAGGCTCTGACGGAACAGGAAAAAAAACTGACTTCTGACAAAGATAAATCATGACCACACAATCCGAACAAACCCTTGAAAATAATTTAATTGCCCAACTGCAAACACTGGGCTTTGAGAAAGTGCGGATTGACGATGAAGATGCATTGTTGGCCAATCTCAAAAAACAATTAGAAAAACACAACAAGTTTTTGCTGTCCGAGTTGGAATTCAGGCAAATCCTAAATGCTCTGGCCAAGGGTAATATTTTTGACAAGGCGAAAACCCTTCGCGATAAAATCGCCTATACCCGTGATGATGGCAGCACCGGTTATGTGGAGCTGATCAATCAAATTCATTGGTGCAAGAATGAGTATCAGGTAACCCATCAGGTCACCATGAAGGGCAAATACACCAATCGTTATGACGTAACGATACTGGTCAACGGTCTACCTCTGGTGCAGATCGAGCTGAAACGACGCGGGTTGGAAATGAAAGAGGCATTCAACCAGACCAACCGTTATCATAGACATTCGTTTTCGGCAGGCTATGGCCTGTTTGGCTATATCCAGTTGTTTGTAATTTCCAACGGGGTCAACACTAAATATTATGCCAATAACCCGGTAGGCAAGCGCGATTTCAAACAGACGTTTTTCTGGGCGGATCAGGACAATAAAAAGATCACGCAATTGAGTGCGTTCGCGGAAAGTTTTTTGGAAAAATGCCAGTTTTCCAAAATGATCACCAAATACGTGGTTTTGAACGAGTCGGAAAAAATGCTGATGGTGCTGCGCCCCTATCAGTATTATGCGGTTGAACGGATTGTGGATCAGGTCCGTAACAGCCAGAAATACGGCTATATCTGGCACACGACCGGTTCGGGCAAGACGTTGACCTCGTTCAAGACTGCGCAAATTCTCACCCAAAGCCCAGAGGTGCACAAGGTTGTATTTGTGGTAGACCGTAAAGATCTTGATTTCCATACGATCAAAGAGTTCAACAGCTTTTCAGAAGTCTCGGTTGACGGCACTAACAACACCGCGCAGCTGGTCAAACAGTTTGGCGACGACACGCCTCTGATCGTCACCACCTTGCAAAAGTTGAATAACGCCATTCAAAACCAGAAATATTTGAGATCAATGGAGGGATTGCAAGAAAAGCGCATGGTGTTTATCTTTGATGAATGCCATCGCAGCCAGTTTGGAGACACCCACAACCGGATCAAAGCCTTCTTTGCTAATGTGCAAATGTTTGGGTTCACCGGTACGCCGATCTTTGCCAAAAATGCCGCCAAGAACGCGCTTGGCAAACGTACCACCAAAGACCTGTTTGGCGAGTGTCTGCACAAATATGTCATTACCGATGCCATCCGTGACCAGAACGTGCTTCGCTTTTCCATCGAGTATATTCGCACCTTTACCCAAAAAGATCAGGTAGTGGATATTGATGTGGAGGCCATTGATACGGCGGAAGTGATGGAAGCCCCGGAGCGGCTGGAAAAGATCACCAATTACATTATTGCCAATCATAACCGCAAAACTCATGCCCGCGAGTTCACGGCCATTTTTTGCGTTTCCAATGTCAAAACTTTGATTAAATATTATGATCTGTTCAAGGCTAAAAAGGCGGCTGGGGATCATAATTTGAAGGTGGGGACTATTTTTTCATATTCCGCAAATGAAGAGGATAAGGACGCGAACGGTTTTATTGAAACCGATATTCCGACAGATGGGGACAGCACAAAGCCGGTAAACAAACATAGTCGTGAAAAGCTGGACGAGTTTATTGCCGACTATAATCAGATGTATGGTTGCAATTATTCGACCGATAATTTTTATGGCTATTACAAAGACATTGGCAAACGAGTGAAGAAAAAGCAGGTCGATATCCTGCTCGTGGTTAATATGTTCCTGACTGGGTTTGATAGCAAACCGCTCAACACCATTTATGTGGACAAGAACCTTAAATATCACGGGCTAATCCAAGCCTATTCGCGAACCAACCGCACCATGGGGCAAAAGAAAGCCCAAGGAAATGTGGTGTGCTTTCGCAACCTCAAACCCGCCACAGATCAGGCCATCGAGTTGTTCGCCAACAAAGATGCTATCGAAGACATTATCCTAGCCCCGTATGAGGACTATGTGGCCCGCTTTGGCGAAGCGGTAAAAGCGCTGGAGGTGATCACACCAAGTGTGGACAGCGTTGATGACTTGTTGACCGAAGAAGATGAGGCAAAATTCATTCAGGCCTTTCGTGAACTGATCCGCCTTAAAAACGTGTTGGATTGTTTCACCGAGTTTAGCTTTGACCATCTGCCGATGGATGAGCAATTGTTCGCAGATTTCAAGAGCAAATACCTTGACCTCTATGAGAAGGTGAAAGGCAATAATGAAAAAGAAAAAGTCTCAATCCTTGATGATATTGATTTTGAACTGGAGCTGATCCGACGAGACACAATCAATGTCAGCTACATCATCGGCTTGCTCGAAAACACGCGAAATGCCAGCCCGGAAGAACAGGCCAAAACTCAAAAAACTATCATGAATATGCTGGATACCGAGGCGCAGCTTCGCAGCAAGAAAGAGCTGATCGAACGCTTCATTGCCGAGCATTTTGCGGAACTATCATCAAATGGAAATATCAGCGAAGAGTTTGAAACTTACTGGAGCAAGGAAAAAGCAAAAGCTGTAAAAACGCTGGGCGAAGAGGAAGGCCTTGATCTGGAGGGTTTACAAAAAATCATCGGGGACTATTTGTTTACCGAGAAAACGCCTATGCGTGACGATGTGATCAATATTATGGAAAAACGCCCGAGCTTAAAAGAACGCTCTACCATATCCGAACGGATCATTGGCAAAATCAAATCATTTGTTGAGACGTTTATTGATGGGGTCGATTAAACATTGGCGCGCAACTGGCGCGCAAATAGGTCAAAATAGGCCCTTTTATACCCCTTTGCGCGCCACTATGGTCCGTTAATATCCAATAATTACAACAGATTAGCGTATATTTTCGCCACTCCGAAGGCAGAGGTCGTGAGTTCGAATCTCGCCGGGTGCACCAGCTTCGCTGAATCCCTTTTGGCGAGAATGGGCAAAGCCGGCACGGTTTTGCTGCGTCACCCAAGCTTCAAAAAACTTAACAAGTTTTTCGGCGGTAAATCTCGACACCGGCAGCGGCGGCTTTGGCAATAGCTGCTGGTTTTTCTATGCGAACTCTTATCGCTTGCACTCGCGGTTCGCTTAAACATTGATCGGCGATTCGGTTGATCAGGGTTTCGATCAATTGCACATGGCCGGCTTTGCATTCAGTCTCGATAATATCGGCCAACCATTCATAATTTAAGGTCTCCACCAAGAGATCATCTTTTGGCGGTGCAATTTCTCCCATATCAAGTTCAATATCAACTTTGATTGCTTGCTTATGCTTTCGCTCATGGTCATGAACGCCGATACTACTCATCACCTGATAACCGGTTAGAAAAATACTTGTATTTGCCAAGCTCATTCGCTGATCCCCGTTATATCGGCAGTTTGCCATAAAAGACTTTGGCCGCCATCGACCGTTAAGGTCTGGCCGGTTATCGCGCTGCTGTTCAACAAGAACATCACTGCGGCAATAATTTCTTGAACCGGTGAGCCTGCTTGTAGCAAACTAGCGGCTTGCTGTTTCTTAAAATCCTGTTTGCTTTGTCGCGCATTAGCCAATGTCGGCCCCGGAGCAACGGCATTTACCCTGATCTGCGGAGCTAAGGCTTGTGCCATAGTGGTGGTCGCAACCCCTAACACTGCTTTTGACAAAGTGTAACTGAAAAAATCCGGATTAAGCTTTGCTAGTCTTTGGTCAAGTATATTGACTATATGTCCAGTTTGATCCGCCGGTAATTGTGCGGCGAAACCTTGGCTTAAAAACACCGGAGCTTTGGCATTTATTGCAAAGTGTTTATCCCAGCTTTGTTCGCTCATCTCATCCAAATGATCGTTCTCAAACAGGCTGGCATTATTGATCAATGCTTGTACCGGAGTTTGAGCGCTAGCAATTTCTTTCCATAATCCCAAGCATTGATTATGACTGGATAAATCGGCTTGAATTTTCTCACCCTTGCCGCCAACTGCTTGCAGTTGCCCCAAGGTTTGCTCAGCGCCTTTGGCCGAAGTATTGTAATGGACAATTACATAAAGCCCGGCCTTGGCCAGAGCAACACAAAGAGCTTGTCCTATTCGTGCGCCGCCACCTGTGACCAATACTCTGCGCATCGTTCAAGCTACCTTTAACACCAGCCAGCTAAGGTAAGCCAAATAGCTGGCGAACATCAAAAAGCCGGCTATTCGGCCAATTGGTTTTCGCGAAAATGCAAATATAGCCAGCAGCACACTGGCCGCCAACATGATCGGTAAGTCAAAAGATAACAGGCTTGGGTCTACTGGCAAATTACCGGCCATAGCCGAAGCACCGCCTACTGCAAAAATGTTAAAGATATTTGAGCCAAAGGCATTACCAATTGCCAATTCAGAATGACCTCGAAGAGCGGCAATTACTGATGTTGTTAATTCTGGCAATGAAGTACCAATCGCCACAATCGTTAAGCCAATAATTGCGTGGGAAACGTCAAAATACTCAGCAATGTCTACAGCATTAGTACCAACCAGATAACCGCCCAGCGGCAAGCCGATAAGCCCGCTAAATACAAACAAAGCAATGCTTGCCTTCTTCTTTGGCAAGCCGTCCATATTATCGACATCAGCCATTTCAGAAATGTCCGAAGCTATTTCCTTACCGCTTCGTGCAGATACAAATAAGTAAATCAAATAAATTATGATCAATGCAAACAACATTGCACCTTGCCAAAATACAATCACTCCGCCAGCGGCCATCAGAAAGAAAATAATCGTTGCCACAATCGCAATCGTAATATTGCGCCGAATACCCGGAGCCGTTGTGACTATTGGCAATATCATCGCCGGAATACCAAGCACCAACAACATATTGGCAATGTTGGAGCCGATAACATTACCCACGGCCAAGCCAGGAGCACCAGCAAGCACGGCACCGACACTAACCACTAATTCTGGTGCCGAAGTGCCAAGGGCAACCACGGTAAGGCCAATGATCAATGGCGGAATGCCCCAACCCTTAGCCAAAGAAGCAGAGCCACGTACCAATAAGTCACCAGCAATTATCAGAACTACAATTCCAAATACCAGCCACAAAGTAGGAACAAAAACTTCCATGATTATCTGTTACTCCTAGAAGCAAAACTGCATTGCTAAATTCCTCGTAGCACCGTTTCTCATAACCTACGCGCCAAGACAAGGAAATTGCACATTTTAGCGAATTTCATATTCTCTCTAATAGCACAAAACTGCAGAACAAGTGCCAAAATGACATAAAAACGCTATGCTTTATATGCCCACGAATATCGTTTAATTCGGTATTTTGAGTATATATTATAATACGTACACAATAATTATTCTTGCAAATAGTTCTTGTTGCATTTATGAAATTCTGCTGTAGAAAGTTCACTTCGTGCGGGTGTGGTGGAATTGGTAGACGCGCGGCACTCAAAATGCCGTTCCTTACGGAGTGTCGGTTCGAGTCCGACCACCCGCACCATTTTTCTTGCGCTACCGCAATGATGTCTTTTCTTTTCTACCGATGGTAATCATTTCTTGCGTTTCCCGCGGGCTACCTCAGTAGCTAATGCTTCGAATTTTGGTGTCCAAAACTGGCGAAACGGCGACAACCAATCATCTATTTCTTTCAAACCAGAAGTATCAAGTCCGTAGATACGGCGCGCTCCATCTATCGTCACATTGGCAAATCCATTATCGCGTAGTACTTTTAATTGTTGAGAGATTGCTGATTGACCAATACCAAACTCCTTGTGGACAATATCAACAATGGTACCCGAAGATAGAGAGTTGCCTGACAATAATTGGAGAATGTGGCGCCTAACAGGGTCACCCAAAACATCAAATGCGTGCATTACTCACCTGTATAAAATTTGGCCGTCAAATTGGCCATGTCATCTGCGATGTCAGCTGATTCTCCTGAAGCAATATGAGCTGCGCCCCAATTTTGCGCGGCATTGCGTATGAAAGCCTTCCCATTGTCTGATGCCATCCATGCGGCATTTTCTTCTGGGTTAATAGTGGCACCATTATTTACCAGATGATAGTTGAGGGCAAGAAAGGACAGGTCCCACCCAACACCTGTTGCGCCAGGGCCGTATTGCTTCCAATAGGATTCGCTATCGGCATCTTTGAGCATCACATGCTCGAGCAATAACCGAGTACCTCGCTCTTTTGCATCCAATTTTACCCTAACCCAACTTGTGTTGTTCCCAACCTCCCACGTTACGCTAAGCGCTTTGGGTGGGTCACATTCGGTAATTTTACCGCCAGCATGGCCTTTGAGTTGGTAATGCCCTCCCAGACGAAAATCGCCACTGACGGGAAGAAACCAACGCGGTATTCGTTCCGGATTTGTCAGTGCATCCCATAGGTCATCAATTTCGGTAAGAAATACTCGCGTACCGGTTACGCTGCGAGCAGGCTTGCCCTTGTACGTTATTTCCTCTGTGCCTCTAAATTCAATCCCAAATGCGTTGCCATAATTCATAATTCGCCCCTAATATTAATTCAACCTAATATTAGTGAGTGGTAATATCAAGTAAATATGTAAGATTTGTAAAACCAAAACAAAGTCTACCAATATGATAATGTATACTCCATCGATCCAAAAAGTGGGCACCAGTTTTTGGGTAAGTTGATGGAGTACAAACAAAATGGTGATCCCGGCGCGATTCGAACGCGCGACCCCCAGATTAGGAATCTGGTGCTCTATCCTACTGAGCTACGGGACCAAAACAGGCTTACTCCTGTTAAAAAAGCTATTCCTTAAAAACTGAACAAAGTAATGCCCGGTTGGAACAAAACAGTCATAGTTACTTATCAGCTTCACGACGAGCAGTTCTTGCAGCAAACCTAGCTGGATGCAAAGCTGTTGCCGCCTCTTTTTCCAAAGGTGATGAATGGCCAACAAT
>NVWT02000005.1 GCA_002733735.2 Robiginitomaculum sp. | reverse complement strand
TATGATTTTGCATCAGGAATACTAGGTCCTGCAAAGTCGATATTTACTTCAACATATTTACAATTAAATTCAAATGCTTCTAAAATTAGCAATACATTTGAAAAGTCTGAGCAGGATGTTTTGGTCTCTACAGGTGAGCAAATTACATGCTCATTGTTAGCTGGAGCTCTTATAGAACTAGGATTGAAATCAAGATCCTGGTTGAGTTGGCAGTTACCAATATTGAAACCCCTCAACCCAACCTTCTCCCCAGCGGGGAGAAGGAGTCCGTCTCGTGGTGTTTTGGTATTTGACCGCGAGACAGAGGAGGGGTGAATAAGGGTCACGTGACCCTTACTACGTAACCCTTAATTAGCAATCATTGGCAAAGGCTGCCCATAAACTAAGGGTTAATTGGCAAAGACTTAGCACTCATTGACCCTTAGTAGCACTTAAGGGGTGGGGATAAATTCCAACCATCATCGCAAGATCCACGCTTGCTATAATGGTGTTGCAGATGGCTCATACACGATCATTTGCGGCTCTTTGATATTGTAAATGCGTAGACAATCCAATGAAACATGGGTTTTTGATTGTAATAATTATGATAGATTGCGACAGAAACCTTTCTATTGCCGAGCCTTTTTGTAATCTTGTCCATAGGGCAGAACAGCAAAGACTTGGGGTGTTTTTTATTTGGGCTGAATTTGCTCTAAAAATATCAATAAAAACCTCCGCTGTTCCCAATGCTACTTTTTCAATTATACGATCGAGTTAAAGTTAAGAGTCAGTTTTTGGATCGATGTAGTATATTCAATATTACACGGTGTTGAAGCTTGCCAAATATTGCTGATGCAAGCATTGTGCGGATATGAATTTGTAGAGCAGGATCAATTATCATGAAGCTATATACCACCCCCACGGCGCCAAACCCGGAGCGGGTAATGTGTGTCATTCGCGAAAARAGCATTACWGATATTGAGCTTGTTAATGTGGACTTGTTCAAAGGYGAGCATCGAACCAAAGAGTACCGACAAACAAGTCCATTTGCCCAAGTCCCAGCATTAGAGCTTGATGATGGGCGAGTGCTAACCGAGAGCAARGCGATATGTTTGTATCTTGAAGGATTATACCCTGAGCCAAACYTRTTTGGAAAAACCCCTGAAGAAACTGCATTTATAGAGATGTGGGATCGGCGAGTGGARTTCATGTGGCTGATGCCATTGGCKATGTGGTTACGCCAYGGTCATCCGGGCTTTGCGGTGTTGGAAAAACAAATTGCNGRAAATGNCTCCGCGCGGTGAAAARRGYTTTCGYWGGTTTGCTAAAGTTYTGGAYACCGAACTATCAAGCCGYGACTTTATTGCYGGTGATCGTTTTACCATTGCCGACATAACTGCTTTTGTCAGCATTGGTTTTGCCAGAGTTGCTAAGTACAAGCCAAGTGCAGAGGAAACRCCGAATTTATTAGCTTGGCGGGATCGGATGCTGGCTCGTCCTTGCGGMTCAAAATARTGYTKCGYGGCKGSYTWMTTRYACTGGCTYTRGTGTTTGSYMTTAGTGCTTGYGTTGAAACCACTATTRCCAAAGCAAAGYTGGTTCCKAWGGGTGAAGCGGCGCAACCAGTATTGCAATTTGATGGCGGGTTTTCGCAAAATCTACARCAATTTGACGATTTTCGYACAGYGRTACAGGAAAACATTTACGGCTATCTGCCTGATAGTTCCAAGGTTCAGGTTTTGAGCAAGAAAGTTCTCGATAAGTCTGCCTTTTCCGGCAAGGCGCAATTAGAAGAATGGCGCATCGAGGTTGAGGCCAGCTTTGGCAAAGATAGTTCTTTGCGGCAGTCAAATAAAGCGCAGTTTAATCTGGTGGTTTTAATCCCGACGGAGTTAAAACAACCGGTTCCGGTTATTATGATGCAGACGTTTTGCCCGTCGCATGTAGTCATTCCGTTGCCCGGTGTTTCGCAATCCAAGAGTTGGAGCGGTTGTGAAAGCAAGGGCTTGCGAAGTAAAATAATCGCTTATGTATTTGGGCGCTATATTGCTACTCCGCCATTACAGGAAATTATTGATCAGGGTTTTGCCATAGCTGCAATGTATCCTAGCGAAGTATTCCCTGATAGCTCGGAACATGGCCGGGCAGCGTTGCAAACAATGTCCAGTGGTCATGGTGATGACAATACGCGCTGGGGTAATATTGCTGCTTGGGGTTGGCTCTATACTCAAGTAAGGGGCGCGCTTGATCATGATGTGAGGTTCGATAAAGCAGGCACCATTGCTTATGGGCATTCGCGATATGGTAAGTCAGCATTATTAGCGGCAGCATTTGACAGTGAAATTGATGGTGTTATCAGTCATCAATCTGGTACTGGTGGCGCATCGTTAAGCCGTGGTAATCTTGGTGAAACTATTGCTAAAATAATCAAATCATATCCGTATTGGTTCGCGAAAAAATTTGCTTATTATGCGAATAATGAGAAATTACTGCCGGTAGATCAACACCAATTACTGGCATTAATTGCGCCGCGTCCTTTGCTGTTGGGAAATGCCAGACGTGATGTTTGGTCAGACCCCAATGGTGCTTTTCGCGCCGCGCAAGCTGCAAGTTCTGCTTGGGGGCTCTTTGGGCAAACTGGATTGCAGCAAGAAAAACTAAACGAATTTAAGCCAAATGCAGATATTGCGTTTTGGATTCGCCCTGGTACCCACGGTGTAACAAAGGAAGATTGGCCAGCGTTTTTAGAGTTTCTGCAAGCGCATTTCGGTAGAGAAGCGAAGCCATAACCATTGACCTGCTGGTTATGCCAAATAGCCAAAGCTCATCTGGTGGGTTTTGACTAATCGGTTCTTGTCGGCGCAAACATTGATCGTAGCCAACCTAAAAACGTGTTGCCTGCTAACATTTCCTCATAAGCTTTGTCCATAAACCGCTCCAATGCCGCCGGGTCTTCAAGCATGTCCATGCGGGTGCGAAACTTACCATCAGGATCAAGTTTCTTAACTATTTTGGCCGGGTTGCCGGCAACCACTACATTTGCCGGAACGTCTTTGGTAACTATGGAGCCAGCTCCGACAATGCTGTTTTTACCGATATTGACACCCTTACCGACAAAGGCATTGGTGCCTATCCAAACATTATCGGCCAATATAACTGGTCGGGCATCATTATCGATCTCTGTACGATCATAAATACCGTGCCAGTCACAATCACTGATGATTGCACCAGATGCAAACATACAGCCATCTCCGATTGTGATGCTTTTAGCGGCCATTATGCGCACACCGCCAGTGATCAATACGCAATTGCCAATTGAAATGCGTGCATTGCTTCCAGCGGCTGCCCAAATGGTGAGACGAACTGGAGCATCGGAACTAGCTATTATGTGCAAAGATCGCCCAGCAGTAATGCCTTTGCCAAACACCTTAATATGCCGAGAGCCAATGAATTTGGCATCGGAGCCAATACTATCAAAATGCGGGAAGACAAACCTCTTTGCCCACCAGTCGCGAAGATTGATCATTCGATCAAATACCCATTTTGGTCGGCTGTCTCGGCGCATTCATTACCCTTTATCCAAATTATAGATCGAATCTAATGATATTAAATAACTGTTATTTCCCAGAATAAAAGCATTTGCTGTAATTCATATTACATTTACCTAGTTTGGAAACGGGCTGATTACCTTGTCTGGATTATGCTTACCTTTATGAAGCAAGCAATGAAAAATATTACCAGCTCGTTTTCTGGGTTTCTTGGTGGTGCAAAGGCAAAACCAGCGCCGGTTCCGGTTAAAATTAAGTCGCGAGAACCTGATCCAGCTGAATTAGCCATAGCCAAGTATAATGGTGAACCATCAATCGTTGCTAAGCATGCTGTTTGGGGCAAAGGTCGTGTTTGGCCGCAGGACGAAGCCTTCGAGCAAAAGATACCTAGCTTTTTTGATTTCTCGGCTGATAAGATTATCGGTGTTATAGGTTGCGGTACCGGTGCAGTACAATTAGAATTATCCGCGCAACTATCAAGTTTTCTCCACGGCTATGACTGGCGTCCTGATGTAGAGGTTATCGGCAGTGCGTTAATCAAAGAATCAGGTAAATCCGCTAAATTACGRATAAAAGAAATATGTCTKGAAACAGTGCTRGCSCCTGATACGCGATGTCATGGTATCATMGGTATGGAGCCRGTTTTAACCCTGGCGCAGCCTAAGGTCTTGGATTGGTTGCGRTTAGCTTTGGTAAATGGTGGGCAAGCGGTTTTGGTGGAGCCAAGCATTGAAGAAAGCAATAATGATGCGCCACCCCAATGGTTTAATGATATTGAGCCAGAACATTGCTTTTGGCAAAGCCCTGGYGAGCGCMGTAATKCCTTAAAACAAGCCGGATTTGATGTTCGTAAAGTTAAAGAAACTACTGGAAGTTACCTGCGMTCATTRCGAAAATCACTGARYRCGGCACATAAAAGCCAATTAGATCTYGARGGCGCTATAAAACTTGCGCCAATTCTYGAGCCTTTGCGAAAATATTTCGCCTTAGARRTGGAAACTGCAAAAAAGCGCCTAAAYACCCTTGAAAAAGGAACCGTTGCAGTCTATCGTTATCAGGTTATCAAGCAACGCGCTGACGGTTAAGACTTTAATCAAAAAAGCAACTTTTATGCGCAAAATATAACTGAACCGGCCACAACTTTTGTGATGCCAAGTGCGAGCGAGCGTAATGAGCGTATTTGAGTGCGATGCTTTTCAGCATCATGAGTCTGTACATTTCTTTGTCGATAAACTAACCGGAATGAAGGCAATTATCGCCATTCACTCAACGGATTTAGGTCCCGCCTTGGGGGGGTGCCGCATGGTTCGCTACAGTAATTCAGACGAAGCGTTAACTGATGTTTTGCGGCTTTCACGGGGCATGAGCTTGAAAAACTCTCTTGCTGGCTTGGAGCTTGGCGGCGGTAAAGCTGTTATCATGGTTCCGGAAAGCTGGAATAATGATCCGAAATATGATGGCCCTGAAAGAGCAAAGCTGTTTAGAGCATTTGGCAGAGCTGTTGACAGCCTTGGCGGACGTTACATCACTGCTGAAGATATGAATGTTAGTGTCGAGGATGCCAGTAATATTAGGCGTAGCACCAAGTATGTGGTCGGACTTGATACCGGTATGGGTGATCCGTCACCATTTACTGCCCAAGGGGTGTTCGTAGGAATGCGCGCTTGCATCAAGCGGGCGTTTAAGACGGACAGCTTTGAAGGGTTGACGGTGGCTGTTCAAGGGCTTGGCAAGGTTGGATGGAGATTATGTGAGGATCTTCACAAAGCCGGCGCAAACCTGATTGTTGCGGACATTGTCGACGAGACTTTGCAAAAAGCCAAAGCCGAGTTTGGCGCAACCATAGCTGATAAAGACGGCATTGTTACCACAAGCTGTGATGTATTTGCTCCATGTGCCAGAGGCGGTGTTATCAACGAAGATACGATCGGTCAGGTGCGGGCAAAAGTGATTGCTGGATCGGCAAACAATCAGCTTTCTAACGATACATTGGGTGTTGATTTGCATAAAGCTGGTATTTTATATGCGCCAGATTATGTGATAAATGCCGGTGGTGTGATCAATATTGCTCCTGAAGTTCAAGGGGTAATTGATCATAAGTGGGTAGCAATGAAAGTTGCTGGTTTGGAACAGACCTTGGGTGAAATACTTGATAAATCCATGGCTGAAGATCGCCCAACCAATGAAGTTGCCGATGAAATCGCTTCAAGAAGAATTCTGGATGCTCGGATAAAGCCTATGCAGGCGGCTTAGGGCTTTAATTATTCACAGAAACTTACTTTTTCTATGTAGTGCTAATAGATGGCGTAGTCCAACCGCCGAACAGGTGTTTGCTGATTACCTTGACGTGGAAACGGATTCTGCAGGTCTTTCTGCCGATGCAGATGTCCAGCTTTCGGCAGAACAAATTTTATGGGCAGACATAATCTTTGTTATGGAAGCAAAACATAAGAAGAAACTGCAACACAAATTCAAAAGACACTTGAATGGAAAGCGGGTTATTGTGCTTGGGATCCCTGATAATTATAGTTTTATGCAATCGGAATTAGTGAAATTGCTTGAAAATAAAGTTGCCAAATTCTTATAAAAAACAGGCCAAGGGTGACGTTAAGTTAAGCCAATTCACGGATGGATTGTAAGGCTCTAGCTATAACTATTGGGTTTTCTTCGGTAAACAGGCTTGGAAACTGGCTGCTATCCCCTGAGGCTTCAAGTCGTTCAGGATTGGTGCGCCAACGCCGTAAAATCGCAATTCCGTTCCAATTGAAAAGATATAGCTCCCCATCATAAAGCCTAGTTCTAGCCGCATCAAATATCACCAAAGTCCCTGGAGCAAATTCGCCAACCATAGAATCATCACAAACCCCTAATGCAAATGGTTGCAGCGCCCATAAAGAAGCCGGCAAATATCGCTGAGCCTTTGGGGTATCTTTTAAGAAATTATCCATCGATTCCGGCCAATCGAGAACCGGTACATGAACAATTGGTGTGGTTAAATACTGACCTTGCCCGCCAACAACAGGTGTTGCTAGGGATTCTCCGTCAACTGGAGCTGCCATGCCGCTGATTAGCCACAAGTGACGAACATCCAATGCGTAAGCAATTCTGGAGGTAATGGCATGTCTTGGTTCGTGATTGCCGCTTTCCCAATTGCCGATAGTTGGCTGACTGACACCAAGTAGCGAAGCCAGTTCAGTTTGGCTTAGATTTTTATTTTTACGAGCACTCTTGATGCGTTGGCCAATTATAGTCATTTTTTGATGTTCCCCAGTTTGGCCATAAAATCATATAAAATAAGAAAAGATAGGGTAAACTTATAAAATAGCATTCTGACAATTTGAATAATATATCAGAGATATCAACTGGTGGAATAAAGATCTTATATTTTGAGGGAGTATTGATATGTCTTCGTAGAACAAATAATTCACACAATTGTTATATTACAAAATTGAAATATAAGTAAAAGGTGGTTGACTTTGGTAAAAAAACTAATATTTAGTGAGATTCTAGTGAGGAATTTTTATGCTAGAACAACTCTTAACATAGCTAACAGGAATTTGCCGCAATGAACGGTGATTATTGTAATAATGATGGTGCTCGCGATTTGAAGCGCCGGATCGAAACTTATTGGATTGACAAGGGCTATGATGTCCAGGTGCAATTGATAGAGGGAACTTTTATGGCGGCCATGCGCTCGGCCAGGACAGATGTTCGTTCTGATATGGTAAACGGCATGCCGCAAAGGCGCGCTGCATAAAAATCAAGAAAAATGACAGTTTTATTTAGTTTGCCCTTCACAAGCTGAAATAAACCGCTACAACACGCTTCCTATTAAGGTGGAGCAGCCCGCCCGTAGCATTAGCGACAAAACAAATTGCTGCCGGGCTTTGCCCGATTGAATAATTGGCGCGGGGTGGAGCAGCCCGGTAGCTCGTCAGGCTCATAACCTGAAGGTCGTAGGTTCAAATCCTACCCCCGCAACCAATCATTCACTAAAAGGTGAAAACGTATTTCTAGATAGTTTTGAACCTCATACCGACTTGCGTCGACATGCGCTCACTACAAACGATTCACAGGCTCGTGTGTTTTGTAGGATCTGATGATATCATTGCACTAATAACAGCTGTATAGTTCCAAAATGGCGCAACTATTTGTAATTATTATGCTTTGAGGTGAAAGATATGATTGATATTTACGGTATTAAGAACTGTTCGACGATGAAAAAGGCGATGGACTGGCTTGATGAGCGCAACATTGAATTTACATTTCATAATTACAAAACCCAAGCTGTGGACGAAGCCGTCATCCGGCTAGCTATTGCGCAATATGGATGGGAAAGTGTGATTAATCGCAGAGGAACCACATGGCGCAAATTATCTGATGATAAGAAAAGTTCGATGGATTCAGAAGTCGCCGTTCAAATTGCCGCTGAAAACCCGTCCATTATCAAGCGGCCTTTACTTGTGCGCAAACAAGACGTTTATCTGGGTTTCAAAGCTGATGCTTACAGTTCCATCTTCGGGAAAGATTAAACATTACAACAGTTAAGTCATTGGCGCGTAGTTAAGTCAAAGCACCTAATACCTCACCCTAAATGTTTTGCACCGCGCTGGCTGGCTATTTCTATTTGCTTTTGGCGTTCTTCATATCGGTCTAACTGTGACTTTGTATGGGTGCCGGCGCACCTAGGGCAGGAAACACCAACCCGGAACAACTCGGATTGCTTGTCTTGTTCAGTAACCGGATAACGACAGGCATGACAAAGGTCATAGGAACCGGGCTGCATATCATGATCAACCGAAACTCGTTGGTCAAAGACGAAACACTCGCCTTCCCACAGGCTCTCGGCTTCTGGAACAGTTTCCAGATACTTCAAAATTCCACCATCAAGGTGGTAAACTTCATCAAACCCTTCGGCCAAGGCAAAAGCTGTAGATTTTTCACAGCGTATACCGCCAGTGCAGAACATAGCCAGCTTTGGCTTATTGTGTAGGTTTCCTTGCGCCCGGAACCAAGCGGGGAATTCACGAAAAGTCGTGGTTTTCGGGTCAATCGCGCCTTTGAAAGTACCGATTTCAACCTCATAATCATTGCGGGTGTCGATGAGAACCACATCTTCACGCTGGATAAGCTCATTCCAGTCTTGCGGCGATACATATTGCCCGACTTGTTTGGTCGGCGAGGTTCCGGGAACCCCTAAAGTAACAATTTCTTTCTTTAGTCGAACTTTCATTCGCAAAAACGGATTATTTGGCGCGAGGCTTTCTTTGTGGGCAAGTTTTGAAAACCCCGATATTGCTCGGATGTGAGATAAAACCGCATCAATGCCGTTCCTTGACCCGGCAATAGTGCCATTAATGCCTTCGCTGGCCAAAAGCAAAGTACCGAAAACTTGATTTTGCACACAAACTCGCAGCAACGCACTTCGTTGTTCGGCAAAATCGGGAAGTTTTACAAACTTATAAAGAGCAGCGACTATGTATTGGTTTTGGCTCATAATGACATTTCTCAAGTTACGGTTGATTTTCTTCACGTTGGATATAAATGCTAAAAACCAAAAAATCTAGTTAGGTCGAACCAAAAACTAAATTTGATAGGGCAGAGGTGATATACTAAAAATACTGCCAGTAAGCTTTCTGGTTCTCTCCAGTGGATAAATTTTCAAAAAGCTAGCCACAAAACAATATTGATTTTACGCATCGCTAAAGCAATACTTGGGCAAAACCCACGTTTCACTGAGTTTATCGTATATTCACCATGTCAAAGAGCCGCAAATGAAAGTGTACGAGCCACCTGCAAGATCATTATAGCAAGCGGTGGCAGTGCGAGTGTTCTTGAAACTTATCCACTTCACTCAAGTGCCATTAAGGGTCAATGATTGCTAATTCTTTGCCAATTAACCCTTGGCTTAAGGGTAGTCTTTGCCAATGAGTGTTATTTAAGGGTTTGCCAGTAAGGGTCACGTGACCCTTATTCCCCCTTCTTTTGTCTCGCGGTGAAATATCAAAATGTCACGAGACGGACTCCTTCTCCCCGCTGGGGAGAAGGTGTGGTGAGGGGTCTTAAAGGTCGCAATTAAGGAAAACTGGATCACCCGGCCAAGCCGTGTGATGACGGTAGGTGGTGGGAACCGGTTTTACGGCAAAGGATTGCGCCCACTAAAAATCCGCGTAAGCGGTAGAGGATAACAGTTCTGGTTCCGCAAGCAGTAGAGAATAAAAGCTCTCCGCTCGGTAAATTACGTGCCGATTATAGCCCGCGTTTCATCAATGCTCGTTCATTCTCGTAAATAAAGTCGCGTTTTATTGGCACATCGTCGCGTTCATGCGCCAAGATCATCTGGAAATTCATATTGTGATCGTGTTTGAAACCAATGGCCACGGCGGTAAGATAAAACTCCCACATTCGGGCGAATTTTTCGTCATAAAGTGCCACTGCTTTATCGCGATTGGCCAAGAAGCGCTGCCGCCATTGATCAATGGTGTAATAATAGTGCAAGCGCCAGACCTCGCAATCGGCGACCCACATTGAGGTTTCTTGTACTGCATCAAAGGCTTCGGAAATGCTGGGGCTATAACCGCCCGGGAAGATGTACTTTTGGATAAAGGCGTTGGTTGAACCGGGCGGGCCGCGTCTGCCGATCGAATGAACCATGGCTCTGCCGCCGGGCTTTAGTAAATTTCCGACTTGTTCAAAATAGGCTGGTAAATATGACGCGCCAACATGTTCAACCATGCCCACCGAAACTACTTTGTCGTATTTCTCGGTGACTTCGCGGTAATCCATGTACTCGAACTTGACCCGATCGGATAGACCCATTTGCTCGGCTCGCTCATTGGCTACTCGCAATTGCTCTTTGGCCAATGCAATGCCGGTGACTTTAACGTCGGCCACTTGCGCTAGATACAGCCCCATGCCGCCCCAGCCACAACCGATGTCCAATACATGCTCGCCATCTTGTAGGTCTAGTTTTGCGGCAATGCGGCGTTTYTTGTTSAGTTGTGCTTGTTCTAATGTATCGGAGGGATCGCGAAAATAACCGCAAGAATATTGCATGTCTTCATCAAGAAATAGCCGGTATAAATCTTCGGATAAATCATAATGGTGAGCGGCGTTTTTGCGCGAGTTTTTAACCGGATTAAATTGTTGAAATGGTTTGGTAATGGCGCGTAATATTTTGCCGTATTTTTGCGAAGAATGATTGGACAAVCCRTCTTTATTGGCAACCATAAGATCAAGRAATYGCTGTAAATCSGTGCCGTCCTCAAAGGTAAGCGTTCCGTCCATATAGGCTTCGGCAGCGGTTAAATCTGGCTGTAATAGTAATTTGTTATACAGGTTCGCCTTGTGCAAACGCATGGTAATTACTGGTAATTTTGGCTTACCAGCAAATTCATGTCGCTCACCCTTGGCATCATAAACCACCAATGTTCCGCTGCTGATAAAGGCTTTTAATAGTTTGGACAGTAACCGCATATATCCCTCCGATAGATTGYYRGAGCAGATATACAGCAATTATTRCAAAAGGTAATGGCTAGCYTAAATTATACTGGYAAATTGYAAYAACCAATAAATGCAGATARYAAATTGCACCAAYAAAGCGSCRAAKCGRRYCARWACMGCAATYACACTGGTYGAGAGCAAATGGAYCACTGATTGYAMWACCCGTSCRMSCAAAGCGATCATCGCTAGATCATCGGTAATTGCAGTTTGTTCGGTGGCCAAGGAAAACAGYARCAGGCCGCCAAGAATTGGGAAGAACTCGTAACAATTTGCATGGGCTCTAGTAAGGCGCAAACCAAATGCCGATACACCACTACCATCAGGAGAAAAACTATTGGCGGCTTTTTTGCCGGTTAAAGTTAAGCTGGAGCGGTATGTGGCCAAAGATAATAGCAAGAGTGAAGTCCAGCCAATATAGCCCAAAAATGCCAGTGCAGTGTCAGTCATGATAATTTCCCCAATAATGTTTGTTGCAGGAGTTTATCACTGCCGAGGGTTTGTTCGCAACTCGCATTTCTGAATTACTGTTATTCAAGTAACAAATCGCGGCAAATTTTTTCTAATGCTTGTTGGTCAATTTGATCAAATGCGTCTGGTTCGGTTGAATCCACATCCAAGACCGCGACTAATTGATTGTCTTGGTCAAATACCGGCACCACAATTTCCGAACGGGTGGCATTGTCACAAGCAATATGGCCGGGGAATTGGTCAACATCAGCAACTAATTGCGTTTGCTTACTTGCCGCGCAAACCCCGCAAACACCGCGGCCAAAAGGTATTCGCAAACAACCCAATGTTCCTTGATACGGGCCAACTACCAACTCATTTGCTTTGTTAGGGTCAACTTCGTAAAAGCCTGTCCAGTAAAACCGTGGCGCAAAGGCTTGTGACAACAGGCAAGAAGCTGTGGCAAACCTAGCGGTGCGTGAAGTTTCACCAGCTATTACCGCCATTATCTCGTTATAAACTTCATCATAACGGGTTTGTTTTACGGCTTGGCTCATGACAAATTACGGTAAGGCTTTTTCGATGGCTTTGGTTAATTGTCCTGACATTGGTTTTACCGCAGAAGGAAATGAGCCAATTAGTTTTCCATCGGGAGCAATCAGATATTTGTGGAAATTCCACTTTGGHCCAGAGCCGGTTTCACTACGAACCCAAGCATAAAACGGATGTACATCATCGCCCTTGGTCGCGGCTTTGGCGGTCATCGGAAAATTGATGTTAAAATTTACTTCGCAAAACTCTTTGATCTCGGCCTCGGTTCCCGGCTCTTGTCCGCCAAAATCATTGCTCGGAACACCCAATACAACCAAGCCCTTATCGGCGTAGGTTTTCGATAGGATCTCAAGACCCTCATATTGCGGAGTAAAGCCACATTTTGAAGCGGTGTTTACCAGTAAAATGGCTTTGCCAGCGTATTGTTTTAATGGCAATGGTTCGCCATCAATCGAGACAAAATCAAAATCATGAGCCGATCCCTCGGCAGCCACCGCTTTGCCCATACCAAACATTGACCACGCCACTGCACCAGCTATTACGGCTGTTCCAAGGACTGCTCCACCTAGTAATAATAGTTTCATTTTGATCTCCATTTGCCAGTAATAATTTCTAAGCTTATCAGATTACCGCCTGATGCAACAGCTTGTCATTTAATTTTTCTTCGCCGTCTGTTGTAATACATACCGCTCCATCTGGAATAAATTGTATAATCAAGGCTTTGCGAATGTGTTTCGATAAATTTGCTCCGGTTTTGTGCGGAGTAAGGGAAGAAAAAATTACCATATCACCGGCTGTGACCGGAGCCGGGGTTTCTCCATGCAAATTGATTAAATTTTGCACGTTTTCAATTTCCAGGCCGGCTGGTTTATTGTTGTGTTGATAGGTTCCGCCAAGGTGCGCATCAGGGATAACCCACGGGCAACCAGCCTTTATTGGCGCATCGGACAGTGCCAGCCAACAGGTGAGATATGCTTGCGGACGAACGAATGTATAGCCGTTATCTTGGTGGTATGGAAACTCGCCACCTTTTTGTGGGTGTTTGTAAACTGCCTGATCCCAATAAAGCCGGCACTGCCCACCGATCAGGTCATGGGTGATATTGGCGAACAATTGTGAGCGATAAAAATCAGCCATATAATCTGAACTGGCCACCAAATTACAAGTAAAGGTCAGCTCATTAGCATCATAGCTGGACAGCTTTTCGCCATTAGCATCAAGTAGTTCACTGCCGCCGCCTGCTCGTTCCAATGGATCGATGATGCGCAAAATTTCTTGTAATATTTCTGATGGCACGGCTTTTGGCAAAATGCAAAAACCTTGTTGATTGAACTGTCTAACTTGTTGTTTATTGAGGCCACGCAAATTATTTAATGGCCGATCTTGCCATGTAAAATCAGTATTCAGCGGATGTAACTTGTTCATTACCTCCACCCACCACTGGCTATAAACCCCGGGTTAAGAAACGGTATTTCTTGCTCGACTTTCCCATATAAAAACTGCTCTCCGGCCAATCCCGTAAGCTTACCACCTGCTGCGCATAATATCGCATGACCAGCGGCGGTATCCCATTCCATACATGGGCTGAACCTTGGGTAAACATCTGCTTCACCAGCAGCCAACAGGCAAAATTTAAGACTAGAGGCAAGTGGTTTCACCTTGGAGAATTTTTGCTTCTCCAGCCATTTATCGGTTTTACTGGCCCGGTGTGAATGACTGGCAATTGCTAATGCTTTGGCTGGTTCAAATGCTCTTACACGTAGCTGTTTTTTATCTGTTATTTCGCGGAGTTTCTTTCGACAATTCATGATGGCCTGCCATGGCTTAATATCAACTCCCCCAACAAACAAGCGTCCGCTGTCCGGTGCGTAAACAATTCCAAATACTGGCAGGCCTTGCTCAATCAACCCGATGTTGACGGTGAAGTTGTCACCGCCGGCAATGAAATCCTTGGTGCCATCAAGAGCGTCCACCAAAAAGAACCTGTCGTTTATTGTCGGTATTTCACCTGCGGCAACGGCCTCTTCGGCAATCACCGGTATTTCAGGAAATAGCCTAGCTAATGTGGTTAATAGTATTTCTTCGGCTAATTGGTCGGCCAGTGTTACGGGCGATCCATCTTGTTTCAGCTTCTCATTAAAACCCTTTTGCCGAATATCAAGTATTACTTTTCCAGCCTCGAATGTCGCCGCAATCAAAGCTTCTTGTATCTGGGTATCGGTAATTGAGTTCATGTGCTTATCTTTTATTTAAGTCTTGTTTTGTAACAGAAAACTACCGTGATCAACCCAGCAAAGACTTGCATTGCGTTTAAGGCTGTATCATTTTGTAGAAACATTACAATTTAATGGAATGACAATCATGGCTAAGCCACCAACAGAAGCTGAGCTGTTATCAATTGCCAGCGCGGTAATTTCTACCGAAGCCAAGGCTTTGGCTGATTTGGCGGATCAACTTGACCCGGCTTTGGTTAAAGCGGCTAATGTTATATTTGCCACCCAAGGGCATTGCGTTGTCTCGGGTGTTGGAAAGTCCGGTCATATTGGCCATAAACTAGCAGCTACATTTTCCTCTACTGGAACGCCATCATTTTTTATTCATCCGACCGAAGCTAGTCATGGTGATCTTGGTATGATCGCTGATGATGCTTGTGTGTTGGCTATTTCCAATTCCGGCGAGACTAGAGAGCTGCGCGATTTAATCGTTCATTGTAAAGACAAAAAAATTCCGCTTATAGCTTTTACAAGAAACCGGAACAGTTTTCTTGGGAAAAACTCCGATGTAATTGTTGAATTGCCAGATGCGCCAGAGGCTTGCCCAAATGGTTTGGCTCCGACAACATCAACTACAATTGCTTTGGCGTTGGGCGACGCATTGGCTATTTCTATAATGCATTTGCGTGGGTTTTCTCGTGAAGACTTTGGCGCTCGTCACCCGGGCGGAAAGCTAGGGCTGCAATTACAAAAAGTGCGAGCATATTTACAAGAAATGGACGAGGACGTTCCAATTGTTTGCGAAGATGAAAAAGGCGCGGAAATTATATCGAAAATAACGCAAGGCAGGCAAGGTTGTGTGGCTGTTGTCGATAATGAAAATGGCCGATTTATCGGCATGATAACAGATGGCGATCTGCGCCGAGCCATGGTTGGCTGCTTTTTTGACAAAAAGGCAAGTCAAGTAATGACTAAGCGGCCGGTTACTGCTCACCCGGATCAAAGAATGTCCGAGTTAATAGAAATTATGGTGTCGAAGCGAATATCGAACTTATTTGTAATTGAAAATCAAATGCCGGTTGGAATGATTCATGTTAAGGATTTGATGCAAAAAGGTTATTTCTAGTTTTTGGAAATCCTTTCGACGGATGCGGGTGAGTGGTTCGTTGGGGTGTTGCCTAGGTCTTTTTTCTAAATGTACTTGACGAAATCTAAAAATGGGAATATTTACCATATTTATATAATGTACTCATGCATCTTGCGATAAGGATTGATAGGTTGTAGCATTACAACCGAAAGTACAGTCTGGCTCGTCGCGTTGAGTAATTTGGGTTCGATTGATTTTCGTTTGTAATAATGGGGTGTGTAATGTGCGGTATAGTGGGGATAGTTGGTAGCGAGCTAGTTACCAACAGACTAGTTGAGGGTCTGAAGAGACTTGAATACCGCGGTTATGATTCAGCTGGAGTGGCTGTTCTAAATGGTGTCGGCGTAACGCGCCGTCGGGCTAAGGGACGGATAGTTAATCTTGAGCAGGCGATTTCTGATAGTCCCCTAGATGGATCTCTTGGCATTGCTCATACCCGTTGGGCTACGCATGGTAAGCCAACCGAAATTAACGCCCACCCGCACACAGCTGATCAAGTGGCGATTGTTCATAATGGGATTATTGAAAATTTCCGTGAGTTACGTAAAGAATTAGAGGCCGATGGTCGCGAGTTTCAGTCACAAACCGACAGCGAAGTTGTTGTGCAAATGATCGCTCGCAATCTTGCTCTTCCTATGAGTGAAGAAGAAGCTTTTTTTGCAACTATCGACAGGCTTGAAGGTGCATTTGCCATAGCAGCGATTTACCAAAATCGGCCGAGTGAGATCTTTGTTGCAAAACAAAATGTTCCTTTG
The DNA here is from genome assembly GCA_002733735.2 of Robiginitomaculum sp. Classification (GTDB taxonomy): domain Bacteria; phylum Pseudomonadota; class Alphaproteobacteria; order Caulobacterales; family Maricaulaceae; genus Robiginitomaculum_B. The sequence goes on along the minus strand of NVWT02000005.1, from coordinate 125,525 downwards.
GTGGTCGGGCTTGGCGAAACCGAGGGTTATGTGGGTTCTGATGCATTTGCATTAGCTCCGTTCACCCGCAATGTCATTTTTCTTGAAGAGGGCGATCGGGCTATTGTTCGCTCTAATGGGGTTGATATTTTCGATCTAAATAACAATCCGGTGGTAAGGCCGGTAACTATAGCCAATGTCGATAATACAATTGCCGATAAGGGCGAGCATGAGCATTTCATGCTAAAGGAAATTTACGAACAGCCTGAATCCATTGCCCGCACCTTGGCGCATTATACCGATGCACTTAGTTTTGAATTATTAAAGACACCTGCCGATGAGTGTTTTGCCAAAGCAGACCGTGCGGTGGCAATTGCTTGCGGTACTGCATATTACGCAGCGGCTGTCGGCAARCATTGGTTTGARAATGTTGCGCGGTTATCTGTTGAAATTGATGTRGCATCTGAATTTAGATACCGTAATCCAGTTTTGCCGCAAACCGGACCGGTTATATTCGTCTCGCAATCAGGTGAAACAGCCGATACTCTGGCTTGTTTGCAATATTCTAACCGCGCTAATGTTCCTACTTATGCGGTGGTTAATGTACAAGAATCATCTATTGCCCGTGGTGCAAGTGGTGTTTTCCCTACATTGGCCGGCCCCGAAATAGGGGTGGCCAGCACCAAAGCGTTCACGGCGCAATTAACTGCGCTTGCTTGTATTTCTTTAAGCGCGGCAAGGGCTAGAGGGCAGCTTAGCGAAGAAGAAATCAAGGCTGGGGTTGCTGATYTAYTRGAGGCTCCSAAATTGGTRCAGCAGGCTTTCTTGCTCGAAGASCAARTCAAGRAAATCGCTATTGGCCTAAAAGACGCCAAATATATGTTGTTTCTTGGGCGCGGTATCTACCACCCATTGGCAATGGAAGGTGCTCTTAAAATGAAAGAGATCACCTATATTACTGCCGAAGGCTATGCTGCTGGTGAGTTAAAACACGGCCCCATCGCTTTGATCGAGGATGGTGTACCGGTTATTGTTATCGCTCCGTATGATAATTTGTTTGAAAAGACATGCTCGAATGTGCAAGAGGTTATTGCTCGTGGTGCTAGGGTGATTTTGTTTACCGACAAAAGGGGCGCGGAGCAATGTGATGCCGATGTTGATGAAATAGTTATAATGCCAACTGCCGGTGCAATGTCTTCGGTATTGGTTTCGTCAATTCCGTTGCAGATGTTGGCTTATCACACTGCCAAAGCATTGGGTACAGATGTAGACAAACCACGTAATTTGGCGAAATCGGTGACTGTGGAATAGCCTCATAAAGGTGTTGTTAATATTTAACCAAAAACAGACTTTCTTTATTGATCACAACCTTTTATCATGTGGCACTTAATTATTGTCTGGATAAGACCGTGAATATAAACGGGAACGGAATAAGTATATGGTGATTCAGGACACTCAATACAGCTCAGCCGATGTTTCAAAGATATTGGGTCGTGAAGAACACGATATTGATTTATTCAAGTCCGGTGTCAATTTGACAGGAAAACGTGTTCTCATCACCGGAGCAGCCGGCTCTATTGGTAGTGCGTTGTCAAGGGCAGTGGCTGCGGTTTCTCCTTCGCATATTACTTTGTTCGATCATGATGAATATGGTTTGTATAATATTCGAAATATTCTTGAAGATTTGCAACATAAATTGCCGTGCAGAGTTGCGCTTGGTGATGTTAGGGATCGGGCGCGATTAGGTAAGATTTTTACCGAAGAAAAGCCTGATATTGTCTTTCATGTTGCGGCGTTAAAGCATGTTGGTCTGGTCGAGGATAATCCAGCAGAAGGTGCAGCGACTAATGTTCTTGGAACTAGAAATGTTGCCGATGCTACTGAGGCTGTAGAGGCTGAAGCCTTGGTGTTGATATCTACTGACAAAGCAGTTTGCCCGCGAAATATTATGGGGGCTACTAAGAAGCTGGCGGAATTGGTTTGTCGTAGTAAGGACATTTCCAACAACTCAAACACTCGTTTTATCGTAGTTAGGTTTGGCAATGTTTTTGGATCTTCTGGTTCAGTGGTTCCATTGTTCCAAAGACAAATTGATACTAGACGTTCCATTACTATTACCCATTCACAGGCCGAACGGTTTTTCATGACCGAGCGTGAAGCTGTTGGTCTATTGCTTGATGCATTGCAGTTGGGCTTGGCATCTGCGCAAACAAYTGGTGGGGTATATATTCARGATATGGGGCAAAGRGTMTTGATCGCTGATCTGGCAAAACGGATGATTTTAGCAAATGGACTAATACCAAACACTGATGTGCCAATTGTTATTACTTCTTTACGTCCTGGTGARAAAATTCTTGAAAACCTGCATGAACCTGGTGAAGAAGTCTCTGTCACTACTGATCCAAAAATATCATTGGCGACCAGCGATATCGATGTAGATGCTTTACGCAATGCTATCCATGGATTGGAAACAGCTTGTCGAATGGGCGATGAACAAGCTGCCCTACAGATATTGGGTAAGTGGTTAGATGTGCCAAGTGCGGAAAATTTGAGCGCGGAAGATAATGTTCATCAACTTGGCCATTACCGCACTAAGAATACTCCATAAACTTAGAAGGCGGTTACCGGTTTTTGGTTGGGTTAATGGATAACAAAGAAGATTATAGCCAAAACACCGATCAATTCGGTGATTTGAGTATAATCAAAGATATAGGTTCTTAATGCTCTCTGACCGATTTTTTTTTCCTTTGTTTGTTGTGATTATTGTCGCCCTCATCTATGGCGCAGTAACCTTTGGGCCGCGCAGTGAGGCTGTGGAAAGCCCGTTATCCGGTGATCCTTTACTTGGTTTTGTTATCGAAGGTGACGCACTTAAATTGATCAATAGCGGCGCTGGCATGGTTGATGAATTTATTGATGATCCAATAGGTGGAAAATACGTTAGAACTGTTTCTAGCCAACCAGTAAATAGCGGGGTCTTGCACGCTGGTACTGCATTGGCTTTTTTGCCAGATATTGGTGAAGCTTGGCAGGGGAATACTGTGTATTTTTCTGTTGTTATGCGTAAGCCAAAACTTAAAGGTTCTGATGACGTATTATTGCGGTTTTATTATGTTGCCCACGGTAATGGTGAACGGGTGATGTGCGAACTTACAGAGCAATGGCAACCCTGTTATACAAAGCATAAGATTAAGGTTTCTGATGCGGCTCCCAACCTGTCATTTATTGGTGTTTGGCCGGATACCAAAGGCCTTGGCCGATATGTTGAGATAAAGAAAATTACAGTTCAGGTGGGCAAGCCATTTGACGAAGAAGCTGCAAATGACTGACGTTTATAGTTTTTCGCCGCCGCCAGTGATTAGTTTGCCAATTGTTGGAACTTCTAAGTTATTTCCTGTACGGCGGATTTTTTGTATTGGCCGAAATTATAGCGATCATGTTCGTGAAATGGGCGGAGACGCTACCAAGGATTTTCCGATTATTTTTACCAAGCCAGCCGATGCAATAATGGCAGATAAAAGCACCATTAAATACCCTTTATCATGTAAATCATTACATCATGAAGTGGAGTTGGTGGTGGCTATCGATAAGCCGTTACGGCAAGCCGATGAAGAAGCTTCCTTGTTGGCAGTATTTGGCCTAGCTGTTGGTGTTGATTTAACTCGCCGTGACTTACAGGCAGAGGCTAAAAAAAACGGCTTACCATGGGATTGCGCCAAAGCTTTTGATCAATCGGCGCCAATAAGCGCAATTAAACCATTTGGCGTTTTACCTGCTTCATTGCAGGGGGAAATCGAATTGTCGGTAAATGGTAAGGTTAGGCAAAGCGGTGATCTGCAACAAATGATTTGGAGCGTTCCGCAAGTTTTGGCGCAATTGTCGAATTATTTTGAGTTGCTACCGGGTGATCTGATTTTTACTGGCACGCCAGCAGGTGTAGGCGCTTTGCTTGCTGGTGATCATGTGTCAGCTAGTATCGCCGGAATTGGTGATTTACAGTTTCAAATTGCTTAAAGCGGATAATTAGCGGTAAACTATTTCACCCAATCGCCAGACTTAACTTGCAAGTCACTCATTGGCTCAAATGCCAAAGGTAATTGGCAAGGTTCAAGAGAAATAATGCGCTGGCAATAATTAGAATTATTCTGGATTGGCGTTTTTTGCTGTCACAAGGCTTGTGGTCACAATTTTCTGTGGAGCAATCGATACGGTTTTGTCTTATATGTACCCAAAAACCAAACACCAGTGCCGCGCCTGATACCAGCAGCATTATCAATTCGAATTGGTGCAATGTATCGTGTAGCTCTCCAACCCATGGGGTGATTGCCGATAACGCTCCCAATCCCGCCAATAGTGCCATTAAGTTGACAGCAACCGGTAGGCCACAACACAATAGATGACCGATCAGGGTGGTTAGCAGGACTGAATTTGTGGTTTTGCTCAAGCGTGCCAAGTTTTATCTCTCTTGCGGATGATCGTCTATGTAGTTCTGGGCTAGTGTGGATTACTCCATTTAGTGCGGTTGTAGCAGATTACCAGTGTTGCGCTATGCTGTTGTGGTAAATTACATGATATTAATCTTGTGGTTTTCTAAAGCATCTTGCGTTAATGTACCTAATTGCTCTATAGTAGGGCATTAGGATGGGATCAGATGATAGAAATGTTGCAAAGTATACTTGAGGCAATGCTGGAAGTGTTGCTGGTTTCTATTTTGGCGGTGTTCGGGTTTTCTTGGGATAAACCGGAAGAAGACACTGTCGATGTACCGGTTGAAGCCGAGATTGTGCGGCTATACGTTAAGCCTTTTGATCGTTTGACCTTGCCAGTTGGTTCTTTTCAACAAGCCGCTGTGGTTCCTGATTGTAATACTGCAAGTCTGCTGTTACCGAAAATACCAGCTATGGAAAAATCTGAAATTTCTGCATTTATTACCTGAGTATACTCAAGAAACCAAAATTTCCTTCCATATAACGGGTTTAATGCCGCTAACTTTTTACGGGAAAAGCTGATGCATTTTTCGTTGGTTATGTTATGGTAAGATTCTGTTAAAACTTTCCAATAATACGAGACTYGATCCAGCTATGGAAAAAACACAATCCGACGAACGGCAAAGCGGTGTCAATAAAGAAATTGGCACATTGCAAAAAGCACCGATGTCAGGGGACATGGTACTATCTTCTAATGATGATGGTAGCATGCAAAAAGCAAAACAGCGCAAGGTGCTGGTTTCCAAGAAAAAGCCCGGCAGCTGGATAGTTTGGCTTGGTTTTGTTTTGGCCTTGATGTGGAGCGCCGGAGCTTTGGCGTTCGTAATTGGTATGACCGGGGTGCAGCAAATGCAATCTCTGCCAACTAGTCAAATGGCTGGTTTGGCCTTTGGCACTATTGGGCCAGCATTGTTTATATTTGCACTTGGTTGGGTGATTCGTGAGCTGGCGGCATTTGCTGGAACTGCCGCTAGTATTTCGACTATGGCCGCAAGGTTTGCCGACCCGGCGCAGGCTACCAAAGAAGATGCAAATGCAATAGCCAATGTAGTTAATGTGCAAATGGCCAACATAAATAAATCAGTTGAAGGTGCATTGGCTAGACTTGGCGCGATGGAAGAGGTGTTAAATCATCATGCAGATGCTTTTAAGCTGGCAGAAACCAATGCTAGGGAGCGCACTGATGAGCTTATCAATGATTTGCGTAGAGAACGAGAAGCCGTTGGTGATCTAGCCGATCAACTTGATAATAAGGCGGCTGATATTGCAGTAACCATTGCTGAACAGTCCAAGATGGTAGTTTCAGCGGCTGATATTGCCAATGCGCAAACCATAGAGGGCAGTAAACTGCTTAACGATGCCACTGAAAAACTTGAAAGATCAGCCAGCAACGCAATAACCGGTGCCACCCGGATCAGCACTAAGTTAACCCAGTCATCAGAGCAGCTGGATAGTTCCGCCAGTGTTTTAGATGARGCACAGCARAARATTGAAGCCAGTGCAGCCTTGCTTGARGATACTAAGCGCCAAGCGCAAACCTCCTTACAGGCTAACAAGGACGAGATTGCCGAGCTGTTGTCTGTTACCGATAAATGCGCCGACAAACTAAAAGTTGTTACTGCTGACGGCGTGCATAATATGAAAAAATCGTTGGAAGAAACCCTTGATCAGGCGCGTCATTATACGTCTATTATGCGAGAAGAAAGCCGATCATTGGCTGATAGCCATCAAGCAAAAGCAAAAGAGCTGCAAGGGGCAGCCGATGAAGCCCGTAATGCCCTTGATACTTATGCCGATGTAATTGCCAAGCGTCTGGAACAGGCCAATGAGGCCAGTTTTTCTGCCGCTAGCTGGGCTGACAAAACATTCGAGAAACTACAAGAAGCAACCAGTGCATTGGACACCAGCTTGCAATCTCTGCCAGAGGCGGCGGACGCTAGTGCGCGCAAGGTTGAAAACAACCTTCGAAAGCGACTTAACGATCTTAATCAGGCTTCGCAATTGGCCTCTGATGAGGCGCGTGGCATTGATGAGGCGTTTCAATCACGGATCAGGCAAAACTATGAATTGCTGTCCGGGTTTATGCTAAAAATGGGAGCAACGGCATCACCGCTTAGCCCGGATATTGATATACCTAACCCACTAAAAACACATGCAATCCCCGTTGCCGAGCCAAAGTCTGCGAAGCGGCAATCAGAAAAAAGCGATATTGTTTTAGAAAAACCACAAGAAACACAAATGAAGCCGGAGCCGGATGTTCGCCAACATATACCTGATCTGGAAATACAGCCACAAAGCGGCGAAGCAAAAGCAACGCAAGCCACAGAAGCTACAGATGGATGGCGGTGGCGAGATGTGTTATCAAGAATTGATCGTTCTTCGCCTACTGAACAGGCGGCTACAAGTTCCACAACATCAATAGACCGATTGGTTGATTTATTTCAGGACATGAATATTCAACCGGATCAATTATTTGATACCACCAGTTATCGCGCGGCGGCATTGGCCAGAATTACTGACGGCCATCAGGCCATGGCTGATGTGGTGCGGGTTGATGCGATCAGTGCGGTTCAAAGTTTAAGCAGCCGGTTTAATGAAGACCCTTCTTTGCGTGAGGCGGCGAAAGCTTTCACTGTGGAGTTGCGGGAAAAAGTCGGACACGCAGCAGATTCAGGGCAGAAAGTTCACCTTGAAACCCATTTACGAACCGGCGATGGCCCAGCGTATTTATTGCTAGAAGCGGCTTTGTTGAATTAAGTTGCGGTTTTGTCTAATTTGTCTAATATATACTCAAAGCACCGCACTAAATGGTGTTTTGAGTATATTTTATCTTTGCTGTCCATCAACTTATCCAAAAACCGGTGCTGATCCCGTCCTCATCCTGAGGTGCTGCGTAGCAGCTATGATGGACAAGCACGGAACTAAAGATTTTTGGGTCGATGGAATATAGACTAATTGGAGGAAGTGATGGAACGGTTCACTGCTGCTGAGGCAAAACAAAAATTCGGACAAGCTATCGACAAGGCGCAAAGGGCTCCGGTGCAGATAACCAAGCATGGTCGCTGTGTTGCCTATTTAATCTCAAGCGAAGATTACGAAGAAGAGCAGCGACAAAAACAGCTTTATCTGGTATCCATGTTAAAGCAGGGCTTGGATGACAGCAAAGCTGGGCGCACGGTTTCGCTGCAGCAAATAAAAGCTGACTTTGCCAAACTGTAGGTTTCTTTGATGAAGTTGGAAATATCTGCAACAGCCTACACCCAAATCAAACAGATATTTGAATATGGCTGCAAGAATTGGGGTGAGGCCAAATCTGAGAATTATTTGCAAAGCCTGTTTGATCGCTTTGAAATGTTGCAGCAATACCCAAATGCTGGGCGGAAATTTACCGGCGAGCAAGGGTTTCTAGAGAGCGAAAACTTGCGGCATTTGCCTCATGAAAGTCATCAAATTTTCTATAAACAAGACAAAACAACCCTGATCATTTTGGCGATTGGCAGTAAGTGGCAATTACCGGATAGCTTTTTAAGCTGATGGCTTGTAGCGTGGAAATCTACGTTGCTGGCTCATCATTTCCTGACTGGTTTGACGCGCTCTTAGCTTGTTTCTTTTCGGCTAGTTTTTTCGCGCTCTGCTCTCTTACTTTTTTATTTCGATCTATTCTTTTTTGCTTGGCAATATACCAATTGGCAAACAACATCTCGATCAGTTCAATTAACAGTTCAGCTTCATCGGGTTCTACATCAACGACAAAATTGACATCCTTTTCCATGTGCGCGCCGATATCGCCAGTCTCGCGAATAACTGTAATTGAGTCAAAAGTATCTGAATCAATTTCATCCTTAATAAAATTCAATTCTGCGCCAAGGTTCCCTCGTCTGCCTTTTGGAATATTCCAAAAATCCCGAACCATGCCCTGTAAGCATCGCCGCGATAGTGTTGCAGAGGCCTTCGGGCTAAGTTTGAGAATGGCGCAAGCTTCTTGATAATCTTCACGAATAGCTTCTGGTATGTAATCAGGCTGTGGTTTCGCCAATGAATGCGGCAATAATTGCCAAGTTTCATGTTTACTTAAAATTGTTTTTGCTCTCATTGAGGTAGAGCCATACTTTCGAAGTGAAATTGAAAGCGAGAGCTTTTTGCAATCAGGATTGGGGCAAGCAATTGCAGTATGTTCGACCGCAACATACCTCATTTCCGATCGGCTTGTCTTAACTAACTCATATCCGTTTGAGAAATTCGGTTCTGTAATTGTTGTTGGCTGATTGCAATAGGCGCAAGTCCAGTTAAAATTTTTCATTTTTCAAAACTCCACCACTGAACGGATGCTTTTTCCGGCGTGCATTAAATCAAACGCCTCGTTGATCCGGGTAAGTGGCATTTTGTGGGTGATAAGATCGTCAATATTGATGCGCCCATCCATATACATATCAACAATTTTTGGAACGTCAGTGCGCCCCCTGGCTCCGCCAAATGCTGTACCGCGCCAGCTTCTTCCCGTTACTAATTGAAATGGTCTGGTTGTTATTTCTTGGCCGGCGCCAGCAACACCGATGATATAGCTTGTCCCCCAGCCCTTGTGACAGCATTCCAGCGCATCACGCATAACATCAACATTACCAATGCATTCGAACGAGTAATCAGCGCCGCCGCTAGTTAATTCCACCAAATGCCCGACCAAATCGCCCTTGATCCGCTTGGGATTAACAAAATCGGTCATGCCGAACTGTTTGGCGATGGCTTGCCTGTCGTCATTTATATCCACGCCGACGATTTGCTTGGCACCGATAAGTTTGGCTCCTTGAATGACATTTAGGCCAATGCCGCCAAGTCCAAACACTACGACGGTTGATCCCGGCTCGACCTTGGCATCAAACATTACCACGCCGACACCGGTGGTAACGCCGCAACCAATATAACAAATTTTATCGAACGGTGCGTCTTTTCGAACTTTAGCCAAAGCAATTTCTGGCATTACCGCATGATTGGCAAATGTCGAACAACCCATATAATGAAACAATGGTTTGCCCTTATAGGACAATCGCGAGGTGCCATCTGGCATAAGCCCGCGTCCTTGAGTTTCGCGGATTGCCTGACAAAGATTGGTTTTCGGATGTAGGCAATATTCACATTGCCGGCATTCTGGCGTATAAAGCGGGATCACATGATCGCCCGGCGCAACCGAGGTAACACCGGAACCACATTCCAGCACAATGCCTGCGCCTTCATGACCAAGCACACTTGGAAACAGCCCTTCGGGATCATTTCCCGACAAGGTAAAAGCATCGGTATGACAAATTCCGGTGGCTTTAATTTCGATCAAAACTTCACCGGCCTTTGGAGCCGCTAGATCAACTTCATCAATGATCAGTGGCTGACCCGGAGCCAAGGCAATAGCAGCAAGTGTTTTCATAAACCCAGCTTTTCCCATTTTGCGGTAACATCAGCTATTACTTGTTCGTCCATAGCTATTTCCTTGCCCCACTCACGATTGGTTTCACCGGGCCATTTATTGGTGGCATCTAGTCCCATTTTAGAGCCAAGACCGGAAACTGGAGAGGCAAAATCAAGATAATCAATCGGCGTGTTTTCCACCGCCACGCAATCACGTACCGGATCCATACGGGTTGATATAGCCCACATCACCTGTTTCCAGTCACGGGCATCAATGTCATCATCAACCACAATCAACCATTTGGTATAGGTGAATTGGCGCAAATATGACCAAGCGCCCATCATCAATCGTTTTGCATGACCAGCATAGGCCTTTTTCATCGAGATAACCGCAATCCGGTACGAACAAGCCTCTGGCGGCAACCAAAAATCAGTAATTTCCGGAAATTGTTGCGCGATAAGTGGAATAAACACTTCATTTAATGCCTCGCCCAAAACGCTAGGTTCATCAGGCGGTTTGCCGGTATAAGTGGTAAGGTATATCGGTTTTTTACGCATGGTGATCGCGGTGATATTAAATATCGGAAACTCTTCGACCGAATTATAATAACCGGTGTGATCGCCATACGGCCCCTCAGGAGCCGTGGCCTCTGGATCAACGAAACCCTCAATGACAATTTCGGCTTGCGCTGGTACTTGCAAGGGTATGGTTTTGCAATTTACCAGCTCTACCTTTGCGCCTCTAAGTAAGCCAGCAAACTGGTATTCCGATAATGTGTCTGGCACTGGGGTAACAGCGGCCAAAATTGTTCCGGGATCAGCGCCAATTACTGCGGCCAATGGCATAGGTTTGCCCGGATTGGCCTGTTTCCAGCGGGCAAATTGTTGCGCTCCCCCACGATGTGCAAGCCAGCGCATTAAAGTCTGGTGCTTGCCAAGCTTTTGCATGCGGTAAATGCCAAGGTTTGGTTTATCTTGCGGACTGTCGCCCGGGCCTTGGGTGACAATTAACGGCCAAGTGATCAATGGTGCAGGTTCGCCCGGCCAACAGGTTTGGATCGGTAAAATATCCAGATCAGCGTCTTTACCGGTTAACACAACTTCTTGGCACGGGGCTTTGCGAACTGTTTTTGGCCGCATTGCCAAGATAGTTTTTAACAATGGCGCCATTTTAATGGCCTCACCAATGCCTTTTGGCGGCTCTGGCTGGCGCAAATAGGCCAATAATTCACCAACTTCGCGTAAATCGCTGGCAGTGGTTCGCTGTTTDCCGCCAAGGGTGACCGCTCTGGCGACACGCTCGACTGTGCCAAATAAGTTGATCAATGCCGGAATTTGCGATTTTACGCCGTTTTCATCAGTDACRTTTTCGAACAATACAGCCGGGCCGCCTTGBGCAATAAGYCGGGTGCCAATTTCTGTTAGCTCTAGATTAGACGATACCGGTTCGCTAACCCGAACCAGTAAGCCATCGGYYTCTAACTGATCCAGATAATCACGAAGYGAAGTRTAAGCCATAAACAGCTYTTRNCCTTTARGTGTCCAAGAAACTGCGTAATTTGCGACTGCGGCTTGGGTGTTTMAGTTTGCGCAAAGCTTTKGCYTCGATCTGGCGRATACGTTCACGAGTTACCGARAATTGCTGACCKACTTCTTCYAAWGTATGATCGGTATTCATGCCRATACCAAAACGCATCCKYAAYACRCGTTCTTCACGYGGYGTAAGCGAGGAAAGAACTCTGGTGGTGGTTTCRCGCAAATTKGATTGAATTGCYGCATCKACCGGCAATATKGCRTTGCTGTCTTCGATGAAGTCRCCCAATTGGCTATCTTCTTCATCRCCAATYGGTGTTTCCAATGAAATAGGCTCTTTGGCWATTTTCATTACYTTGCGRACTTTTTCCAACGGCATAGCAAGCTTKACMGCCAGTTCTTCYGGKGTYGGTTCRCGGCCRATTTCATGTARCATTTGTCKGCTGGTGCGRACTAATTTRTTAATGGTTTCAATCATATGMACTGGAATACGAATAGTACGTGCTTGGTCGGCTATTGATCTGGTRATGGCTTGGCGGATCCACCATGTAGCATAGGTAGAGAACTTATAACCGCGVCGATATTCAAATTTATCAACCGCTTTCATCAAGCCGATATTGCCTTCTTGGATAAGATCAAGAAACTGTAAGCCGCGATTAGTATATTTTTTAGCGATAGATATTACTAAGCGCAAATTAGCTTCGACCATTTCTTTTTTTGCTTGCCGCGCTTCGCGTTGGCCTTTTTGTACCGTGCGGACAATGTGTCTGAACTCGTCAATCGTCACCCCTGCATCACGGGCTAAAGTGGATACATCTTCGCGTAGTCCATCAATCTGGTCGCTTTCGCGTTCAACGAATTTAGCCCATGCCGGTGAAATTCCTACAACATTCTTTACCCAGTCCGGATCCAGTTCGTGCCCAAAATAGGTTTTTAGAAACTGCGCTCTTGGAACGCCATGTCCATTAGCCAACCGGATCAACCTGCCTTCGGTTCCAACTAATTGCCGATTGATTGTATATAGCTGGTCAACCAGCGCCTCAATTCTGTTATTGTTGAGGTGCATGGCTTTTAGCCGGGTTATGATCGATGTTTGAATTTCGTCATATTTGCGCTGCGAAAGTGCGGTCAGTGCCTTACCTTTGATTTGCGCATCAAACAGCTTTGTTTGTAATTTGCCAAAAGTTTTGAACTCGGAGGCAATTGCATCAAATTCGCTAACCACATCTTCGCGTAACTCGGCCTCCATAGCCGCCAAAGATAGAGTTGCTTCCTCATCTTCGTCTTCGCTAAATTTTTTATTTTTTGTGCCGCTACTACCGTCGTTTTCTTCTTCTTCTTCCGTCTCTTCTTCTATTTCTTCTTCAGGTTCGTCTTCTGAAGTTACTTCGCCTGATGTTTCATCATCTGATTCGCCAGCACCGTTTTTGGAAGCAAAGGTGGTATCCAGATCAATAATGTCACGAAGCAAGATCCGGCCTTCAGCTAATTCTTCACGCCAAACCATGATAGCTTCAAAGGTAAGTGCGCTTTCACAAAGCCCGCGGATCATGGTATCACGCCCGGCCTCTATGCGTTTGGCAATGGCTATTTCACCTTCTCTGGACAGCARTTCAACAGTGCCCATTTCACGAAGATACATACGTACTGGATCATCGGTTCGGTCAGCATTGGCATTGGTATTTCCGGTGCGAACCGCAGTTCCGGTTTTACTGGCGATGGCTTTGCTTTCTGCCTCTTCGCCCTCAATAAGGTTGATCCCCATTTCGGACAATTGTGCCATAGTGTCTTCGATTTTTTCAGACGAAACTTCGGCTGATGGCATTACTTTATTTAGCTCATCCATGGTTACAAAACCCTTGGATTTAGCCAGTTTTATCATTCTTTGCACTGCCTCATCGGATAAATCCAATAACGGAGACTCAGGCACTTCTGGGGTAGTTTTGCTTGTCGTGGCTTTCGCCATAATTTACACTTCAAACCATTGACCATTTTATATTTTTAGGTCGGTTTGATCCTTTGCTGGCACCTAAACCTGTCTAGGCTAGGTGCTTGAATATCTATAATGAGGGCTAGCCCTCATTGCTGTTTTTGGCGTCGACACTTAGCTGGCGCGCATCAGCAATTCTTTGCAATGCGTCCGCGTCATCACCCATTAGGCTTTCGAGTAATTTTGCTTCCAACGCCGCGTGTTCTTCTTTCGCGCCGGCGCGTGCATTTAACTCTTCTGCCATATTCATCCACAAAGCCTTGGGGTCATCATGTTCTGGTAAATTTATGCTACCAGTAGATTTGCCTGAACCTTGTAAATGGTCTATCAATTTTACTTGAGTTAAATGGCTAGTGATTGCCGCTCTGTCAACAGCTGGATTCGCTAACCACAGATCAAGGATAGCATTTCGCACGTCATGTARCCCCGGATCGYYTAGAATYAGCTCTGCAAATGCTTCGTCAAGCGTATCTAATGCTGTTGGATTGTCGGCGATCCAGTTAACTAAAAACCGCTTTTCTGCCGAGCCGGAACCGCCTTTTCTGACCTTATTTCGCAGCTCGTTAGAGGGGCCATGATTTTGCCGGCCACGCCATTTTCCAGTTTGCGAAGTTTTGTTGAATTGTTTGGCAACCCGCTCAAATAAATCACGACGATAAAGAGCGGCTAATTCCTTGTGTTTTATTTGGTCGGTAATTTCTCGTAATCGGGCATTTAGGCCAGCGCGTTGCTCTGGGGTTTGTAATGGCTCGCGGTTTAATTCTCTATGCCAAAGCACATCAACCAATGGCTGGGCAGCTAACAATATCTCTTGCATGGCGTTGGCGCCTTTTTCGCGGATTAGATCATCAGGATCAAGCCCATCTGGTAGCCAAGCAAATGATAAGCTGCGTCCCGGCTCTAATAAGGGTAATGCCCGATCCAGTGCGCGATAGGCAGCACGTTTGCCAGCAGCATCACCGTCAAAGCACAATATCGGCTCTGGGCCAATTCGCCACAAAAGTGCTAATTGGTCTTCGGTAATGGAGGTGCCAAGCGGGGCAACTGCATGCTCGAACCCAGCTTTGGCCAAAGCAATCACGTCCATATAGCCTTCGGCAACGATCAAACCAGTGGCTCTTATCTTGGCGGCAGCTTTTCTGGCTTCGGCATAGCGGTATAAAATTTTGCCCTTGTGAAACAAGCTGCTTTCCGGGGAGTTGAGGTATTTGGCTTTGGCATTTGCTGATAATGCCCGCGCGCCAAATGCTGATGGCCGTCCGCGCAGGTCGGTTATTGAAAAAATAATTCGATCACGAAAGCGATCAAATGCCGGCCCGCCATCATCTGGTTGCACCAATAATCCGGCCTCAACCAGATCAGCAGGCATTGCACCTAATGCCACCAAATGATCTTTTAGGCCGGTTCGCGCGGACGGGGCATAGCCAAGCCCATATTTAAGCCAATCGCTTTGTTGTAATTGCCTGCCTTCGAGATAGTTTCGCGCTTGTCTGGCTCTAACCCTGCTTAGCTCTTCTGCATAATATTTTGTTGCTTCTGCTACCCAGTCGCGCAAGGAATTATTTTTTTGCTGGCGCTCTATGTCTTTCGGGTCGCTAATCGGCATTGGTATGCCAGCATCAGCGGCCAAGCGTTCAACTGCCTCAACAAAGCTCAAGCCTTCGGTTTCTTGTAAAAAAGAAATAATGTCGCCATGTTTGCCAGATGAAAAACAATGGTAAAAACCTTTTTCATCATTGACAAAAAAGCTGGGGGTTTTTTCCTGATTAAATGGTGACAGTCCGGCAAACTCACGACCTTGGCGACGTAACTTAACCGACCGCCCGATAACATCAGACGGCCTAAGTCGGCTTTTAAGCTCTTCTAAAAAATCTTCACCAAATCGCATTATTGAATTTTAACTCAGCAAAGCCCGACAAGATAGCCATTGGATTAAAAAAGAATGGGCGGTTTTCAGTTCTTATTGATCTTTGACTCCAAATTTCTACAAAGGAGACATAAAGATTGAACGCTTTATGCGACGTAGATAAGATTGCGGTGAGAGTAAGCTTTGCTTGCTGTCAACGTAACTTGAGCTTGAGTTAGTTCGCTTTGATTTTCATAGATTTAGCCCAAGGTAATCGGTCAGCGTGTTTTAGCACCAAATCTGCAATTTCATCAATTCCATAAAACACTTGGGTATTCGGAAAGTTGATGTTTGGAGGGTGCAGTAAGGATGCGAGTATGCGTTTACCTTCAAATTCTATAGCTCCAATTTCAATGTCGCCGCCATCATGTTTCCATTTGCACTGTAGTATTGCTGAAATTTCGCCTTCCATATTTACTGCAAGACCATCCACGCCGCCATCTCCGCTACCGCCCACATGCAGCCAACTTTCGTCGTCGTTTATACATTGGAGTATGCCAACCATCATGTGCTCAAGCACCTCTGGGCTTATATCCGTTAATAAACGTGTTTTTATTTCATTTATATCTGGTGTTTCGGCTCTAGTTTCTCTTGCGGAGGATTTCATTAATTCTTGTACAGCGTCATAGGGCTGAAGTGTTGTCTGCCCTATGTTTATTGGATGAATTCTAGCAATAGTACTTCTACCAAAGAAAGACTTTCGTACCCATGCAGGGAAACTTGTCATGGGGATAGGCTGCCATTCATCCACTAGGAAGGATTGCACGACATCCATGAGATGAGATGATTCATTTGAAATATCTAAATTCTGTTGTCTGCGTAATGATAAGTATCTTTCACCCCAATCGGGATTATCAACGAGTTCAAACCTTTGGATAACGCCACAATATACTTTTCCTCTATCGGGCCTAGGCACGAGAATAATTGAGCCTGGTATTTCAGTAGCCTCCTTCACCAAATTTCTGTTTCCTGATAGTATTCTTCTTGGGTGCGGCAAGGGAGGAGTGTTTATAAATGCTTGCCATTCCTCTTCGGAGCAAGACAAATCGCATAAAGCAGTTTGAAAGTTTTTAAGAGGATCGGAAAAACCATGTTGGCGGGCTGGATAACCAAGAAAAGCCCTTTTTGTTTTTAATACTAAATCTATTATATCAGCACTTTGAGGTTTGTTTCTAACCATAAAACAAAGCGGTCTTTTACCTTCGTGTGTCATAGCTGTTTCTCCTAAAAAGTCTGCCATTTACATCCTAACATTATGATCATAATGGCGGCAATAACCGAAATTAATGCATTTTAATATGTTTTTTAAGTATTACTTACGGCTCCCCCGCTCCTTATTTAAAACCATAACCGCGTTACCCGCATAATGCCTAACACGTTCTACTGCTTCGCTATCGCAGTTGGGTGTGTGAACTCATTACCGCGAGACATAACTAACCAAGCCTGTTTGCTACGCATCTTGATCTCACCAAGTTCGTCATACCGGGCTTGACCCGGTATCCAGTCTTGCAAGTGATGCGAGGGAAAAGGTGGATAATTGTCAACTGATCTTGGTGTTGAGATTACAGGGCTGGACACCGGATCAAGTCCTAGAAATAGCGAAGCGGTAGGACATTAGAGAAGTCCGGAGTGACGGGGTTTGGTAATCGTCAGTATTGAGCCCCCTCAACCCAACCTTCTCCCCCGCGGGGAGAAGGAGTTCGATGCGCGGCGTTTTGATATTTGATCACGATACAAAACAAGAAGAATATTACTAACTAGGTGCGACCGCGCCTCGGCCGGTCAGGCCGCACGTCGTAGGCGGTGCGGTAGCACTTCGCCGCGAGACAAAGAAAATCAAATACTTTAGCCCAAAATTGCTTTTAACGCTGCGCCGGCTTTGCCAAAGTCCATGCTGCCGGCAAATTTGCTTTTTAGCACACCCATGCACTTGCCCATGTCTTTAAGGCCGGCGGCTTGTAATTCTTCTACAACTTTTTTGGCCTCAACTTCGATTTCTTGCTGGCTCATTTGTTTTGGCATGAAGCCGGTAATTATCTCTACTTCTTCGCGTTCACGTTCTGCTAGATCCAATCTGCCCGCTTCTTCGTAAATGTTTGCACTTTCTTCGCGCTGTTTTAGCATTTTTGATAAAATAGCCAAAATCTGATCCTCGTCGCAACCTTGGCAATTATCCTTGGTGCGGGCGGCAATATCACGATCTTTGATCGCAGCTTGAACCAATCTGATAGTAGAAAGACGAATAGTGTCTTTACTACGCATTGCAGTTTTCATGGCTTCGGTTAATTCATTTCGTAATGACATTTAATTGGCCGGGGAAAATTGTTTGAGAAGTTTTCCCTGTTGGCTCCTTGTTTATTATCAAACTCACACTTGAGCCTTTCGCCCAAATGATATGGGTGGTAAGACCCTTTCCCAGATTCGGACTACTTAGAAGGTTAAGTAATTTAACGTCCGACAAAGCTGGAGAGTTGACCTATGGAAGCGGTGGAAAAGAGTCAAGTGAATAAATCACAAGGTAGCGCCGTATTGGTTCTGGCTGATGGGCGTATTTTTACTGGCCAAGGTGCTGGCAGTACCGGTGAAGCTGTTGGCGAGGTTTGCTTTAATACGTCGATGAGCGGTTATCAGGAAATTCTCACAGACCCATCATATACTGATCAATTGGTCTGTTTTACCTTTCCGCACATTGGTAATGTCGGAGCAAATTCCCAAGACGAGGAGGGGCTTTCTCCGCAGCCAAATGCCCGTGCCAAAGGCGTTATTTTGCGAGCAGAAATAACCGAGCCAAGTAATTGGCGCAGTGAGCAATCACTGGGCAGCTGGTTGTTGGATTATTCGGTGGTTGGAATTACTGGCATTGATACCAGAGCGTTGACCAACCATATCCGCGAAAATGGAATGCAGCACGCGGTAATTGCCCATAATGCTTCTGGCGAGTTTGATTTTGATGCTTTGCAGCAAAAAGCAGTTAACTGGTCAGGGTTAGAAGGCGCAGATATTGCCAGTAAAGTAAGTGCAGAACAGCCAAGTGAATGGCAAGAGGGCGCGTGGCAATGGCCGGGCGAGTTTAGCGAAACACAAGCGCAAACCCCGCATATTGTAATTATTGACTATGGGGTTAAAAGAAATATTGCTCGAATGTTGGCAGAACAAAAAATGGCTGTAACCATCGTTCCGGCTAATTATTCTGCCGAGCAGATCATAGCTCTAAAGCCAGATGGCATCGTGCTTTCTAATGGGCCTGGTGATCCGGCAGCGACCGCAATTCATGCCAGTGCAGTTATCAAGGATTTGCTAGCGGCAGACCTGCCAATGTTTGGCATTTGTCTTGGTCATCAATTGCTGGCTTTGGCACTTGGTGGCAAAACTGTAAAAATGGCACAAGGCCATCATGGGGCTAATCATCCGGTACAAGAGGTATCCAGTGGCAAGGTTGAAATCGTTTCAATGAACCACGGTTTTGCCGTTGATGCGGCATCATTGGGGCAGGGGGTTAAACAAACTCATGTCTCACTGTTTGATGGTAGTAATTGTGGCTTGGAAGTAGTTGGTAAACCAGCTTTTTCGGTGCAACATCACCCTGAAGCCAGCCCCGGCCCGCAAGATAGTTTTTATATGTTTGAGCGATTTGCCAAAATGGTGCGAAATTCATAGACCTTGATCATAAAATCAGTTTAACCGTTACCCATGACTTTTAAATTATCATTATCACGGCGYGGGTTTTTATTGGCATCAGTGGCCACAGGCTTGGTTTCTTGTGGCGGCAATGGTAATGGCTCGGCCACATTGCGTATTGGCATTGCCACCGCGCCTGACAGTCTTGATCCGGCGCAAGGGCAGTTTGCGGCAGCAGCATTATTGTTCAAACAATTATACACACCGTTGACTAATTACGGAGCCGATGGCGGTTTGGCTCCGGGGTTGGCGCAAAGCTGGCAAATGTCTGATGATGGTTTGCACTGGACATTTGTTTTGCGTTCTGGTCTGCGATGGTCAGACGGACAGCCAATTACCGCCAATGATGTGGTTGGCTCGGTACGAAGAATGCTGGATCCAACTTCGCTTTATACTGATGTCGGTGATTTTGATCTGCTGGTTAATGCCATGGAGGTTTTAACCGGTGTTYTGCCARYAGAGCAATTAGGTGTAACTGCRCTTAACGATACAACAGTTCGGTTTTCGTTTACTGCTCCGTTGGGAGTGTTTGGCGAACTGATGCGMGAGTTTTACCCGACCCCTGAGCATATTGTGYCCAATGCTCAAAGCAAATGGCCGCTGCCCCCTGATTTTGTTGGTTCGGGGCCGTATGTGGTGGAAAAGGCCAGCTTGTATGAATTTGTATTACGCAAAAACCGCCATGCACCGGATCCGCCACTGATTGATAATATTTATCTTAGCGTTGTTGAAGATGCCGCCACCCGGGCGCGGATGATCCGTGCTGGTGATCTTGATCTGGCCGAAGATCCGCCGGCCAATCAAATTTCTAGCCTGCAAAAACTAGAAGGAAGCAAACTGTATTCGTGGAAAAGCCCGAAACTAGTATATCTGAAAGTCAATCATAAGCACCCGGCTCTGGCGAATATGGCCGTGCGCCAAGCCTTGAACATGGCAGTTGATCGTGAATTTATTTCCGAAAAATTATTTGCCGGTTTTTCTGATCCGGCATATGGGGTTTTACCGTGGGCAACATCGCCATTGATGGAAAGTTTTGAGGAACGGATAATTGCCGCCAAAGCGCTTATGGCTGAAGCTGGCTATGAAGATGGTTTGACACTTACCTTGTTACATTCTGGAGAATTGCGCGAACGTATCGCAGTGGAGCTGGCGCAAGACTGGAAGAAAATTGGTGTTACCTGTCATATACAAGGAACAGACGGCCAAGGTCTGTATTCATTTATTGAAGCCGGGGAATTTGATCTAGCAATGGCCAGTTTTGATCGCGGCCTAAAACGTGAAAACTGGCGGATGATTGAACCGTTTGCCAGCACAGGTTTTGCGGCCAATTTTAACTGGACTAGCGATCAATATGACCAATTGATCGCCGATGCTAGAACCCGAGCCAACCCAGTTGAGCGTGACTGGCTGGCGGCAGAGGCGGCGGACTTACTTGCGAGTGAAGCGGCGATAGTGCCGTTGATTTTCGAGAAAAAGTTCTGGCTGGCAAATAGTAAATTAAGCGGCTTTTCTAGTGAGATACCACCGGATCAATGGCGATTGTTGAGCGGCATTTAATCGGAAATTTCTACTGGATTTTTTGGCCTTGTATCAACACTCAATTTGAAAATATCCGGGCGGGAGTAATGGCCTGTTGTGTCGAGATCAAACTTACCTCTGATCAATTGGGTTTTGTCCAGTTCAGCCAATAAAATACATTCTTCGCCAAATACTGGTCCAGCCAATAATTCACCAAAGGGAGAAATGATACACGATCCGCCATTGATCAATATGGTATCTGGCGCATCACCATCGGCGCAAATATAGTCTTCTGGTGCATTTGATTTCACCATGAATTGTACCGCCGATAGAACGAAACAACGTCCTTCTATGGCAATGGTTTGCATTAACGGTGTCCAGACCTGGCGGTCATCAACCGTTGGTGCGCAATACAGCTCTACGCCTTGGGAGTAACAATGGGTTCTGGCCAGCGGCATGTAGTTTTCCCAACAAATTAAGCCGCCAGTTTTGCCTATTTCCCAATCCTGAACCTGTAAGGTAGAGCCATCACCAAAGCCCCATATCAACCGCTCCATGGCGGTGGGCATGACTTTGCGGTGCTTGCCGGTTAGATCGCCATCGGGGTTAAAGTACAGCAAAGTGCAATAGAGAGTTCCGGCATCACGTTCGATCACTCCAACGACGACAAAGACTTTGGCAGACTTAACGGCTTTGGAAATTCTGATGAATTCAGTTGATTGCAGATCAAGCGCCGAGTTGTAATATTCGACAAACACATCACGGCCAGCAGAAGTCCGCGAGCCGACTCTGGCGCCAAAATCATGCCCCTTAGGGTAGCCGCCAATAAAAGCTTCGGGAAATACCACCAGCTTTGCCCCGTCTTTGGCGGCTTGATTAAGCTTGGCCGTGAACAGATCAATGGTTGCGCTTAAGTCAAATAAAATTGATCCTGTTTGCACCACTGCACAGGTGATTTTGTTTTGGGGCATGGTCTCTTCTCGCTTGTAAACTTGTGGAGCGACCAAACAATGAATTAAATCATTCGTCAAATGCACCGTTGAATAATTCTCTGAAAAATATGTTTTGATCGCCAGTGCCACCGTATTTAATAACTACCAGCCCTTCCGAAGGGATCATGTGCAATTGCATGGCACCAAAACCTAACGCGCCAAAATGATCGTCAGGTGATGATGGGAATATCTTTCCGAATTGTGGAATGTGAGTTGTTATTGCAGTTGGTATATCATCTAAAATTGCGCTCCAGGTGTTGCCTGCTTGGCGATTTACCCAAAATGACAAGTTATAAACCCCCAAAGCCGGGGTGTAATAATGCCGGCATTTGCGCACCGAGGAGCGCGATAATACTTGGGCGCCATCCCAAACACCGTCATCAAGCAATAACTGCCCATATTTGATCCAGTTTCTGGCGGTCATGCTGGCACCGGCGGCAAAATCCGGTTTACCATTTATGTCGCGGCTCCATAGAGCTATTTGCGAGCCGATAGGATCTAATACTTCTGATTGGATAAATGCCGCAGGATCAGTGCCACCTGTGATAATACCGCCATTATTAGTGGCTCCGGTGCTTAGTTCAAAAAACGCGGTAAAGCTATGAAATCCGGTGGAGCCATATATGGCTTGCTCCCCTGGAGGCAGGTCTTGCGGTGCGCTAAACGCCAAACCATAAGTATTGGAGAAGTTTGGAAACCCGGCTGGCGTAACCCTTGCCCGTAAGCCAGAGGTCAAGGAAATCAGGTCTCTGGCGCGGATCATGGTTTTTTGTTCCGGCTCTGGCATTGCTCCGCCCGGCTCCCAGGCGCTGATTGCGCTCCAAGCATAATCATCAGGGTTCAAAATTCCATCGTCCATGGCTGCTGCTGCCAAAGCGCAAGAAAAACTTTTGCTGCCGGAGAATATTCTCTCGGCAATATCAACGCCGCCAGTTCCCCAATATTCTTCGTGTAAWACCACDCCATCGCGYTGWATGATTAAGGCTCGTGTTCCGTCAAATGCHGCCCAAACCCGBGCMGCAGTAATATCAAGTGGCGTGTAATTAGTTAACGGTTCTGGTGCGATAATAGCAACACTGGTGGCGGCCAATGTTTCGCCGGTTAGAGTTTCAAGTCGTAAAAAAGCCCGCGCCAGTTCTGGCATGAACGGCGTGCCAAGACGGTTAGAGGCAAAGCCAAATACCGAAAATGTTCTGGTTTGATCAACAGCAAAGTTTACCTCTAAACTTACGCTAGCCGGGTTAAGGCAGTTTCCGCCAGCATCGGTTTCACAAACCAGTAAATTTACCGGCCAGACATATTCACCGCCATCTGCACGCACCCGAATATCACCAGCAGCACCAATATTGATCACTGCTGTGCCAAATGCCGAAGCACCTCCGGCATCGGCAATGCGCATYACACCATCGCCRGACAARGTAACYGCRATCGGKATYAGATCYGGYAAGGGRGTATCGCTAATGGTGATCCGCATGCTGTTAACACCGGGATACAGTGGTGCGGCAACGGTATCGCAGATAAAATCAAAGCCAATGTCACGTCCGGTGATTGCGCTAGAGCCAGTAAGTTCAACTAGAAAATTTTGCACAGTTCCTGCGGCAATATCTATTGGTTGATTGATAGTGCCGATAAGTTGGTTGGCAGGGTTTGTAGTTTGGTAATTCAAGGTGATAGGCACATTACCCGAATAACCGGCATCAAGTTCAATTCGGCAATTATTAGCAGTCATATCACCATAGTTTTGCATCACTGCAAATACGGTTATCGGATCGGATACCACGCCAGAACGAGCGCCGGGAGATATGGCTGCATTTATTGCCGGTGCTGCAAATGTTTGCGCGGGTAATAAAGAAACCAGCAATATCAATAACAATACACGCATTACATTTATTCCTTGGCTTCAGAAATGAATTAAACGGTAGGCTATTTCATTTCCGGCGGTTTTGAAAGAATTTTCGCAAAAGTTGCGATGATGCTTCTGCCATAATATTATCGGTGACATTGATTTTATGATGACAGCTTGGTTGTTCAAAGAATTGCACACCATTTTTTACTGCTCCCCCCTTGGCGTCAGCGGCACCATAAACTAGGTATTTGATCCTAGCATTAGCAATAGCACCAGCGCACATGGTACATGGCTCTAATGTTACATAAAGCGTGCAATCAACTAGCCTATAATTGCCAAGTGTTTGCGCTGCTTGGCGGATCGCTAATATCTCGGCATGGGCAGTTGGATCATTTGCCGACAAAGGTGCGTTATGAGCAGCGCCAATGACGGTTTTTCCGTCAGCGGCCAGCACAATAGCACCAACTGGCACTTCATTACTGTCAAATGCTGCTTGCGCTAGGGTCATTGCTTGTGACATGAACGGCGTATGATCAATCATGGAACAAGCAATGCCCAATAAATCAGACCAAGGTCAAGCCCCAAGCAATAAANAACCNGCGCCCTGAAGGTGARCGSATTGCGAAATTTCTGGCYAGAGCCGGTGTTGAATCKMGSCGYGGKGTCGAGCGSATGATCGAAAGTGGGCGSATYAARGTAAAYGGYRAAACCGTYACTACGCCGGCATTTTTCATCAAAGGCACAGAAACAATCGCCGTTGATGGCAAAGCGGTTGAGGCGGCTGAAGAAAGTCGTTTGTGGCGCTATCATAAACCTACCGGTCTGGTGACAACTCACTCAGACGAAAAGGGACGTGATACTGTATTTGCAGCTTTGCCCAAAGATATGCCACGGGTGATCTCGGTTGGCAGGCTCGATCTGAACTCCGAAGGATTGTTGTTATTAACCAATGATGGGGCGATCGCTAGAAAATTAGAGCACCCGACAACCGGTTGGACAAGAACTTACAAGGTGCGCGCTTATGGGCGCACTGATCAAAAACGGCTTGATCGTTTGGCTAAGGGCGTAATGTTGGACGGTCGTAAAACCGCGCCGATCTTGGCCACGCTTTTGCCGGGAAGCGGTAATAATATCTGGCTGGAAATACGCCTCACCGAAGGCCGTAATCGCGAGATTAGGCGAGTATTGGAAACTATAGACCTACAGGTGAACCGTCTTATTCGTACCAACTTTGGGCCGTTCGATCTGGGCAGTCTTGGCAAAGGCATGCTGGCCGAAATCGGCGCAAGGCAATTACAACGAGCATTAAAAGCCAAACCGGCTAAGCCAGCCAAGAGGCAGCCAGCCAAGAGGTAAGTCTATGCGAATAACTAGCGGCTCATTAGGCGGCAGACAACTGATCAGCCCTGATGGCAAGGGAACTAGGCCAACAACCGATCGGGCGCGCCAAGGCGTATTTAATATCCTAAGTCATGCCAATTGGGCAAAACCGTTATCGGGTTTGCGGGTGCTGGATTTGTTTGCCGGCTCTGGTGCATTGGGTTTTGAAGCAATATCTAGAGGTGCAAGTTTTTGCTTGTTTGTCGAGCAAGATAGTAATGCCAGAGCAGCTATTAGAGATAATATTGAAGCTTTTGAGCTGTTCGGTCATACTCGTATTCATCGGCGCAGTGCTACTGATCTTGGCAAGCGTCCGGCAAGTACTGGAGCGCCGTTTGATTTGGTGTTTCTTGATCCGCCTTATGACCAAGGGTTGGGCGAGCGAGCTTTGAGCGGATTATCGCGTTATGACTGGATCACCGATGATGCGTTATTGGTATTTGAATGCGGCGCAGAAGAACAGCCAGATGTAAGTAGTTTTGAAATATTAGATACACGTACTTATGGCGCGGCGAAATTTTTGTTTTTACAGAAATAGTGATTTATAAAATCATCAGTTCTTTTTATCAGGAGGTCAAAAGTTAATTATGCGGATTAAAGAAGAGCAATTATTTGAAGAATGGAAAGGCTGTAGAGAAGGCTTTGTATCCGATGGCTTAGTTTCAGAAAGCGATTATATTAATTCTGAACTAAAGTTATGTTTTGTATTGAAAGAAGTAAATGATCTAGGCGGCGGTGGTTGGGATTTACGAGAGTATTTAAAAGGAGGGGCTCGTTCTCAAACATGGGATAATGTTTCACGCTGGATCTATTGCATTAGGAACTTAAAAGGGAAAGGTTTTGTGAAGTGGGCTGAATTAGATAGAATTGATAATGAATTTAGAACAAAACACTTACGCTCTATTTGTGCTATGAACCTTAAAAAATCACCGGGAGGACATACAGCAGAAAAAATAGGCTTCGAAAAGGTAATATTAGAAGATAAAGATTATATTCAAAAGCAATATAACATTTATGGTCCTGATGTAACTATTTGTTGTGGAACTGGTTGGGCTTTACGTAGAATATTAGACTTAAATGAAAATGAAGTTTTTGAAACAAGTAGAGGTATTAAATGGTTTTTGAATCAATATAACAAGCCCGTACTTATGTATGCACATCCTGCCGCTCGAGTTCAGGATTCTTTACTGGTTTACGGGTTGGTTGATGCTGTAAATGAGATTTATACATCACAATTTGTAGATGATTAAAATCTTTATTTTTAACAAGCTTGGTACAGTGAATAATATTCAATTTCCTATTAGAAATCACAAGAAATTATCGGCGGCATTTATGAATTACTCGAACTTTCTAAAGAAAACAACCTAAACTGAACCGCGCCAATTTTAGATTTGGGGCAATCGTTTGTTGCGCCGTTACAGACCCTCACCCCAACCCTCTCCCGAGCCGGGAGAAGGAGTTCGATTGCCCGAGATAAACTAAGTTGTTTTCCTCCACCGCTTGCGGGGGAGGTGGCGGTGAAACCGACGGAGGGGGGATTTCCTCTGCCGCCTGTCGGAGGCGTGAGCAGAGCGAACTTGCCGCGAGACAAAAAAGAAGACTGAATAAGCGGCAATTTCAGCGCTCTGCACCATTGATTAAGGTATCTGCGTTCAAAGTCGGTAAATGGACAAAACAAATCAAAAAACCATGCCAAAAGTATCAGTAGTTTTGTGCGCCCGTAACGAGGTCAAGCGGATACGTAAATCATTGCAAAGCATTATAGCTGCTAACCCTGATGAAATAATTGTGGTTGATGGCAATTCAGATGATGAAACCGTGGCCATTGCCAAAGAGTTTACTGACAATGTGATTGTCTCAAAAGCTGGATCATTGACCGCCGATCGGCAAGTGGGAATTGATGCTTGCAAATACGAGTTGATCGCAATGATTGATGCTGATCACCGGATATTGCCTGACACTTTGCAAGGGCTTTATTTGGATTTGTGCGAATTTGATCTTGATGTGGTGCAGGCTGATCTGGGCATTGAGGATACCGGCTTTTGGCCAGCAGCAGAAAACCAAGCGTTCGATGTGTTCTTGAATCACCCGGGTNAAAAAACCATGATCGGCACTGCACCGGCCATGTATCGGCGCCGAGTGTTTGCGGTAAATAWGTTTGATGCAAATATCACAAAACACAAGGACGATGCTGATTTCTTTTATCGCTTGTCACAAATTGACGGTTATAGTTTCGGCTCTGGGCGAACCAGAGTAATGCAGGAACATTTCGCTTCATTTGGCGATTATGTGAAGAAATTTGCTTGGTATGGAATTGGTGATGCCGAGTTTTGTTATAAACACCGCTCCCGCGCACCATCAATGYTCTTTCATTTGTTTATCCGCTATCCGTTTATAAGATCAGCGCAAGCGATTTTGAAAAGAAAATACAAAGCAATTCCGTATTTGGTTTTGTGCGGGTTTGTTAGAGGCAGCTCGATGGTTTGGAACTTGTTGTTTAATCGAAAAGAGATGAGTACATCAATGGCGAGTAAACTTTAAGGCTCGATAAATTGGCCGTTATCTTTGTCCAACAACCACAATTTGCCACCGGCAATTTCAAACCATGCGCCATACAATGTCAACTCGCCAGCTTTTTCGCCGGCGGCTACTGTCGGGAATGTTCGCAAGTTTTCAAGGGAGCGAATTACCGAGTTCTTTTCAACGCAGGTTTGCAGCTCTGCCCCATCAAGGTCATTATTGTTTAATGTATCGCCCACCGACGGCTTTAATAGTTCAACCCATGGGTCAATAAACGGGCCATTACTGGTGCCATTTAATTGTGCATCTATCGTCGCAGCAATGCCGCCACAATGTTGATGTCCCATCACCACGATATTTTGTATTTTTAAGACACTAATGGCGAACTCCACAGCCACCGCAGTCGAGTCACATTGGTTATCTGGATTGTTCGGCGGTACCAAATTGGCGACATTACGAATGACAAATATTTCGCCGGGTCTGCTTTGAAAAATTACCTCTGGTGAAACCCTTGAATCGCAACAGGAAATAACCAATGTTGCTGGGGTCTGGCCGTGTTCGGCTAGATCATGATAACGTTGTTGTTCGGCGAGAAACGAGCTATCGCGAAATGCGCTATAGCCGATTAAAAGATCGTTGGGAAAATTATTCATGGAGGAGAAAATAACTGGAAACTTCTGGCAAATCAACAATAATCGTAAAGGTGCATCATAACGCCGCAGAGATTTTCTCGGCCTGTTTTCGCAATACTTGCATATCGGCGATTTGTCCTCGGCCATGGCGTTGCATGGTAAGCTCTGAAAATTTAGGAATTATATGAAAATGTAAATGAAAAACCGTTTGCCCGGCCGCTTCGCCATTAAATTGGGTGATAATAATGCCATCAGGAGAAAAGGCTTTTTCCACTGCATGGGCAATTTTCTGCACACCGGTCATTACCGCGAGCAATTGCTGTGGATCGGTATCAAATAAATTCCGGCTTGGTTGCTTAGGTATTACCAATGTGTGACAGGGGCTTTGCGGAAATGCGTCCATAAAGCTAAGTATATGATCGTCTTCGTATACTTTTGCCGCTGGTATTTCGTCGCGTAGGATTTTTGCGAATATGTTTTGTTGATCATACTTTCCGGTAAGGCTCATTTGATTATCCTATGTTTTCCTAAGCGTAACCAATAGTTGCCGCGGCGTCTATGTGGCAGATTGCCGGTAAGGAGATATGCTAAGATATTGCATCTGTTGTTGCTTGATCGCGGCGCGTTCTTCGGCGAGGAAATTTTGTACTGCATTGGCAAACCCCAGATCAGGTATGAAATGGTAAGAGCAGGTTTGAACTGGTAAATAGCCTCTGGCAATTTTGTGTGAGCCTTGCGCTCCAGCCTCTACACGGGACAGGCCAAGCTCAATAGCTGCCTCTATTGCCCGATGGTAACACAGTTCGAAATGCAGGCTGTCATAATTGGCCACACAGCCCCAATATCGTCCATAAAGACAATCGCCACCAATAAAGTTTAACGCTCCAGCAACCCATTTGTCTTCGGTTTTGGCCATGATCAGTAATATATGTTTGTCCATGCTTTGATGGAGCAGCTCAAAAAAATGACGATTTAGATAAGGCTGTCCCCATTTTCTGGCACCGGTATCAAGGTAAAATTCGTAAAATGCGTCCCAGTGTTCAGATGTTAAATCATCCCCACTGAGAGCAACAATCTGCACGTTTTGATTGGCTTTTTTGCGTTCGGTTCTTATGGCCTTTCGTTTGCGAGAGGTTAGTTTCGACAAAAAATCATCATAGTTTTCATAACTTTGGTTTTCGAAATGAAATTGTAAATCATTACGTTTTAACCAGCCAGCATTGGCAAGTTCATTTGCATCTTGTGGATTTGCAAAAGTGACATGAGCCGAACTTGCGCCGAACCTGCCGGTGACCTCTTGCACTGCTGCCACTAATTGCTGCCGGACTTTTGGGTCTTGTGCCAGTATTCGCGCGCCAGTTACCGGAGTAAACGGAATACAGCTTTGTAGTTTTGGATAATATTGCCCGCCGGCATTTTCATAAGCTGTCGCCCAGCCATGATCAAAAACGTATTCTCCTTGCGAGTGGCTTTTAAGGTAAAGTGGCATTGCGCCGATGACATCGCCTCGGTTATTTTCGGCAATGATATGACATGAAAGCCAGCCGGAACCTTCACCAACTGATCCAGACTGTTCCAAAGCCTGCAAGAACTGATGGCTGATGAACGGATCAAACTTAGAGATGTCAGGATTGGCCAAAGCATTCCAGCTGTCAGCAGAAATTTCTGCTATTGCGCGTAACACTTGGATTTTAATTTCGCTCATATTTCCAGCGGTTTTTGCAGTCATGACAGACAAAATTCTTGCTACGTTTTATTGCTGGTGTGAATAAAATAATTGCTATTGCCGCACTAAACAAATTTACCATTTGTGATGTTCTGGTGGACGAGCATTTGGGGCAGGGGGCTGTTGCTTCTGATGCGGGAAGTTGTTGTTGATCGGTAATTTCGTGTGCGGCTTGTAGTTCGCTTTCCAATACTAACACGCGAACATTGCCAAGGGTAACGCCACCCGCCCAATTGGTTGAACTGGTATGATAGTCGGGTACCAAAGCATACAGGCCTGCTGCCTCAAGCGAGGTTTTGACGCACAAGGCTTCATAAACATCATTGTATTTATTCAAAAGAACCAGTTTCGACAAAACCTCTATTCAACCTCGAATATGCCATCAACCTCAACGGCGGTTCCCATCGGCAATGACGAACTGCCAACCGCAAACCTTGCATGGCGGCCAATATCGCCAAAAAGCTCGACCATTAGATCAGATGCGCCGTTCATCACATTTGGTATGTCGGTAAAGCTTGGATCTGACTGTATAAACCCGCCAAGTTTCACCACGCGGCGAACCTTGTTCAGATCATTATCAAGGGCTACGGAAACTTGCGCCAGTAAATTGATTGCACAAAGCCGTGCAGCTTTGACTCCGGCGGTTATGTCCATGTCTCGCCCCAAAGTGCCGGTAACAATACCATCTGGGCCTATGGCGATTTGTCCGGAAATAAACAATAAATTTCCAGATCGGACAAAAGGAACGTAATTGGCTATCGGAGCTACTGGTTTGGGCAAAGTAATGCCAAGCTCATTAAGTCTGGAGTTAATGTCGGTCATGATAAGTCTCCTTTGAATATGACAGTGTAGGCAAGGAGAAGACAATCGTCACTAGCAAAGCTACAATTTCGAAAATTAGCAATTTTTCTATTGACTTTACGTTTACGGAAACTGGCATAGTTTTGTAATTGCAGTAGGAATTACAATGTCAGTTACCGAAGAAAAATTACGTTTTAATGCTCGCGACGGCCAGAGCTTGGGCGGGGTGTTGATAAGCCCTGCCGCGCCAAAGGCTGGCTTGCTGATCTCGTCGGCAACTGCGGTAACTACGGAATTTTACGCACATTTCGCAAGGTATGCGGCCTCCAGAGGGTTTGCTTGCCTGTTATATGATTGTCGTGGCGTTGGCTCTTCGCGGCCTAAACAGTTAAAGGGCTATCAGGCGAATATGGCCGATTGGGGCAGGCTTGATGCGCCAGCAGCTTTGGACGAACTACAACGCCAAGTTTCTGGTCTGCCATTGTTTACGCTTGGCCATTCGGTTGGCGGGCATTTTATCGGTTTTATGGATAATCATCATAAAATCACCGCTAATGCTTTTGTCGCCGTTGGTTCTGGCTTTTGGGGCGTGCATCGCCCAACCGAATGGTTTCTGGAATTTTTGTTCTTTTATATCATTGGGCCGTTAAATATTTGGCGTAACGGATACCTTAAAAATAGCGGAAGATGGCAAGGCACTGACTTACCTGCTGGTGTTTATTGGCAATGGCGGCGCTGGTGTTTAACCAAGCAGTATTTAGCTAAAGACTTGCTTGCCGGAAAATTAGATGATCATTGGTTTGATCAGGTTAGCTCACCCATTCGCTCGTATGGATTTTCTGATGATCCGGTGGTCACACCAAAATCACTGGCGAAAACTCTTGGCTGGTATTCAAATACCCCTCAAGAAACTGTCTGGGTTGACGCAAATGAGGGTGGTCTTGGTAAAATTGGCCATATGGGAATGTTTTCGCGTAGAAATGCTAAGTTCTGGGATCAGCCATTGAACTGGTTTGAGAGCTTTTTGGACTAGACTGTTACTTTACAAGCCTATTTTTTCATATCGCTGTGATCTTTGCCATCTTTGCCCATATCCATGTCGCCACTCATATTCATGCTTCCGCCCTCATCCATGTCCATGTGCATTTTGCCATCGGCATCGGTATGAGTAATCATAAACAGGCGTTGGGCGAGCAAAATAGCCACAAATCCGGCTAAGGACACATAAATGACTAATGGATCGTTTTGGAACTTCATCAAAATGAATGCGCTTAGAATAATTACGTCTAGTACGATGGCGATCAGTGGAATCACCGGGTTTGCTTTGGTTTCCTTGCGTAAATACCGAAATAATCCCCAATGAATAACAATATCCATCAATAGATAAAAAATCGCGCCGATAGATGCTATGCGGGTTAGATCAAATAAGATGGTCAAAGTGATGGCCAACACTACGGTAAACACCAATGCTGGATTGCTCATTCCTTGGTAAAGCCTTGGTAATTGCTTCATGGAGCTTAGCATGGCTAGCATTCTGGAGGCCGAAAACACGCTGGCAATCAAGCCGGAAACCGTAGCTACAATCGCCAGAAGTACCGTAAGGATCAAACCCCAATCGCCAAACACCGGACGGGCGGCGGCGGCCAAGGCATAGTTTTTGGCAGTAATAATTTCTTCAACGCTTAGGCTGGCGGATACCGATAATGCCAATAGGGTGTAAATCACGGTGCAGATCACAATTGACCAAATTATTGAGCGCCCAAGGTTTTTGTGTGGGTTTTGAATATCATCGCCTTGATTGGTGATGGTGGTAAAGCCCTTAAAGGCAAGGATAGCCAAAGCCAGCGCGGCAATGAAATTAAAACTACCKCCCGATGCCACATCAGAAACTGACCGCCCCCAATTGCCAATATCAGGAAAACCAGCAAAGGCCAGCCCGGCAATCGCCAAAATCGAAATTCCGGCAATTTTGATAACAGCAGTGAAATTGGCGGTTCTTTCAATGGTTTTATTGCCGGCAATATTGATAAGGTAAGCAGCAATAATCAGTAATACCCCTAAAACCGGCACCCAAAGGGCTGTGTTTTCAACTTCAAACAGCCGCAAAGTATAAGCGCCGAATGTTCTAGCAACTAGGCTTTCGGCAATCACCATTGACACATACATTAGCAATGAAAACGTGCCGGCTACGGTTCCGGGGCCGTAAGCTTTGCGCAAGAACATCGCAACCCCACCCGAAGACGGATAGGCATTGGAGAATTTAACATAAGAATAGGCACTAAACGAAACGACAATGGCCCCGGCTATAAAGGCCAATGGAAACAAATCGCCGACTAATTCGGCAATTTGCCCCATCAGAACAAAAATCCCGGCGCCGATCATCACCCCGGTGCCCAAAGATATCGAGCCGATCAGCGATAGTTTACTTTTTGTATCTTGTTTCATGCTGCACCTTAATCCTTAGCTGTGACTCCACTAAGGCTCTTATGTTGGGCTAGTCAATGACAGGTGCGTATATCGCGTAAATTTCTGTCCTGAGGGCTAGGGTCATGTTTAGCTGTATATTTCCAACATTTAACTAGCACTGTCCTTACCGAGCGGTTATTCATAACCGAATTATTTTCAAATGGGGAATTGTTATGAATAAGTTTCTTTTGTCCGGTGTTGCGATAGCCAGTCTTGTTTTAGTTGCCGCGTGTAGCGATCTAAAAAATGGTACGGAAAGTTCAAAAATGAGTGAAGATAAAGCGGAAATTTCCGAACAGCAAAAAACGCAACAACAAAACCCGTTATTGGCCCCATGGACGGGTCCTTATGGTGGAGTTCCGGCATTTGATACGGTGCAGCTATCAGATTTAAAGTCAGCGCTTGAAATTGGTATGGCGAAGAACTTGGCTGAAATTGATGTGATCACTGCCAACCCTGATACCCCGACTTTTGAAAACACTATTGTGGCTTTGGAACGCTCCGGGCGTGATCTTGGTCGGGTATTTCGTTATTGGGGAATTTGGAGTTCGAACATGTCGTCTCCTGAATTTCGCAAAATTCAAGGCGAGATGGCTCCGGTATTGTCTGAATATAGCTCTAGAATTACCCAAAATGTCGCGTTGTTTGCCCGCGTAAAAGCGGTCTATGAGGGCGAGGAAATGAAGACCTTGCGTGCCGATCAGCAACGGGTGGTGTTGCTACGATACGAAGGTTTTACCAGAAATGGCGCAATGTTAGAAGAGGCCGGCAAAGCCAGATATACCGCGATCAATTCCAAGCTTTCTGAATTACATACTAAATTTGGCAATAATGTTCTGGCCGACGAAGAAAAGTACGTCACCTATATTACCGATGAGCAATTAGGCGGCTTGCCGGATAGTTTCGTTAAAGCTTCCGCCAGTGCTGCCAAGTCTAGAGATAATGATGGCAAATACGCCATTACCAATACTCGTTCTTCGATGTCGCCATTTTTGACTTATTCCGACGAGCGGGATTTGCGCGAAACTGTGTGGCGCACCTATTATTCTCGTGGTGATAATGGTGATGCCAATGATAATAACTCATTGATTGCTGAAATTCTGCAATTACGTCATGAACGAGTAGCATTACTCGGTTATGACAATTACGCCTCTTGGCGGCTGGAAAACCGCATGGCCAAAACTCCTGAACGGGCGTTGGAGCTAATGGAAGCTGTTTGGCCGGCGGCTATCGCCAGAGTCGAAGAAGAAGTAGCCGATATGCAGGCAATCGTTGATGCCTCTGGCAAAGACTTTAAGATTGCCCCTTGGGATTATCGTTATTACGCGGAAAAAGTTCGCAAAGACAAATATGATCTAGATTCCGACGAAGTAAAACAATATCTGCAATTGGATAATTTGCGCGATGCTCTGTTTTTTGTGGCTGGCGAATTGTTCGGTTATGAATTTACTGCGGTTCCCGAAGGCTCGGTTCCGGTGTTTCATGAGGACGTTAAAGTCTGGGAAGTTACCATGAAAAATGGCGGTGAAGCTGTTGGTCTTTGGTATCTTGATCCATTTGCCAGACCCGGCAAACGCTCTGGCGCGTGGGCAACCACTTATMGWTCTTATGARAATATTGATGGCAAGAAAACCGTTCTTGGCTCGAATAATTCGAACTTTGTCAAAGGCGCACCCGGCGAGGCTGTGCTTATATCTTGGGACGATGCCAATACTTTGTTCCATGAATTTGGCCATGCGTTGCATTTCTTTGCCTCGAAAGTCGATTATCCAAGCTTAAACGGCGGTGTTCGTGATTATACTGAATTTCAGTCGCAATTACTTGAACGCTGGTTATCAACCGATGCGGTAATTGATAAGTTCTTGATCCATCATGAGACTAATGAGCGGATTCCGGCAGAGTTAGTTGCCAAGATCAAAGCCGCGTCCAAGTTCAATCAAGGCTTTTCCACAACTGAATATCTAGCATCAGCTTTGGTTGATATGCGTTATCACACTGTTGATCCAACCGGAATTGACCCCGATAAGTTCGAGCGTGAGACTTTGGCTGATCTGGGCATGCCSGATGAAATACCWATGCGYCATCGYTCKACCCAATTTGGRCATATCTTCTCTGGCGAGGGGTATTCATCTGGGTATTACGGCTATATGTGGGCAGATGTTTTAACCGCTGATGCCTCAGAAGCCTTTGCCGAAGCTCCCGGTGGGTTTTACGACAAGGAAGTGGCCAAGAAACTGGTTGATSMSWTNNGTYTGCMGTWCGWRANMKCSGKYSANCCAGCCGATGCCTATGTTAAGTTTCGGGGTCGTGATGCTAAGATCGAAGCGTTGATGCGTGATCGTGGCTTTCCGATACCGGTAAAGGCAGAGGAATAAAAGCGATTAAGGTCGGTTTTGTGCTAATTGACGGGCAATGTTACTCCGTAAACCGCAGCCACAATCCGTTTGCGGATATTGGCATGTTCATGGCCAAGCACTTGAATTTGCAAAACGACGGTTAGCTGGTTTTGCGGATCTATCCAAAAGTAGGTTCCGGCTAAACCACCCCAACCATAAGAACCGACAGGTTGTGGTAAGCTGCCTTCGGTGACGGCGCCGGTTTTAATGGCAAAATTAAGCCCAAAGCCCATGTCCTTGCCAAGCCAGCCATGATCGGCATCATCCAACTGATCGCGGGTCATCATTGCCAGTGTTTTAGGTTGTATGATACGCACATCACCCAACGCGCCCTTGCCAAGCAGCATTTTGGCGAATTGGGCAAAATCATCAATGGTCGATACCAGACCGGAACCGCCGCTTTCAAAAGCAACATCTTGAACGAACATATCTTCAACAGTAATTGGTGTATTGCGTCCTTCATCAGACAAGCGGCTAAGGCCGGTTTTGCCCAAGCGATAAGCAGGGCCAAATAATTCGCGATCATTGGGCTTTACTGTAAATCCGGTATGTTTCATTTGCAAAGGTTCAAAAATAGTTTCGCTTAAAAACTCGCCAAGACTTTTGCCGGACAGCACTTCGATCAACCGGCCTTGTACGTCGACCGAAACGCTATAAATCCATTTTGTTCCCGGTTGAACTTGTAATGGCAATTTCCCCAGTTTTTGGGATAGTTTTGCATTACTGTCTTCAAGGCTTAAAGTTCCGGCCTCTCTATACATTTGATCCACCGCTGTGTTGGTGAACAAGCCATAGGTCATACCCGAAGTATGGCGCATCAAGTCGCGAATGGTGACGGGGCGAACTGGGTCAACCAATGTAGATTGGCTGGTATCATCGCCAGTCACATAAACTTTAAGCTCTGAGTATTCTGGTAAATATTTTGCGATTGGATCATCAAGAGCAAATTTGCCGTCCTCGAATAATGTCATAAGGGCAACGCCAACAATCGGTTTGGTCATGGAATAATATCTGGCAACTGAATCTCTAGTTTGCGGGATTTGGTTTTCTTGATCCATATAACCTTGGACGTTAAAATAAGTCTCTTTGCCATTTTCGATCACTAAAAGCGAAATTCCCGGTACGGCTTTTTCTTGGGTCAGGCTAGACAATAAACTATCAAGTCGTTCTGTGCGCTCTGATACCTGTATCTCGCTTTTTGGTGTTGTAACTTCCTGAACTGTGGCCGGGGAGCAAGCAGCCAATGCGAAGATAGCCATGAAGCTTATAGTTTTTAATATTCTAATACTGGTCATGACGCTTCCTTGTTTTGTGAATTGTTTGAACTTGTCTTTCTAAAATAATAATCATGGTCGATTTGATGAAAAATTTCATAGTCGCGATTTGCTAATTGTTTTGTTATTGTTTTGATATGTTGCGGCCATAATTCAATCTGCAATATACAATAATTGTTCAAAAGCACCTGTTGCATTCCCATAAGAGTTTCAGCTTCATGGCCTTCAACATCAATTTTGAAAAATGCCCTTAAACCAGTGTCGTTAATTTCATCATCAAGTGTTTTTATGGTTATTTCTATTGTGTCTAACCGATCCTGTTTATCATAGAGATTGCTGTCTTTATTTAAGCTTGAAGTGCCAGAAGAGTTTTTATCATAAACAATATTTTGTGTACTTGCTTTGGCTCCGAGAGCAAAATTATATGCCTGCACTTTATCTTGAAGCTGGTTTAACTGTATATTTTTTTGCAATCTCTCATAAGTACTTTTTACCGGCTCAAAGCTGTGTATTTTTGCTAAACTTGGTAAGCGTAAAGGTAATAAGACACTGTATAGACCAATATTTGCACCGATATCAAAAAACTCTTTTAGTTGATAATCTTTGATACATTTAGCGGCAAATTCTAATTGTTTGGTCTCAAATGGGCGGCCAATGAATAAGCGATTATCAATCCAATCCGATGGGAAAAGCTCCCAAGCAGCACCAAGCCGCTGCGCACGAATTGGTTTTTTTCGCAGCCGCATAATGCGCTTGGCAATGCTGAAATAGGGATTAAATCTCAATTTTCACTCCATATTATCGAAGACAATTATCTGACCCTAGGCAATGATCTACCTTTAATCAGTGCTTCTGTCCCAAACTTTTTTCTTGCCTTATCCATGGCTCTTTCTACGCGGCCTCTTTTGTCTCGCGAGGGATCAAGTAAATCGGCTGCTGGTTCAATAAAGTCTTCTTCAACTTTGACCAAAGTCGATAGCCCGGCGCCGATAAGTCTAAATCGTGTACCATCAATTTCTTTTTGTAATTTGTTATCTAGTTCTCGAAACAAGGTGTCGGCTAATTGCACCGGTTGCTGCAAAGTTATGCTGCGGGTACGTAATTGGTGGCTATTGGTTTTTAGTTTTAAGGTCAGGGTGTATCCGGCCATGGATTTTCTTTTGGCCAAGTGCGAGACTTTTTCGCATAATTCCCACAAGGTTTTTTGCAAACTTTGCAGATCGCTATGATCGCGCTCAAAAGTGGTTTCGGTAGAAATAGATTTGCGCTTGGCGGTGGTTTTTATTGGTCGGTTATCTTTGCCGCTTGATAATTGCCACAAGCGTATCCCTGATCGGCCATAGCGTGCAGCCATCTCCCGTTCGCTCATTTCTCTTATTTGTGCCAAATTATGAAAACCATCGGCCAATAGTTTTCGTTCGAATGATGCGCCAACTCCATAAACAAAGCCAGGTGGTTTTGTTGCTAGGAATGCAAGGGTTTCAGCCTTGCCAATGACTGAAAAGCCGCGAGGTTTATCAAGATCAGAAGCTGTTTTGGCTAGAAATTTATTGTGTGAAAGACCGATAGATACCCCAATGCCGACTTCTTTTTCAATTCGGTTCTGCAAAATAAGTAAGCTTTGTACTGGTGGGCTATTATGTAATCGCTGGGTTCCGTTAAGGTCAAGAAATGCCTCATCAATCGACAAAGGCTCAATCAATGGTGTTAGTTCAAGCATTAAATTACGTATATCTTCACCAGCCTTAGCATAGGCTTTCATCCGAGGCTTGACTATAATTGCTTGTGGACAAAGCTTTTTTGCTTGTGCCATTGGCATGGCTGAATGCGCGCCAAATGCCCGTGCCAGATAACAGGCAGTGGAGACAACAGATCTTGGGCTGTTACCGCCAATCAATATCGGTTTATTGGCTAGTTTCGGGTTGTCGCGTTTCTCGACTGAAGCAAAAAAAGCATCACAATCTATGTGGGCAATAGCCAACTGGTTTAGCTCTATGTGCGATAATATACGCACAGATCGACAGTTTTGGCACTTGGTTTTGCCATCAGGCAAGTTACTGACACAATCACGGCACCATGTATTACTGGTCATTGCACTGCTCTAAACATTTGTTTTTGCAAAATAWTTTCTGTTGGCATCCGCCAACTATACTCAAAATATTGAATTAAACAGTATTTTGAGTATCCTTTATTTCTTTGATCCATCAACTTAACCAAAAAGCTTTTAAGTGGTCGCAATCCTTTGCCGTAAAACCGGTATCCACTTTTACTAGGATTGCTCAATACCCACTTTTTGGGTCGATGGAGTATATATTTATTAATGTTCATGGATTGTTCACTCTGATGCTTTTTAATGATCAGGTCAATGGAGTTTTAAGGAGTTTAGCGTCTAATGGGTCCACTTAATATTAACAGTCCTAAGGACGACAACTCGGTGGGCGCCAGCGCCATGTTACAGATTATGCCAAAAACAGTTCTCATTGTTGAAGATAACGAGTTGAACATGAAATTATTTCGTGATCTGTTAGAGGCTCATGGTTATGAGACTTTGCAAACCCGTGAAGGCTTAAAGGCGCTGGAAATTGCTCGAACACACAAACCTGATTTGATTTTAATGGATATTCAATTGCCGGAGGTTTCTGGACTTGAAGTAACCAAATGGATCAAGGAAGATGAGGAGCTTTCTTCTATACCGGTAATTGCGGTAACAGCATTTGCAATGAAGGGTGATGAGGAGCGGATTCGTGAAGGTGGGTGTGAGGCCTATATATCCAAACCAATTACTGTCATGTCGTTCATGGAAACTATTAAATCCTTCCTTGAAGACTAATCGCGAGCAGTAATTATGACCGGCCGCATTCTTGTTGTTGACGATATGGAACCGAACATTCGGGTTCTTTCGGCCAAATTGGAGGCCGAGTATTACGAAGTCTTAACCGCCAACAGCGGTGCAACTGCGATCATGATGGCCAGAGAACAACGGCCTGACCTTATTTTGCTTGATGTTATGATGCCGCAAATGGACGGCTTTGAAACCTGCCGCCGGTTAAAAGCTGATCCAATTACCCAACACATACCAGTGGTTATGGTAACAGCGCTTGATCAGCAAACCGATCGCGTTGACGGGTTGCAAGCCGGAGCCGATGACTTTTTAAGTAAGCCGATTGACGATATTGCATTGTTCGCAAGAGTGCGTTCACTGTTGCGACTTAATTCGGTAATGGATGAATTGCGCTCGCATCTAAATAACGGACAAGGTACAGATGCCACAAACAAGCTGATGGCTTTATCAAAGCAAACTGGCGGTAAAGTATTGGTGGTTGAGGAAAGCGAAAGGTTTGGCAATAGAATTGCTGAAAAACTTGGTAAGAGCTTTTCTTGTCAAATTACTACTGACCCGAAAGTGGCGTCCACTATAGCTGCTACCGGTTTTGATTTGATACTGATCAATTTGGCAACCGATTTGTTTGATGGTTTGCGACTGTGCGCCCGTTTGCGAGCTGATGAAGCAACACGGCAATTGCCAATTCTTTGTATGGTAGATGCGCAAGCAAAAGATCGCTCTGTCAGGGCGTTGGATCTGGGGGCTAATGACATATTGGAGCGTCCGGTAGATCGTCATGAATTGCGAGCTAGGTGTCAAACTTTGTTGCAGCGCCGTGTCTATGCAGCCCAATTGCGAGAGAATATCGACCTATCATTAGAGATGGCATTTAGTGACCAGTTAACCGGTCTGTTTAATCGGCGGCATTTGGATATAAAACTTGAAGAACTTCAAGTACGCTTCAATGATAACAAAGAGCCATCAGTGGTTTTGATCGCTGATATTGATCACTTTAAACAAGTCAATGATACATGGGGTCATGTAGCTGGTGATATGGTGTTGCAGCAATTAGCTGACATTATGTGCGAAAGTTTTCGGGCAATAGATATTATCTGTCGTTATGGCGGCGAGGAATTTGTCGTACTTATGCCAGATGCTTCATTAGACAGTGCAAAATCAGCAGCGGAACGATTTAGGCAAGTGATCGCGGCTACCAGCTTTGATATCGGGCAGGCAAAAGAGCCTATTCGGATAAGTGTTTCAGGTGGCTTGGCCGCATTGCAAGCCGAGCAAAGCGCAAAGCAGATATTATCACGAGCTGATGCTGCTTTATATCACGCCAAGAAAAATGGCCGCAACCAAATGATTGCCGCCATATCTAGCAAGAAAGATACGAAACTTACTGGCTGATCAATTACCAGACAGAAAGACCAAAATCTTACTTGATCTTGCCTTCTTTGAATTCCACGTGCTTACGAACAACTGGGTCATATTTTTTTAAGACCAGTTTTTCGGTCATGGTTCTGGCATTTTTCTTGGTTACATAGAAAAATCCGGTACCGGCGGTGGAATTTAGGCGGATTTTAATACCGGCTGCTTTGGCCATGGTCCAACTCCAATTGGAAAATACGCTGGAAGTTCCAGCAAGAGCGGCGGACAATACTGTTCAAAGCGATCCTGTCAACCAGATTTGTTACTTCGATACATCATTGTAAAAGCAAGATATGCCAAGGCAAATACAGCCAAGCCGAACATTGCGCCATTTGGATTGAAAATATCCATCAATGGGCCAATGATTAAAGGGCTTAACATTGAGCCAAGACCATACATTAAAACAATGGCCGCACTGGCCGCGGTCATTTCTTTATGGCTGAATTTCTGGCCAACTAGAACTAATGCAAGGATATATAATCCTTCGCCAAGCCCCACATAAATAAAGAAAATAACATAAAGCGCAGTAACTGATTGTCCGATCACTAACCACATAGCAATTGGTGCGATCAATGTTCCAAGAGCGCAAAATTTTAACAGCGTGTAGCGATCCATTTTATCGCCAAGCCAGCCGATGGGAAATTGCAAGGCAATTACCCCTATTGCGCCTACCATTATCAAGCGCAAGGCTTGGGTTTCCTCCAGCCCGGATCGTGAAGCCCAAATAGGAGAAAAATGCATGGCGGCAGTTTCAATGGCTCCAAACGCCATGGCTGCCATCATGATTCTTGGGGCTTTGCCAAAATATGACAGTAAAACCAATGGCGATGATTCTTTTGCGCTGGGTGCTATTAGTTGCGGGCCCGGTGCCAATAAGGGCAATATTCCAAAGAGACATATAATTGCTCCGGCTAAAAAAGGCGCCCAGCCGGAAATACCCAATATCGATACTAAAAACCCGCCAAGCCCAAAGCCCGCCGCCAAAGAGATCGAGTAAGCACTTAACATTCGTGAACGTAAATGGTTTGGAGTTAGCTGATTGATCCAGCTTTCGCTGGCGACAAATAAAATAGTAACTGCAAAACCGGAAATGAATCTGACCAATAACCAAAACGGAACTGATGGAATTAGTTTGTACAAAATAAAACTAGTCGCGGTTAGTAGCAGGCTAAAAATCAAAACTGGACGAGCCGATAGTTTCGAGAGAATCAAAGGCGCAAATGGCGCGGCAATAACCGTGGAGATGGCTGCGGCAAAGGCATTAACGCCAATTATCAGCCCGGATCCGGTCATTACTTCTAGGTTCATTGCCAATAAAGGCAGACCAAGGCCAAAAGACATGCCGACAATACAGATGCARGAAATCGCCGCRGCGATMGACATCTTCCAGCCYTTTTKMSCSGATTGYCCGYMYTTTKRRYCYGKWTYTATGTGTRMTGTRTTGTCCATGATGACCCTARAAWRCAAKTCAKTGGCACTATCTTGGAAYAACTAAAGAATAAAGGAATACCTTTAGCAAATATCACWWTTRTKANAAATGGTGATGCAKAARCCACAARYAAAAGGTAAATGTGTTATTTAACCTTTACAGGTTTAGCCTTTTTTCGTTTTGCCGGCTTTTCTTTATCGGAAATTATTTTGAACGTCAGTTTTTCAGCATCCTTAGGATCGGTATCTACTTTGACCAGACCACCATTTTTCAGTTTCCCGAATAAAATTTCATCCGATAGCGGTTTTTTGACATATTGCTGAATGGTTCTGGCCAACGGTCTGGCACCATAACTTTCGTCATAGCCTTTATCAGCCAACCATGAACGCGCCGCAGGGCTAAGCTCGAAATTGATCCCACGTTCTTCAAGTTGTAATTCCAGTTGCAGCATGAATTTCTCCACCACTTTGTGGATGCTGTCTTTGTCTAATGAGGCAAATTCAATAATATCATCAAGGCGATTGCGAAACTCCGGAGTAAATAGTCTTTTGATGGCTTCTTGGTTTTCATCATCACGTTTGCCACGGCCAAAACCGATAGAGTTCTTGGCGGCATCAGAGGCACCGGCATTGGTGGTCATGATCAATACCACATTTCGAAAATCAATTGATTTGCCGTTATTGTCAGTCAATACGCCATTATCCATGACTTGTAGCAGGATATTAAAAACGTCTGGATGGGCTTTTTCGATCTCGTCAAGCAAGACAATACTGTGTGGATAGGTATCTACTTTATCGGTAAATAGGCCGCCTTGATCATAACCGACATAACCCGGAGGGGCGCCGATCAATCTGGAGACTGAATGTCTTTCCATATATTCTGACATATCGAAACGTAAAAGCTCTAACCCCATAACCGAAGCTAATTGTTTGGCGATTTCTGTTTTACCAACTCCAGTGGGGCCGCTAAACAGATAACAACCAATTGGCTTGTTTGGTTCGCGTAAACCAGCTCTGGCCATTTTAATTGCCGATGAGACTTGCTCAATAGCTTTATCTTGACCAAATACCACTCGTTTTAGATCCGTACCCAATGAGCGCAAAGCTGCTTGATCAGTTTTATTGACGGTTTTTGCTGGTATCCTCGCCATATGGGCAATGATTTCTTCCACATCTTTTGCGGTGATAGTTTTCTTGCGCTTAGATTTGTCTAGCAGACGTTGGCGTGCGCCTACTTCGTCAATAACATCAATAGCTTTGTCGGGAAGTTTACGGTCAGATAGGTAACGTGAAGACAGCTCCACTGCCACTTTAATAGCATCGGGGGCATATTTTATATCATGGAAGTCTTCAAAATACGGCTTTAAGCCTTGCAAGATTTTGATGGTGTCGGCGACGCTTGGTTCAACCACATCAATTTTTTGAAAACGTCTGGCCAATGCCCGGTCTTTTTCAAAGTGCTGCCTAAATTCCTTATAACTAGTTGAACCCATGCAACGTAACGAGCCATCTTGTAAGGCTGGCTTTAGTAAATTAGAGGCATCAAGTGCGCCGCCAGAAGTTGCTCCGGCGCCGACAATTGTATGAATTTCATCAATAAACAAGATCGAGTCATCGACTTTTTTAAGGTCACTTAGAACTTCTTTCAAGCGTTCTTCAAAGTCACCGCGATAACGGGTTCCAGCCATCAAGCTGCCCATATCAAGAGAGAATATAGTTGATTTGGCAAGAATTTCCGGCACTTCGCCATGAAATATYTTCCGYGCYAGCCCTTCAGCTATWGCRGTTTTRCCAACTCCGGGATCGCCAACAAGYAAYGGGTTGTTTTTACGCCGTCTGCATAAAACYTGCATACAGCGTTCGACYTCTTTGTCGCGGCCAATYAATGGRTCAATCTCSCCATTGGCAGCTTTTTTGTTCAAGTTTACGCAATATTTTTGCAAAGCATTGGGTTTTATTCCAGAAACCCCTGCAGTTGTTTCATCAATAGCTTCTTCGCTATTTCTTTCTTCGTCTTTGTTTGCGCCGTGGGAA
The DNA here is from genome assembly GCA_002733735.2 of Robiginitomaculum sp. GTDB lineage: Bacteria > Pseudomonadota > Alphaproteobacteria > Caulobacterales > Maricaulaceae > Robiginitomaculum_B. The sequence goes on along the minus strand of NVWT02000005.1, from coordinate 81,290 downwards.
ATATAGCTAATCACGTCAAATCTGGTTATGTCTTGTTCGTGCAGGAAATAGACGGCATGGCTCTCGCGTTCGGCAAACATCGCAACCAATACATTGGCTCCACTGACATCACCATTTCCTGACGATTGCACATGCAAAACCGCGCGTTGGATAACTCTTTGAAATGCCGATGTTGGTCTGGCTTCGGGGTTTTTGCGATTTACCACCAATGTTCCCATTTCATCTTCGAGAAAATCTATCAAAGCACCACGCAATTCAAGAGTATTGGCTTCACAGGCAATTAGAACCTCTGTTGCTTGYGGATCATCAAGTAGAGMCAGTAATAAATGCTCCAGCGTCACCAGCTCATGTAACCGCTCATTGGCCAGCGACACAGCGCGGTGTAATGTTTCTTCGAGGCTAGATGTAAATGACGGCATTTTACGCTTTCTCCATCGTGCATTGAAGCGGGTGTTCAGAACTTCGGGCAGCAGATACTACTTGGCCGACTTTGGTTTCAGCTACTTCAAAAGAATAAACTCCGCAAATACCGACCCCGTCCTGATGGACTTGCAACATAATATGTACCGCTTCTTCTTCCGAGCGATGAAAAACCCCCCGTAACAGATGCACCACAAATTCCATTGGCGTGTAATCGTCATTGAGCAAGATAACTTTATACAGGCTGGGGCGCTTGGTGCGGGCTTCGGTTTTCTCNACCACACCAGTTTGCGGATCATCGCGATCCTGCTCGTTATCCTTGGGGTTTTTGTCTCTTTCGCTCATCAGTATCAATCCAAGTTGTGGCCAGAATTTAGGCTGGCTGCTTTATTTACCTTAACATTATGCGGCTAATCTCATTTTGTAAGGGCAAGACGGCATTTTTTTGATAAAACATTGTATTTTATCCACCGTATTTACTGTTGGCTAAGGTAAATCCGTCAAAATCCGGTGTTTGAACAGGATTCTTCTTTTGCGTATTATTATTTTCATTGCAATTTTATTTGGCTTGATGCTTTCAGGTACGGCTAATTCAGCTGAGCTGGTACGCTATGCTTCTATCGTTATCGTTGAAAAAGACGGTGAAGTTTTACACGCCAGGCACGCTGATCAGTTGCGCTATCCAGCGTCTTTGTCCAAGTTGATGACGTTGTATTTGTTATTTGATGCTATCGAGCGAGGCGATGTCGGGCTGGACGATCGTTTGCGGGTTAGCGAGAAGGCGGCAAAAGCCAAACCGTCCAAGTTGGGCTTAAAATCAGGAACAACAATTTCCGTTGAGGACGCGATCAGGGCATTAGTGACCAAAAGCGCAAATGATGTAGCGATTGTCGTGGCCGAGAGACTATCCGGCGGTGAAGCAAGGTTTGCTTCGAAAATGACTAAAACCGCAAAACTATTGGGAATGAGCCGCTCTAGGTTTGCCAATGGTTCTGGCTTGCCAGACAAAAGACAGGTTAGCACTGCTCGTGATATGGCGGTTTTGTCGGTATCAATCCGTAAGGACTTTCCGAAATTCTTTCATTATTTTTCGCTAGAGAAATTTGTTTTTGATGGCCGTAACTTTGGCAATCATAATTCATTGTTGGGTCGGGTCGCCGGCGTTGATGGATTAAAGACCGGTTTTACTAATGATGCCGGATATAATATTGCGGTAACAGTAGAGCGTGAAGGGGTTAGGCTGGTCGTTGTGGTTTTTGGTGGAGCAAGTGGCGGCCAACGTGATGCCCATGCGGTGGAATTGATTACTGCGGCATATAAAGAACTTTCCAAGAGGAAACTATATGCGGCAAAATCAGAGCCATTGGTGCAAGTAGCTGATCTGCAACAACAAGAAGTTCGTCCGCCGGCCGGCTTACCACAACAAATAGAGCAGGGTTCAACCGATCGGCGCGGGGTAAAGATAATTATCGAAGGGCAAAGTGCGATTGTGCCTGAATTGACGGAGAAAGTTGTTTTGGCAGCTAATTGGCTGATCCAAGTAGGAGCTTATTCAAATCGCGCGCAGGCCGAGAGCAGACTTCAAGTAGTGTCTGGTTTATCCTTACCGGATTTGCAAACTTCTCTGGCGATTGTACAATCATCAAAACAAGGTGATAAAACCCTGTTTCGGGCAAGGTTTACTGGCCTAGAGCAAGCAATGGCAACACGGGCGTGTATTGCTTTGGTAAATCGTGGGCAGCCGTGTTTTCCATTGGCCTCTGCACGTTAAAATTTATAATGTCGTGCGAATATGTTTTCCACGTCTGGTGAAATAATAAGGTGTTGGGGCATCAGAGTTATTCATCTTTTCCCGTAAATCATGCAATACTATTTTGGTGATAAGTGGCAGATCTAATTGCTCTGATTTATCAAAGCTGACCCATTGTAGATCTTCCAATTCGCCACTGGCCTGATCAATCGGATCATCAAGCAACGTATCTGTATCGGCAGTAAAAAACCAAGTGTCATAGCGTTTTGGGTGATATGGCGGGGTAATCGCCCTGGCCAATAATGAAAGTGCGGCCAGATCAGGCGCTAAACCTTTTTGGTAAAATGCCTGATAAGAAATGGGCGTATTTGTCTCAGACTTAGCCAACTGTGCCAGTTTTAATCCAGTTTCTTCGCAGGTTTCACGAATTGCCGCCGCCGCAATGGCCAATGTTCTTGATGGCGTGATGTGTGCGCTCATCACGCTCAAAACTTCAGCGCGCAGCTCGGTAGAGCAAGGCGCGCGGTGATCATTGCGATCAACCTTTCCTCCGGGAAATACAAATTTACCGGGCATGAATTTGTGCTTGTCCGAACGTCGCCCCATCAGAAACTCGGTTTGGGTTTTACTTTTACGTAACAGAACTAATGTCGCCGCTAAAACCGGTCTGGTAGCTCGTCCAATTCGTTGGTGATCGGCAGGATCGGTATCGCGTAATTGTTCTGGCTTCATCGTTTTTTGCGTTTGAATTTTTTGTGTGGTTTTTGTTTGCGTGAGCTATGCCGGTTACTGTTTCGTTTTGGCTTGGTTCCTGCCTCCGGCTTGCTTAACATTTCAAATATTAAACCGCCAGTAATTGGATTGCTCTCGATAAGCCTCAATTCGACTTTCATGCCTAATCGGTATCGTCCGCCTGTATCACGGCCAACAAGCGTATGGGCAGCTTCATCATGATTGAAATATTCATTGCCTAATGATCTGATCGGTATCAAACCATCTGCTCCGGTATCGTCCAAGGTTACAAACACCCCAAAGCGGGTAACTCCGGAAATTCTGGCGGTAAATTTTGCTTGAATTTTTTCGGCCAAAAACGCTGCGACATAGCGGCTGGCGGCATCGCGTTCTGCGGCCATAGCGGTGCGTTCGGTAGCGGTTATTTCTTCGGCAATGGCTTTTAATTCGGATTGTTCTTGTTCGTTACTGCCATCATTTCCTAACTTACAAGCACTGATTAAACCACGATGCACGGTTAGATCAGCGTATCTGCGGATCGGTGAGGTAAAGTGCGCATATTGGTCTAATGCCAATCCAAAGTGGCCGCGATTTGCCGTATCATATATTGCTCGCATTTGACTACGCAGCACCATTTGATTGACCATTTGCTGCATGTCGGTATTAGCAACTTTGCCCAATAATTGGTTGAACCTTTCTGGCGTTGGTTTTTGTCCTTTTGACCATTTTAGGCCGATTCCTCGCAAAAACTCGGCTAAGCCCATGATTTTTGCCTGGTCTGGTGTTTCATGCACGCGGTAAATCAAAGGCTGTTTGTCGTTTTCAAGAGTTTGCGCGGCGCAAACATTGGCCAATACCATAAACTCTTCGATCAACCGGTGCGCGTCCAAGCGTTGTTTTTTGTCTATGGAAGTTATTTCACCATTATCGCCAACCCGGATTTTACGCTCATCGGTTTCAATTTGTAATGGCTGGCGTTTGTTGCGGGCTATTTGCAATGCCTGATACGCGCCCCATAATGGTTGCAGAACGCTTTGTAATACTGGTGCGGCGATTTCGTCGGCATTGCCATCAATGGCATTTTGCGCCTGTGTATAGGTCAATCTGGCTTTGGAGTGCATGATCCCGCGAAAGAATTTGTGCGCTAGTTTATTGCCGTTTTTATCGAGAACCATGCGAACCATCAAACAGGCACGGTCTTCCAATGGCCGTAATGAACACAAATCCGCCGAAAGCCGCTCCGGTAACATCGGCACCACCCGATCTGGCAAATACACTGAATTTCCGCGTCTTCTTGCGCCATTATCCAATGCTGATCCGGGGGTAACAAAGGCTGCAACATCGGCGATTGCCACATATATCACCCAGCCATCAGTATTRTTTTTCGAGGTRTCAGGCTTGGCATAAACYGCRTCGTCAAAATCTCTGGCATCATCAGGATCAATAGTRATMAGCGGYAAATCCCGCAGATCCGTGCGCTTGCCAAGYTTCGGYGCTTTGGCTTKGTTRGCTTGTAATTCYTCYTCRKYGSTAAAGCCTTCTTTAATTCCGTGTTCTGCCAGTGTCAGCAAGCTAGCGGATTTTGCCTGATCCATAGAGCCGATATGCTCAACCAGTTTTGCCCGCCTAAGTCCATCGCTACGTCCAGACATAGGCAAAACGCGAACCATATCGCCAGCTTTTACTTTTTCCTGATCCTCTTGGCGTAACAAATAACTGGTTCGGCTTTTGCGGCTAATGCTATCAATTCTCCACTGACCTCGATCCTTGCTGATAACGCCCAGCACCGGGCCTTGGTCGCGATCCAGTTTTTTAATTATTCTTGCTTGATATCCATCTTCGCCCGCGCTTAACCGAACCAAGGCAAAGTCACCAACGCCGATAATATTTGCGCCGCTATTGGCCTCATTAGGTGCTAATCGTATCACAGGTGCATTGATATCGCTGTCTTTGGGACGCGCCAATAATTCACCATCAATATCCAGTTTATGAAACTGCACCACTAAAACCGGCGGCAATTGGCCTTTAAGGCGAAACCTGCGGCGTTCGGTTTTTTCAATACGGCCATCGTGTAGCAATTCCACCAAAGTAGATTTTAATTGCGATTTTTGTATTGGCCGCAGGCCAAGCACCCGCGATAATTGGCGTTTGTCTAGCCCATCATTTGCATTGCCAAGCGCGGCAATTATTTGTGTTCCAAGATCAGAATCACTCATTTAGTAGTCACTTCGGTGCGAACAACGCTGATCGAACGATCGCCTTGGGAAAAGGGTGCTGAATCATTTGGCCGTAATTTTGCCAACCGGAGAAATTCAGCAGGCTGTAATGATGCGCTGTCGATAATTGTTATCGGAAAAGCATCGGTAATTCTGGTCATTATTGTCAATGTGTATGTGTTTCCTTGCGGGCCGTGAATTGGCACCAATCGGCTGTTTCTTTTGCCATCAGTATCGTATCTGGCGGCTAATTGGTCATTAATTTTAACTGTGACCGGCTTCTTATCAGCATCAAAAGCTATGGCAAGAATATTTACTTCTCGCTGACTGCTTATTTCGGCGGTAATGATACGCATATCATTAGAGGTCTCGTCGCTCAATATAGTTAGTTTCGGCGCGGGTAATAATCGTTTTTCTGCCGGTTTGAATACTCTTTTGGTTTTAAAAATTCCATATAAATTATACGGTTCAGCAGCATTTGGAAAACCGGCTTCTTCTAGGAACTTTGCATCTTGTCCGTCCCATGTTTCCGAAACCCACTGAGCCTTGCCAGTGCTTGCATTTTCAATGAATACCAAGTTTTGTCCCCGTGGTCGGCTGGTGGTGAAACCGGGCATTAAGCTGGCGATAATCCCGACACTTAATATGATAACAACCATGCTGGCGAACATTGTTCGCCACTTTATTTCTGGTTTTGACCAATGTCGGGAGAATATTGGCGCAAGAGCTAATGATAGCAACACCAATGGTACCATCTTTATGTACGACATTGAAAATCCGGCAACTAATTCTAGTGCAAAGAAATGGTAAACAGCCATATAGGTGGCGCCAAGAAGTCCTAAATGGGTAGCGAAAACAAACTGTTTCGAACGAATAATGAGATCAATTATCAGACCAATGGCAAATAAGATAACCGGCACAAGCAACAGGTAAGTTCCGCCGCTAATCGCTAATGATAAAACCAGTGCCAACAGAGCCATCACCCAATAAGCCCCCAGCAGTAAGGCTTTTGCCGATAACCATTTGCTTGATATTTTACCGACAAGCATGGCGATTAGGATACTGGCGGCTAGCAGAACTATTCTTCCCGGCCAAGGATATGGGTGATCCAATGGGTGGGTATGCACCCAAATGCCTAAGGGATATGACAATACCCAACCGGCCAAAACCGGCAGGGCAAGCAAGCCAAGCAAAGAGATAGTTGCAGTAGTAGCCGCCTTGCCGGAAAAGCTTAACAGCCGATATACGAAAAAACTTAGCAATAATAAAAAACCAGCCGCCAACGGTACGTTTATTGTGCTAGGCCAAGAAATAAGCTTTCTGGTGAACAGATCAAAATAAGTTGAATCACCATCAGCATTTAAGTTTTCAAGGTCAATATTGCCAAGAGCATTGATCATTGCATAAGCATTATCGCCATGATGTTGCAAGCTGCGCTGATCCAAATGCGCCGGACTGTCGCGCACCGAATGATAAAGCGAAACCCCGCCGGCAAAGGCAAAATTTAGACCATTGGCACCGGCTTCTTTGTAAATGGAATAATCTGTGTCATTGGGCATGCGTTGATAAATTTCGACGGCCAAGGAATTGGCTGCTGGTCGTTTTACTGCTTCGGCAAATACTGCCATCAAGTTTTGATTATCTGGCCCGGTTTCAAACATGTTTGAAAGCCCGGTAACTCCTCTGGCCTCTAAGTTTATCACCACGGCAATTCTTTGCATTAGCGGGTGTTTTTGTGCAAATAACATGGCGCCGCGCAATCCGGTTTCTTCACCATCGGTGATCAGGATAACCACATCATTAGTCAAAGCCGGTGCAGTAGACAAAATGCGGATAATTTCCAAAGTTGCGGCAACTCCTGAAATATCATCACCAGCRCCGGCACTGGCCGGAACGCTGTCATAATGGGTGGCCAACATTATGGCTTTACCATCAGGGTYTCCAGTACCACGCTTAACGGCGATAATGTTTTCAACCTCTGCACARCCGGGGAATTTGGCAGAACAAGAAAGACCGACTTGTAATTCCGGCTCTAGTCCCAGAGCAATTAGTTTCTCCCAAATGCGATCGCGAACAATTTTATTTGCAGCACTTCCCACCGGGTGCGGACGGTTTTCAGCCAATATTTCATCAAGTTCAGTAAAGGCGCGTTCAGCAGAAAATTCTGCTTGTGGAATATCGCTTGCGCGTACTTTTGGGGCGGTGGAGAAATAAGAATAAGCGACCACTATTGCGACAATTACACTTAATACTAAACCTAGATAGAAATGATCTTTAAACCACCCAAACATTACTCGCTCCCTTAATTCCTCATCGTCATACTACTGGCAAAAGTTAGAACTTGCCAGAGCGATCAATCGAGATTGTAGTTTATTGTCAATTTTACGCCGCTCTTCGAGAGTTTACCAAAGGGACGTTATATTTAACCCCACCATGTCTGTCATGACGACGGATGTTTGGCAGTTGTCAATATTGAGACCCTCAACCCAGCCTTCTCCCCCGCCGGGAGAAGGAGTTCGATGCGTGATGTTCTGATATTTCACCGCAGGACAAACCAACAAGAACTTCTTGTCCTCCCGCCGCTTGCGGGGGAGGTGGCGGCCTTTTTAATGTCCTATCGCTTCGCTACTTGAGGACTAGCCGACGGAGGGGGGATTTAAACAACTGCAAACAAGGGTCACGTGACCCTTCATGCTTACCCCTTAATTAGCAATCATTGGCAAAGACTGTCCATAACTTAAGGGTTAATTGGCAAAGGTTTAGCACTTATTCACCCTTACTTACCCTTGAACAGTGGGGATAAGTTTCAAGAATACTCGCCATCAACTCGCTTGCTATAATGGTCTTGCAGGTGGTTATAACTCAGCCATTTGCGGCTCTTTGACATGGTGAATATACGATAAACTCAATGAAACGTGGGTTTTGTTGAAATATGCAAAGAGATTTGTAATATCTAAAAACCTTTTATTGCCTAGCTTTTCTAAGTTTTATCCACTGGGGAATAGCTGGAAACTGAAAACATTATTTTTTAAGGTGTGTTTTTAAGGGCATTTTTGATTGCGCTTACAAAATCATCAGCGGCGATGCTAAGCAAATCKACTTCRGTTTTTGCAAAGAAAGCCTGCACTTCTTCGCCAATGTGTGAGACTTCAACCCGCCGTAAATGGCTTTCGAGATCAAGCACAAGCCGTGGCGGAGTTACGAAAAAATCGCCGGTAAGTAATACTTCGCGTAGGCGTTCATCATTATTGCCCTCAAGGCGCACAAAGGCCTCTACCGTGCCGCCAGCACCAGTATGGGAGCCGTGTAACACGTCTGATCTGGCATCGGCGCGGTCGATCTCATGGACATATTCGTCTTGGCCAATTTCTTCATCGAAATACTGTTTCGACAGTCGTTCTTCTTCGGTGCAAGAGTGTTCTTCTCGAATAGAAATTCCCAGTTTTTCTTCAAAGCCGGTTAGTAACGATTGTTTGATGGTTTCTATCGCAGGAGCAGTGCCGAGCAGTTGTTTTAAGGTGGTTACTCTTGCGCTGGCATCATCTAATTGGCGCTTTTGCAATTTGGTTTTGGCGACGTTTAATGCCGACATCATGACGGACGGATCAGTATCAATCAGCACTGTACCTTGGAAAAACAGGGTATCACCATCAAAAAACCCGCCAGAGCCGCCGATTTTGCGCCCCTGCACCTCTATGTCATTACGTGGGCGGAATTGGGCATTGATACCCAATTTCGACAGGCCGTGGGCGGCGGCTTCGCAAATGGCTTTGGTAAGTTCGCCAAGATCGGAAATTTCCAAGGTTTTTCGCGAAAACACCAATGCCCAACCGATCTGCCCTGTGTCCATATAAATCGCCCCGCCACCAGTGATCCGGCGCACGGTTTGGATATTGTTGGCTTGGCAATAATCAAGCTTTAACTCCCGGCTTAGGTCTTGATGGCGACCAACCAACGCACAAGGTTCAAAGTGAATAAAGCGGACACTGTCGCCAATAGCACCTGTTTGGTGGGCTTCGATCATCGCCGCATCAAAGGCAATGTTTTGACGACCAGAACGCAAGCCAGTATCAATTACGCGAAACTCTGGCTTGTTCATTTCCAGTCTTCCAAATCGTCGCCTTCTTCATAGCTTTCGCCCGGCTTTTCCATGTCTAATTGCTGTCTGATCCGGCGTAAATCAACGTCTTTTGGTTGAAACGGATAAGAGGCAATATCTGATGGTGGACTATCGCCATAGGGTCGATCACAAGCAGAAATGTCATCGGCAAATTTACCCGGGCAACCGGAAGTGCGAAAGGCAATTCCGGTATCAATGATCATATCCAGCTCGGCCTTAGGTAAGCCAAAATCAATGATCCGGCCTTCACTATCGAAGTTCATATGTTTGACCTTGGCGCCGCAATAATCCAGCAAATACCGGCCTAATTGCACACGCCGCCATTGATCGCGCGGAGTGGCCGGTAAATGATCCATCAACGAGCCTTTTTCTGGATAAAAGCAAAACATGTGGCTGTGGCCGCCCATCTGCACTAACTGCTCGACTAGGGTCAGAATTTCATATTCGGTTTCACCCATGCCGACGATAATATGCGCGCCAAACTTTTGCGGCCCGAAAATATCCTTGGCATCAAGTAAAACTTCCCAGTATTTCTTCCAAGTATGCGGGCTTTGAACGCCTTTACCACGGGTTCGATCAAATAATTCTGGGGTGGCGGCATCAAGGGCAACGGTGAAAATATCGCTGCCGAGATCATGTAATTCCGCGACATTGGAACGTCCCATCGTGGTCGGATTTGAAAGGATTGAGATTGCAATTGCTGAGGGGTCGATTTTGGCAGTCCATTTCTTTAGCACCGTTACCGTATCGTCATCAGAACGCGGGTGGGTGATCATTGAAATACACATGCGATGAAATGGTGAATTTTCAGGATCTTTGGCAACAATGTCGATGATCTGATCCATCGGAACGCTTGGCCAATCAACGCGAATGAAGTTGCGATCAGCGTAATCACGATCGGCCTCACGGTGTCTGGCTAGTCCGCAATAGGCGCAATTAGCCCGACAGCCCTCTGGGTATGTCAGCAAGATGTTTAGGCATCTGGTGCATTCACAGCGATGCATCTTGCCTGGCATAATGCCAAGGGTCAAAGCTGCCGCCGTGGAGAGCTGCACGTATTCTGGCGAGGTCATATTAGGGGTTTGGATATTGTTATTCGGCAGATAAAGGCCGGTTGGTGGCATGTCGTCAGTTTTGACCCGCCCGCCATTTCTTAAATTCTTTGGGGTGATGTTTGGCTTGCGCGGCTCCATCACATCAAAAGCATTAAAGTCTGGATCATCAGCAGATGTTTTTCGTGGGGCGGCGCCTTCTGGTTTCAAGCAGGACATGGGTTTTCCTTTATTGATATGGTGTTTTGATTTTGCCAATATTGGTCATAGGCGATCCAACCGCCGCGTAATTGTTCCGGCGAGGGGGTGTTGTCTTGGTGCCAGTAAGTAGCAAGTCTTTGGCGGTGAGCAACAGCTCGTGCCAAAGATGCGCCAAACAAATCTTCAAGGTCTTCTTGGTAATTATCTGCGGCTGTTATGTTGTTATCATTGGATAAATAATGAACTGCCGCGTCCCCAGCCAGCTTGCCGCTAATTACCGCCGAATTTATGCCGGCTCCGGTAATTGGATTGGTTAGACCTGCGGCATCTCCAGCCAACAGACATAGGGTTGATCCGATAACTCCCCAAGGCTTAACCATGCCGCTTGCCGGAATGCGCCCACCGGTATGGCCAAGGATTTGCGAGCCAACACGACCCTCGGCGATCAGTTTTTGGTGTAACTCATCAAGCAAAGTCTTCATATGGCTACGGGCTTGTGGGTGAACCCCAAGGCCAATATTGACTACACCTGCTTTGGGAAATGCCCAAGCGTAACCTCCGGTAATGTGCTGACTTAGAAATATGTCTGTATTATCGAAGGCTTGCAGTAAAGGCACACTGATCTGCCGGGTTTCAAGGTAATCGCTGATCACCGAACCAATTGCATTGCCTGCCAGTGAATTTGGCCCATCGGCTCCTATTAGTATTCTTGGTAAGATTTGGTTGCCGTTCGAAAGCGTGAGCGTACCAGTATCGGAAATGTTTTGCGCTTTTAGGCCATAGTGTAATTCAGCGCCTGCGGCTTTGGCTTGTTCGCCCAATTCACGGTCAAAGCCCTCGCGGTCAATCATTCTTCCTGGAAAGTTCGCCATAAAGTCCGGCGGTTGATCCTCGACAAAAGTCACCATAGAGCGGATCGCTTGAATGCTGGTTTCATTAAGAGCGGCAACTTCAGAGCCGATCATCGCCGGAACAAATTCCGCGCACTGCACCGGCGCACCGGCAATGGCTTTCTTCTCTATAGCCATCACGTTAAACCCAGCTTTCGCACAAGCTGTAGCAGCGCATGCGCCTGCTGGTCCAAGTCCTAGCACCAAAATGTCTGGTTGGTTGTTCATGCGGCGCAAGTGGCCGAAGTTTGTGCAGCTTTACTGCCGCCAATTTTAATGGCGCAACAGGCATGTTCTTGATGCGATGGGCGGCCAATGATCTTTGAAACAGCTACTGCGCCATCGGCAGGAAAAGCAATACCGTCAAGACCGGCCATTACCGCATAAGCATCTGTTACCCGCTTGTGCATGCCCGGCGGACGAGCGCAGCCAAGTAATACCTGCTTGTCTGGCAAACGTTTTCTGGCGGCCAAAAATATTTCTCCGACATCCTTGGTAGATGGGGTCTCGAATGTACCGGGCTTGGCGTAAAACGGCATGATCACCACCAATACTAGCGCATGCACATCATAACGGGCGATAATGTCTAGGGCGTTTTGCTCGCCAAGTAATTTGCCATAGTGCAGGCCAATTACAATGTGCGGGGTGACTTTGAGGTTGGTTGAAGTCAATGCGGCCAATGTAGCTTCAAAATCAGCCACCGGACGGTCGAGTTTATATACTTGTTTGATGGTTTCTTGCGCTCCGATCATATCCATCATCGCGCTATCTACACCGGCATCTTCCATGCGTTGGGCGGCAGCTTCATCGAGTAAAGCAGTATGAATGGCAATTTGCAGGTGCGGAAAATCATGTTTAAGCTTCTCGACCACTGGCAAGTATCGTTCATACCTGATTTCGTTGCGCCGGTTAGAACCACCGGACAGCAAAAACCCTTGCAGGTCTTGCATTAAGATCATATCGCGGACTTTTTGGTCGAGCATTTGCGGCTTGGTAGCTGGGATCATCGGTTCCAGAATTTTCTTCTGACAATGATCACAATTAAGCGCGCAACCGCCGGCAGTTATAGAAAAAGCTGGAAATGAGTTTTTACCGCAACCGGAAAGCTCATTTGATTCAAATTCCCTAAAAGTTGGGGTCGAGAACCGTATTGGCCGGTTTAAGGAAAGAGAAGAATTTGCTTGCATGCGAGATATTAGCCCTGCATCAAATTCAGCGTCTTCCAGCTCTTCAATTTGCAAAATTTGCTTTTGCCAGCCCATATATAACCCCTTGCGAAATACTCTTTCTTGTATTCGTAACTGCTAATGTACCCACTTGCCAAGTTTTTTGTGCAAATTCACAAGAAACTCAGTCTAATGTGCGCCGATACCTCTGCAAAGCCAAGGCACTAACCAGTAAAACCATCAAGCCAAGCGGCCAGATATCTGCCCATAAGTCGCTTGCTTCTGCGCCTTTGAGCATAATACCTCGCATTAAACGTATATAATGAGTAGCCGGCAAAGCTTCGCCGATGACCTGCGCCCAGCCCGGCATGCCGCGAAATGGAAACATAAAACCAGAGAGTAGAATTTGCGGCAATAGAAGGAAAAACGTCATTTGCATGGCTTGCATTTGTGAGCGGGCAATGGTCGAAAATACAAATCCGATGGTTAGGTTTACAAATATATATAAGGTTGTAACGATAAAAAATAACAAGATTGAACCATTCATCGGTATGTCAAACACACTTCTCGCCGCTATCATCACCACGATGGTTTGCACATAGCCTACCAGTACATAGGGCAGAATTTTTCCGCTCATCACCTCTAGGGGGCGAGCCGGCATCGCCAGCAGATTTTCCATAGTGCCGCGTTCGGTTTCTCTGGTAAGTGCTACGGCGGTCATCAAGGTCATGGTCATAGATAAAATAATGCCCAGTAAACCAGGCACGATATTRTADGAGGTWATGCCAGCGGGGTTATAGCGCCGGTGAACAACAACCTGAACTAATGATGGTTTGCTGGCBGCAAAAGACAAAGCACCGCTTAGCTCTCTGCGTATCCCTGTGTTGATAATGTCTTTGATAAAAGCTAATGCTCCAGATGCTGCACTTGGGTCTGTTGCTTCGGCGATAATTAACACTTGCGCCGTTCGGTTGGCGCCAATATTGGCGGCTAAGTTTTCTGGAATTTCAATTATAAAATTGATTTTCCCTGCGGCCATAAGTCGTTCTGCCTCTTGCTCGCTTTTTGGTAAATAGCGAATRTCYAGATAATYTGAGACTTCTAGCGAKCGRATTAGTGAGCGYGAAATGGCTGAATTATCGCGATCGATCAGGGCTGTTGGCAGGTGTTTTGGATCGGTATTTATAGCAAAGCCAAAGATAACCAATTGAAGRACAGGAAATAAAACCATCATGGCAAAWGTCATTCGATCCCGGCGCATCTGKATGAAYTCTTTGCGTAGKATCGCGACAAGTCTTGCTAACGAAAARTTATGTYCCTTCATTGGAAATTGTCCTCAGCRCCACTCATCAAGTGTATGAAKGCTTCTTCKAGTCCGCTTGTCCGYTGTTCATAGYTMAGGTYTGTGCCTTGGCARAAYTGCTTWACGCTYTGYGYYAGYGCYTCTTKRTCKCGGCCACTGACATGAAGYGCRGTGCCAAAGCGGGCTACTTGCTCAACKCCACGGGCGTTTTCCAAGTGTTTTTGCGCTTGTTTTAAACCGGAACCAGTAATGCGCCATGTGTACAAGCCAACCATTTCRGCAATTTTGTCGGACGGCCCATCAATCAGTTTYTTVCCATARGCAATATACGAAATAAAATCGCACTGAATTGCTTCGTCCATGTAATGGGTGGAAACYAAAGTRGTYACGCCTTGATCTGATAATTGGTGAATGGTYTGCCAAAATTCGCGGCGGGCTTTYGGGTCGACTCCGGCAGTTGGCTCGTCCAGCAATAACAGGGCAGGTTTGTGGATCATGCAGGCCGAAAGAGCCAAGCGCTGTTTCCAACCTCCGGAYAAGGTGCCTGCTAGTTGGTTCGAGCGCTCTGATAAACCTAGCTCACTCAATGTTTCTAACACTTTTTGCGGTCGATTTTCTACTTGAAACATACGGGCGACAAAATCAAGATTCTCAGCAATGGTCAGATCTTCCCATAGTGAAAATTTTTGGGTCATATAACCAACCCGTTGACGGATTTGTGCGCTTTGCGTGCGAACATCATAGCCAAGGCAGGTGCCATGTCCGGCGTTGGGGATCAGCAGACCACATACCATGCGAATGGTTGTCGTTTTTCCTGAGCCATTTGGACCCAAAAATCCATATATCGCTCCTTTTGGCACCGAAAGATCAAACTGGTCTACTACGGTTTTTGTGCCAAAAACTTTGGTAAGCCCCGTGACATTAATTGCTAAATTTTGTGGGGAGGAAGCAAGGGCTACCATCTGATTTCTACAGGTTGGCCGATACGGAATTTGTGGGGAAATTCCGGTTTTGCCTCCACCATCCACATTAATTTGCTCCGTTCTTTTTGCGTAAAAATTATTGGAGGAGTAAATTCTGATTGTGAGGCGATAAAGGTGACATTTGCGATCAAATCAGCCGGGCAATTGTCACACGATATACTTACCTCCATACCGGAGCTAACTTCTTGCAATCTAGGCTCAGGAATATAAAATCTGATGCGAAGGTTTTCGGCAGGTAACAGAGCCATTACCGGCTGGTTTGCTCCGGCTAGTTCTCCTGCGCGGCGATAAATGGTTTCCACTTTTGCTGATTGCAAAGCGGATATTTGATGATCATCAAGCTCAATTTCTGCTCGGGTAACCTGCGCATGCAGGCGCGCGACTTCTGCATGCGCCGAAGCAATTTGATCTGCTCGAGCCGGTTGCTGCAAAAGAGCCAATCTTGCTTTTGCTTCTTCCACAGCGGCAGTTGCGCTATTAAAGTTTGCCTGATCGGTTTCTAACCGGGTGGTAGGGGATAGTTTTTTTGAAACCAGTACCTTGCTGCGTTCCAGATTTTCTCGTGCCAGTGTTAGTTGGGATTTGTGCCGCGTCAATGCCTGACGTGCAGCTCTAATTTCCTCAGGTCTACCTGATTTTTGTAAATCAGCTAGACGGGATTGGGCAGCACTTTGCGCAGATTTAGCACTGGCCAGTGAAGCTTTCGCGCGCGATGGATCGATTGAAAACAAGGCTTGTCCGCTTGAAACTTCTTCACCCTCTTGCACAAATAGTTTAATAATCTTGCCGGTGGGAAGTGGTGCTATGTGAACGGGTCTGCCTTCTATGTATCCGTATAAAACAGTATCTGGATCGGACTTTTGGCAATTGGAGAGTAAAACCAAAGCTGTAAGGAGCAAATATTTCATGGCGCGGATATTCCTTTTAGGAAAAGATCGAGATGATGTTCAAATAAACCTGAAATGTTGAGGGGATCAGGGTCGTCTTTTTCAAAGACGTGTAGCCAAACCAATTGCAAGAAAATACCACCCATCAACGTGCGCACTGCGTATTCTGGATTCAAAGTCTTTCTAAACAAGCCGGCCTGTATTCCCTTGTCTAGTAATCTACAAAACGAGGAAATAATTCGATCTAATACGGCTTGCCGATAATATTTTGCAATATCTGGAAAGTTTCCGGCTTCGGCAATGATTAACAAGGGTATGGCTGCGATTTTGGGGTTTTGAATCTGTTGTCCCACTAATTCTATGATTAGCTTTAGTGTGGGAATAACTTGTGCGGCGTCGTCAATCTTGGCCAAGTGTTCTATCTGGGTTGCCAACGGTAAAACTGCTCGTTCAACTACAGCTTTTAATATGGCCTGCTTGCTCTTGAAATATAAATAGAGTGCTCCTTTGGATAAGCCAGCTCCAATTGCTATGTCCTCGATTTTTGTGCCGGCAAAGCCATTGGTTTTGAAGCAGTGCAGTGCGCTATCTAAAATGGCATCTGGACGTTGGTTTGGTTTGCGCTGCCATGTTTTTGCTGGTGGTAGCTGAGGTGGTGTTGAAATTGATTTTGCCATATAACTTACTAACTAAATAACCAGTCATTTAGTTATGAGTTGATGCATATTCTGTCAAGGGTGGTTTAGTGCAGTAGTTTTAGTTGCTTGCTTAAAAAATGTGTTATTAGTCGATGAAAATGGAGGCTTACAGCATGTTAGCAACTGAAAGTGCGAAATTACTCTTGTTTAGCGGCGGTGCAGCTATCTTGTTTTCGTCATTGCTGGGTGTGTTGATGTTGATGCCGTTACAGGCGCATGAGCCGAAAAAGAAAGCTGGTGTCAATTTCAAGCACATTGGCGCGGCGCATCTGGACTGGATCATTTTAGGCCTGATGCAAGGTTTGGCCGGAGCTTTGATATGGGTGTTTGCACTTGATGTTTCGCTAATGGTTTTAGGGTTGATGATCTTTGGTGGCTGGATCAATCCGCTGGCTTATGTGTTTAAGGCGTTCGGAGTAAATGCTTTTCAATTTAGCGGTGGTGCAGTTCAGCAGTTTGCGGCGGCTCTTGGTGGACTTTCTAGTTTGGCTATTATTGTGGCGTGGACATTGATATTGTTTGGGGCATATCAGAACTGGTAGTAATGGTGGTGTATCAAGGAGATTTAGTGCGGTTTAGTATAGTTGAAAGCTCCGCAAAGTGTTCGCTGCCGACTGCTATTTCAATGTCATAACTTAAAAGATCATCACCAATTGGCTCAGCTATACCGCCAAGGCATTTTGCAAGAAATTGCTCGGCAATGGTAATGGCTGGTGGCGCGTCTTTATAGCTTTGTTGATGCTCTTGTTTATCTTTACTGATCACCAGTGTCACTGCCGTGTCTAGTTTATACAGTGTTTGCGCATACTGCTTGATAATAGATAACTCTGCATCGTGATGTTTTTGAGTCTGAATCATTAATATTGGTATGGATATTTTCTTTGACGGCTGTAACAAAGACAAGGAATTGCGTGTTTCCTTTCGTGTCAAACCGACCTTATTAGATAGAAACTTGCTAATATAATATGCTGATCTTGGTTGGTTGCTTTGTAACCAGTTCAACGTGCGTACGTCTATTATTGCGTTAAAAACTGTCGCGCATTTGAAAGGGTTTTGCGAGCTATTAGCAGCTTTCAACACACTAAAGCCAGCAAATGAAGAGCCTATGACGGCGATACTGTCTGATTGTGTCCAGCCTTGTTCAACCGCCCAATTAGCGGCATCAATTAAGTCGGTGCTGGATTTTTCAAATGCTGCGCTGTTTTGCTGTTGGTCATACTCAACTCCCAAACGACCGGCTCCTCTGGTGTTTAGTTTCAATACGGAATATCCACGGCTGTTCAGCCATTGAACTCTTGGATCATAAGAATAGTAATGTCGTGAACCCGGCCATTGCTGTGGCAAAATAATAAGAGGAGCGGAGACAACTCGCTGCTCGGCAGTAGTTTTGCTTGGTGTGAAATACCCAATTAGTTTGAATTGATCTCGCGTTGTTATTTCGACTATTTTTGTTTGTGACTGCTCAAAAATCAACTCTGCTGGTGCAGTTTCAAACATGGTTGAAATGGTGTTTGTCTTGCGGTTCAATAGTGAATACTTACCCGGTCTGTCTGGTTTGCTGGAATATAGAACCAAGCGTTGCATATCTGATGTTGTAGCTAACACATAAAAATGAGGCCCAAGGTTTGTTGTTGCGCTTTGCAATGCGGTTTCAAATTGTCGATCATTGCTTATCCATTTCGGCACAGCAGCATTATACCACCAAGCCATTGGCTGACCGGTTACCGGGTGAAACAAAACCCTGCTTATTGAATAATCTTTCACCTTTGCTATGACTTTGATGCTGTTCTCTAAAAGATTGATTTGCGAAAACACAGCTTTTTGCCGGCCTCTTTGATCTAGCATGTAAAGAACTGTTCCTGACGGATCTATTCGTAATGGCCGTGTTCCAGAAACATCATTTGCTGCAACATGAAGAAGTTTTCTTTGTTGGCCATTGCCAAATAATAAATACCAATCTTCTGACAAATTCGGGTTTTTCTTDATACCAATTCTTGCTTGTAAATCATCATCTGCAACCCATTTGCTAAATCCGATATTTTTACGAACCAGTTTCCTTGTGCCATTGCGAAGGTTAATCTGGTAAAGGTCTGCACGTTTGTTATTGGCATCATTGATAGTAACCAAAGCTGTATCTGGCCAGTTACGCGAAATTTTTAGTAGTTTTACATTTACGCCTTCTTCTATTGGGCCAAGGACAATGGATATTCCGGAAAACACATTTAATGAATATGTCTGTAGTGATTGCAATTCATTATTTGCTATTGTGTAGATAACGAATGCTGAATTAGGAGCCCATTCGTGAATTTCCACCCCGTTTTTGCCAAAAGTAAATTGGCGGGAGGATTGCGGGTTGTCACTATCGGCAATAAACAAGTGCAAAGACCCGTCAACTAATGATAGCCACGAAACCTTGGCTCCGTTGGGGCTGATCCTGCCTTGATATTGCACCGGAGTTTGGAATAATAAATTCCGGGGCAAATAGTCGAGCTTTGTTTGTTGTTTGGGATGTAATTTGGTGATTTTTTCGGGTGCTTGATCGTTACAACCAAATAGCAAGCCGCCAGCCAGCCCTAAGAAAATAATGATGATAGGAAAAAATCGCATGATCAACCAAATTAATGTCGTTTGAAGTTATCTACCATAAATAATAGAGAAAACTTACTTAAAAACAGTTCATAAATGTGCTATTTCTACACTGTTAATGATTTTTCCCTGATTGCTATCTGATAATAGCAGTTATAAAAGGCGGGCAAACTAAATTTAATATTTTCATTACGGAAAAACCAGATGGCTTCTTATCAATATATTTTCAACATGCATCAGTTATCAAAAACTTTCCCTGGTGGGAAAAAAGTGCTCGACGGTGTGTCYCTGTCATTTTTYCCTGATGCCAAAATTGGTGTGGTYGGGGTAAATGGTTCCGGTAAATCTACTTTGCTTAAAATCATGGCTGGCCATGACACTGAATTTGCCGGTGATGCATCATTGGCCAARGGTGCAAAGGCTGGCTATTTGCCGCAAGAGCCGCAATTGGACACGGATCTAGATGTTTGGGGAAATGTAATTGCCGAATGCGAAGATAAAATATTGTTTGATAAGTTTAATGCAGTGGCTGCTAAGATGGCCGAAGATTATTCCGACGAAATAATGGAAGAAATGACCGTGCTGCAAGAACAAGTCGATGCCGCCGGTGCTTGGGATATTGATAGCAAGATTGAAATGGCAATGGGAGCATTACGCTGTCCGCCAGCCGAGGCAAAAGTTGAYAAYCTTTCTGGTGGYGARATGCGCCGKGTGGCTTTGTGCCGGTTRTTAYTGTCCGAGCCTGACCTGATATTGCTTGATGAGCCGACCAACCATTTGGACGCAGAAAGTGTTGCTTGGCTGGAGCATCATTTATCAGAGTTCAAAGGCGCAGTTATTTTGGTAACTCACGATCGATATTTCTTGAATAATTTGACAAATTGGACGTTGGAGCTGGATCGCGGGCAGGGCATTCCATATGAGGGTAATTACTCGAATTGGCTGGAGCAAAAAGAAAAACGCATGGTGCAAGAGGGCCGTGCAAAAGAAAGTCGTACCAAAGCTTTGGCCAAGGAATTAGAATGGATACGTTCCAGCCCGAAAGCCAGACAAGCTAAATCAAAGGCCCGGATCAGTGCTTATGAGCAAATGCGTGATAAAGCGCAAACAGAAGCCGTATCATCAGCCCAGATCACTATTCCACCGGGGCCTAGGCTTGGCGGCGTTGTAGTGGAAGCAACAAACCTCAACAAAGGCTTTGGCGATAAATTACTGATCAATGATCTAAGTTTCAAACTACCACCGGGTGGTATTGTCGGGGTTATTGGCCCCAATGGTGCCGGCAAATCAACTTTGTTCAAAATGATAATGGGCGACGAAAAACCAGATGCCGGAAGTTTCAAAATCGGCGAGACTGTAAAGCTTGGTTTTGTCGATCAAAGCCGTGACAAACTTGATGACAGCAAAACTGTTTGGGAAGAAATTTCCGATGGCAATGATATTATTGAACTGGGCAAACGCGAAGTATCATCACGTTCTTATGTAGGCTCGTTTAATTTCAAAGGCTCCGACCAACAAAAACCGGTGGGCAAACTTTCTGGCGGTGAACGCAATCGGGTGCATTTAGCCAAAATGTTGCGCCAAGAGGCAAACTTACTACTGCTTGATGAGCCGACCAATGACCTTGATGTGCAAACACTAAGCGCGCTGGAAGAGGGTTTGGAAAACTTTGCTGGCTGTGCTGTGGTTATTTCGCACGATCGGTTCTTCCTCGATCGGATTGCCACACATATTTTGGCATTTGAAGGTAATAGCCATGTGGAATGGTTCGAGGGTAATTTTGCCGATTATCTCGAAGACAAAAAACGCCGCCTTGGCTCTGATGCCGATATTCCAAAACGCATCAAATTTCAGAAGTTTAGACGTTAGCTGAAGTCTATTATTTCACCAAAGAAGCTTTACAAAAGAACTTGCAAATTTTCCTTCAGAAGGGCATTACTCATCTGAAGGGGCAGTGAAATGGCTAATTATAATTTAGGTTTTATAACTGATGAGCTTATTTTACAGCATGTTATGGAGACTGTTGAAAAGTATAGACAATCTATAAGTATCATCGATTTAAGCAATTTCAATAAGAACCTTATTGACCCAATCAAGCTTACTTTTGATGCTAAAGTCTATGGTAAAAATTTGTCTGATATTATTGAGAATGAAGTATTACGACAAATTGACAAGACCAATAACAATCATATTGGGTACTTCCATCAAAATATCTTTGGGCATTTAGGTGCTGGCTGGCACGTGCCAGAGAGCGGTTATGATATTGTTAATTTGGAAGATAATTACTTTGTAGAGTTGAAGAACAAACATAATACGATGAACTCTTCTTCAGCACAAAAAACTTATATAAAAATGCAAGACAAGATTTTAAGAAACTCATCGGCTACTTGTATGTTAGTGGAAGTAATAGCAAAAAATAGTCAAAATAAAGTATGGAAGATAAGCCTTAATGGTGAGCGTTTTGAAAACGAAAATATACGCCGTGTTTCTATAGATAAATTTTATGAATTAGTAACAGGTGATCCACAATCTTTTAAAAAATTGTGTGAAAAACTACCTTTGATAATTTCAGATGCTGTCAACGGCCTAGAAGACGTTGCAATAGAAAATACTGTTTTGAAAGAACTTGAAAGCACTTCAGGGAACTTGCTTCAGAGCTTATATCTTCTAGCATTTGAGAAATATGAAGGATTTGGTGAGTTGGATATATCGCTATGAATACTTTTTCATTGGCACAAGTGGCCGACATTTTATCCGTGAGTAAATCCAATGTTGGTCAATGGGAGCGTAACAAAAAACTTATACCTTTTATTAATCCGCTTACCGGAAGAAAAGAATATACAGAAGAGCAGCTTGCGCAATTTGACCAAGCAAAAGCGATGTTTAGTACAAAATGGGATGTCGAAAAAAAAACATCTCCCGCAAGGAAGTATAATTGCATTGAATTGTTTGCCGGAGCAGGTGGGCTTGCTCTTGGTCTGGAAAAAGCTGGTTTACACACGATGATGTTAAATGAGATAGATCGCCATGCTTGTGCCACTTTAAAAATAAACAGACCAAATTGGAATGTAATAGAAGGTGACGTCTCAGATATAGATTTTCTAAAATATGCCGAAGAAGTTGACGTTTTGTCCGGAGGGTTTCCTTGTCAGGCCTTTTCATATGCTGGAAATAAATTAGGGTTTGAGGATACCAGAGGAACATTGTTTTTTGAATTTGGTCGAGCGCTACAGGAGTGTTCACCGAAAATCTTTATTGCTGAAAATGTAAGAGGGTTAGTTTCTCATGATGAGGGACGCACGCTTAATACCATTCGAGAAGTTTTTGCGGAGTTAGGCTATACTTTGGTTGAGCCAAAGATACTAAAAGCAATTTTTTATCAAGTTCCACAAAAACGAGAACGGCTATTTATTATTGGTATAAGAAATGACCTTGCAGATCAGGTTGAATTTGCTTGGCCGTCTCCTTACAAGCGTATCATGACGCTCAAAGATGCATTACAGTCTGGCGAGCTATATGATTGTGATGTGCCAACATCGCCGGGTCAAAAATATCCTAAGAGAAAGGCGGAAATAATCAACCATGTTCCGCAAGGAGGGTATTGGAAAGATTTGCCTGATGATTTGCAGCGTGAATATATGCAAAAAAGTTATTTCCTTGGTGGTGGAAAAACTGGCATGGCGCGTAGATTATCATGGGACGAACCAAGCCTTACGCTCACATGTTCTCCGGCACAAAAACAAACCGAAAGATGCCACCCAGAGGAAACGCGCCCCTTAACAGTGAGGGAATATGCAAGAGTTCAAACATTCCCTGATGGTTGGGAATTTGCCGGCTCGGTTGGTCAGCAATATAAGCAAATCGGCAATGCGGTTCCGGTCAATTTATCTTATGCTATTGGGCGTAGTATTGTTAGATTATTAAATGAACTTGATGATATAAGTGGCGTGAACTAAATTTAAGAGGTGTTTTGTTTAGATATGCTCTTAACCAGCGCCGCCAACGGTAAGGCCGCCGATTTTCAACGTCGGCTGGCCAACGCCCACCGGAACGCCTTGGCCGGCTTTACCGCAAACCCCAACGCCGGGGTCAAGTGCCATGTCATTACCGATCATCGAGATCTGCTTTAATGCAGTTGCGCCATCGCCGATTAAGGTTGCGCCTTTGACCGGTGCTTCGATTTTGCCGTTCTTCACCAGATAGGCAAGGGTGCATTGAAAGACAAATTTACCCGAAGTAATATCAACCTGACCGCCGCCAAAATTAACCGCATAAAGTCCGTTTTTTAATGAAGCCAGAATTTCAGCCGGATCATCTTTACCGTTTTCAACAATAGTATTAGTCATGCGCGGCATTGGTGGGCAGGCAAAGCTTTCGCGCCTGCCATTACCGGTGCTTTTGACACCCATAAGGCGGGCATTTTGCCGATCTTGCATATAGCCTTTTAAGATGCCGTCTTCGATTAAAACTGTGCGGTTGGTTGGAGTGCCTTCATCATCAACGGTTAGTGAGCCACGGCGGTTTTGTATGGTTCCATCATCAACTAATGTTACGCCTTTGGCCGCTACTTGTTCACCAATTTTGCCACTAAATACGCTCTCGCCTTTGCGGTTGAAATCACCCTCAAGGCCGTGACCAACTGCTTCGTGGAACAAAATCCCCGGCCAGCCAGGGCCAAGAACCACTTCCATCTCGCCGCCAGCAATATCTATTGAATCAAGGTTGATGATTGCTTGGCGTAATGCTTCATCAGCCATGGTTTTCCAGTTAGTTGTACTGATCCATTGTTGATATGATGTTCTACCACCAGCACCGGCAGATCCGGTTTCGCGGCGGCCACTTTGCTCGACCGTAACCGATATGCCGATACGCACTAATGGACGTTGGTCAAAGATCGGATCCATGTTTGGGCGTAAAATTGTAATATTTGACTGTTCGGCGGCTAAAGAGGCGGAAACCTGAATAACTCGTGGGTCAGCGGCGCGTAAATAAGTGTCTATTTCTTGCAATAATGCAGATTTAACAGCAAAGCCCGGCGATAATGTTGGGTCAATATCTTCATAAAGCCGGTCGTTGGTTCTGACGGGATTGTCCGCCCAGCTTCCGGTTAAACCTCGGTCGGCACCGCGCACGGCATTGGCAGCGCGAGTTAATGCAGCTGGCGTCATTTCTGTGGCGTGGGCAAAGCCGGTTGCATCGCCTATTACCCGTCTTAAACCAAAGCCTCTAGAGCTGTCATAACTGGCATTTTTAAGTCTACCATCATCAAAGCCGAAGCTCTCCGAGACGCTTTGCTCTATATACAGCTCGCCATCGTCGGCTCCGGTAAGTGCGTCCTCAACCCCGCTTTGGGCTTGCTCGAGTGAAAGGTCTGTGTTGGCAAATGGATCAGGAATATTTGTCATGGCGCAAGGTTTAGCGCAGAATTACAAACCTGCAAGGCTGTTTATTGCTAAAGTATACAAACCGAAGACTTAGTCTAGACAAATTTCTGCCGCTAAACTAGATTTAGGTTAATAAAACGGCAATGTTCAAAATGGAGATTAAAATGAAAAAAATGGCTCTTATTGTTACGAGTCTATTTGTCTTAACGCAGTGGTCAGCAATGGCTGCAGATATTGGCTCTGACAGTAATTCTTATTTCGGGTGTGTTGCTCAACCCTTGAAGCCAGAGGGTGAAAGTCGTCAGTATCTTGAAATCGTATTTAAAAATGAAGGTTTTTCATACGATATACCATCAGATTTATTCCCAAGTTCTGGTGCAAAAATGTATACCGTATCTGTGATGGAAACAACAACAGAAGTTCGGATCTATCACATCGAGTCCACGGGGATTGCTCACCTATTAGAAATGCATTGGCAGAACATTGAGAGAGCTTCAGGGACGACAATTTACGGTGGGTTGTTATCTGTTTTTCAAGTACTGCCGGGGACTGATAAGCTTTACGAAGAGGAATACAGTGAAAACCCTACAACAGGAGAACCCAAAAGGCGCCTAAATTGGATGGAAATCGAAGACGATAGATTAGTGAGCCAATGGAGGCTGATGTGCGCCCAAACGAGTTCTACTGAAAAGTTTGAAAAATTGAGAGTTGCTCTCTCTGCTGCCGGCATTAAATAATTTGGACTTGCTTCAGTAAAGTGGAGAGTGCTTCCTGTAGCTTAAGATTATGTGCCCATTGCCAGACGGGGTTTGAACCCCGTCTGTTGGTTTCAATCGACCCGATCACCTTGCAGAAAAGGTTGAAAACGTTTCGAACGGGGTTATAAACCCCGTCCGGCGGTGGTCTGGAATTACAAACCTGCAAGCCGCTTTGTCAGAGAATTATAAAAATATACTCTTTAGTTGGATTGTACTGAGAAACGGATTAACTCAGTTCTTGGTTGTTGCCAGTTAGGTTTTAGCTCTGTGGCTTTCAAATAATCCTTATAGGCACCGGTTATATCGCCAAGACGCTCGTGAACTATGGCGCGGTTATAATAAACGACGGCTGGTTGTTCCAATTGCAATGATAATGCGCGATCCAATTCTGCCAGAGCTTTTGTGTAATTTGCCTGCCGTATAAAAACGGTCCCGCGATTGGCAAAGGCTTCGGCCATTTGCGGATTTATTTGCAATGCCTTGTTATAGTCACTTATTGCGCCGTTTAGGTCGCCACTTGATGAGCGCACAATGCCCCGGTTTACATAAGTTGCGGCTTGGTCGGGCTTTCTCATTATTGTATCATTTATAGCTAAATCACAAATAGCTATTGCATCACGTCCGCTACGGCCTTGCTTGGCTTCCTGATAGCATGAGGCACCAAGACTCTCGCCCATAATCAGTGACCCAGCGCTGGCTGTGCTGGAAAATGAGAAGACAAATAGAATTCCTGATAGGGCAATTAGTGGCTTTGCATATTTCATAACATTTCCTTATTGCGTAGCTTAGCGCTGGGGCAAAAGACCGATTTCATAAGTTTATGGTGTTCTAGTACCATAAAACTTTGATTTTAACAAATTACAGTGAGTTTATTCACAAATTTTGCTTGCCTTTTTGCCGTATTTTCGCAACAAACTGTTCTAGCTGGGTGGGCTAGATTCTATTACTTCTTTTACAGTGGTAGCCTGTACCCGTATTTGGATTCTGATGTTAAGTCAGACGAAACAGAACAATAGGGGCAAAGATGCGATATACATCAAACCTAAGGGCATCTATCTTGGGAGCCGGCATAGCGACCAGTCTTTTTTCCAGCTCGGCTATGGCCGACCTTGAGCAGTTCCCGCCAAAAGACAAGGCGTTTGGGTTTCAGCCGCCAGTTACCGAAGTGGCGGAGCAGATGCAGATATTTCATAACTTCTGGTTGATGCCTATTATTACTGCCATAATGATTTTGGTTACAGTTTTATTGCTGGTTATTATTTTTAAGTTTAATGCCAAAGCCAATCCMGTGGCGCAGAAGTTTTCDCATAATGTAAAGCTGGAAGTAGCTTGGACATTAATCCCTGTATTGATTTTGGTTGTAATATCTTTCAAATCATTTCCTTTGTTATACCAGCAGGACGTAATTCCTGAAGCTGACCTGACGGTAAAAGTTACTGGCTATCAGTGGTATTGGGATTATGAATATACTGATCCTGCCGGTAATGTAGATAAAACGCTTACCTATTCTTCTGTTATGTTGAGCAATGAAGAGGCCGATGAGGCAGGAAAGCCACGTTTGCTGGGTGTTGATAATCCGATGGTGGTTCCTGTGGGTAAAAATATCGTGGTCGAAGTTTTAGCAGCTGATGTTATTCATGCTTTTGCCATGCCGGCTTTTGGGGTCAAAATTGATGCTGTGCCGGGCAAGATGAACCAGACTTGGTTCAAGGTTAACAAGCCGGGTATTTACTATGGACAGTGCTCCGAATTATGCGGGGCAATGCATGCCTATATGCCGATTGAAGTGCATGTGCTGCCTGAAGACGAATATAATGCATGGTTAGCTGCAAAGCAGGCCGAATACGCAAGTGTGAACCAACTGGACAATGTCCAGCTTGCTTCAGCAAATTAATTGAGGGACAAAATGTCAAACGCAACTGATCACGATCATAAACCGGGCTTTGTCGCTCGTTGGTTTTTCTCTACCAACCATAAAGATATTGGTACACTTTACCTTATAGGTGGTTTTACTGGCGGTTTAGTCGGGGCTATHTTGTCTTGGRYRATGCGCTGGGAGCTGGCDACGCCGGVTATGGATGTGTTTGCTTCRGCGCAAGCRTTTAATGTGTTCATTACCGCGCACGGCCTGATCATGGTGTTCTTCTTTGTGATGCCGGTGTTGATCGGYGGCTTTGGTAACTGGTTTGTRCCGTTAATGATCGGCGCTCCRGAYATGGCCTTTCCVCGAATGAATAATATTTCATTCTGGTTGTGGGCTATGGCCTTAATTTTACTTGTATTGTCGTTGTTTGTGCCAGGCGCAGGCGGTGAAAATGGCTTTGGTGGTGGCTGGACAGCTTATCCGCCATTGTCGTCAACCCTTGGGCACCCGGGGCCGAGTATGGATCTGGCGATTTTCTCGCTGCATTTGGCTGGTGCTAGTTCTATTTTAGGTGCGATCAATTTTATTACCACGATCTTTAATATGCGAACTCCGGGTATGACTTTGCACAAAATGCCGTTGTTTGTTTGGTCAATGTTAGTAACAGCGTTCTTATTGTTGCTTTCGTTGCCGGTTTTAGCTGGTGCGATCACTATGTTGCTGACTGACCGGAATTTCGGAACTACCTTTTTTGATCCTGCCGGTGGTGGTGATCCGGTAATGTTTCAACACTTGTTCTGGTTCTTCGGTCATCCCGAAGTGTATATTATGATCCTGCCGGCTTTTGGTATTATTAGCCATGTGATTTCAACCTCTTCCAAGAAGCCTATTTTTGGTTATCTAGGCATGGCCTATGCAATGATTGCTATTGGGGTGGTCGGGTTTATCGTTTGGGCGCACCATATGTATACCGTCGGCATGCCTGTTGACCTAAAAGCCTATTTTACTGCCGCAACCATGGTTATAGCTGTGCCTACGGGTATCAAGATATTCTCTTGGCTTGCTACCATGTGGGGCGGTTCGATTACTTTTGATACGCCAATGTTATGGTCGATGGGGCTGATATTCTTGTTTACCATGGGCGGTGTTACCGGTGTTGTTTTGGCTAACCCTGGAGCTGATATTGCCTTTCATGATACATATTATGTGGTTGCTCACTTCCATTATACTTTGTCGCTTGGCGCGGTTACCGGTATTTTTGCTGGCTTCTATTATTGGTTCGAGAAAATGACCGGCATCAAATATAATGAGTTATTGGGTAAATTACATTTTTGGGTAACATTTGTCGGGGTGAATTTGGTATTCTTCCCGCAGCATTTTGCAGGAATGCAAGGTATGCCGCGACGGATTGTTGCTTATCCTGATGCGTTTGCTTTCTGGAATTGGTTGTCTTCAATGGGTACTTTAATTACTATGGCAGGTGCTGCGCTATTCCTTGTGGTTATCATTGAAGCGGTTGTTCGTCGCCGCAAAGGCGTAGCAAATCCATGGGGCGAGGGTGCAACCACATTAGAGTGGACCGTTTCTTCACCGCCGCCATATCACACCTTTGCGGAGTTGCCTCGGGTTAAATAGCCCAAGCAAAACAAGATAATGGCTGATATAGGCAATACAGAAGCATATGAAATCAGACCGGCATTGCCGGCTGATTTTATCGCTTTGTTGAAACCACGGGTAATGTCGCTGGTGGTGTTTACGGCATTGGTTGGCATGTTAGCTGCTCCCGGTTCGGTAGATCCGGTTCTTGGGGTTATTTCTATTTTTGCTATTGCTTTGGGAGCTGGTGCGGCGGGCGCATTAAATATGTGGTATGATGCCGATATTGACGCTAAAATGAGCCGAACTGCCAAGCGCCCAATACCGGCCAAAAGACTACATGCAAAAGATGCTTTGGCTTTTGGTATGTTTTTATCATTGATTTCGGTTATGATGCTGGCAGCTTCAGCAAATTATTTTGCCGCCGGATTTTTAGCATTTACCATTTTCTTTTATGTGGTTATCTATTCCATGTGGCTAAAGCGCCGCACGCCGCAAAACATTGTTATTGGTGGTGCCGCTGGTGCATTTCCGCCAATGATCGGTTGGGCTGTGGCCACTGGCGGAATGGATATAAATTCGTTTATTTTATTTGCGATAATTATGTTGTGGACACCGCCGCATTTTTGGGCGCTGGCCTTATATAAACGTAGTGATTATGCCGCTGCTGGCATACCAATGATGCCAGTGGTCAAAGGTGCAAAAAGCACAAGATTACAAATTTTCATCTATGCTATTTTGCTGACGGCAACCGTTTCACTGCCGGTGTTTACTGGTCTTGGAGGCGTGGTTTATGCAATTACCGCCATCATAAGTGGGGCGATGTTTTTATTGCTTTCTTATCGGGTTTTATCGTCAAGAGCTGGCGATGATCCGGGAACGGCCAAGGCTGATCTTTATGCAGTTAAAAAAGGTGATAAGGCGGCGCGTAATTTGTTTGCGTTTTCGATCATTTATTTGTTTGTCATATTTGCGGCATTATTGGTTGAACACGGCTTTGGTGCTCATGTTTCATTACCATTTGCAGTTTTCCAAGGAGCTTTATAATGAGTGAAGGTATCACATTAACTCCAGAGCAGGAAAAAGCTCGTAAGCTTCGATCCTTAGCAATCGCATTTGGTTTGTTTGGTTTTGTGGCGGTGGTTTTTACTGTCACCGTTTATCGCAAAATGCAGGAGCTTGGTATTGATGCAGTCAGCTAAGCCGGCACCCCAAAAAAGCAACCGAAAAGTATTGATTTACTTAAGCACGATTGTGTTAGGAATGACTGCTTTGGCCTATGCATCTGTGCCTTTGTACAAGTTGTTTTGTCAGGTTACCGGTTTTGGCGGAACGCCTAGAATTTCTAACATCGCTGCCGATGAAGTATTGGAGCGGCAGATAAAAGTTCGTTTTGATGCTAATGTTGATCGTAAGCTGGCTTGGGCGTTTAAACCGTCGCAACTGACTCAAGTTTCATTTGTTGGCGAGAGTGTGCTGGCTAGTTATCAGGCAACGAATATTTCTGATGTGCCGATTGCTGGAACCGCGACATTTAATGTCTCGCCGGCCAAGGCGGCGCCATACTTTGTCAAGCTGGATTGTTTTTGCTTTACCGAGCAAGTGTTACAGCCGGGAGAGACCATGAAGATGCCGGTTTTGTATTATATTGATCCGGAAATTGCCAATGACAAACATCTTGATGAAATAACAACTATTACTTTGTCTTATACTTTTTATAAAATGAAAAACTCAGAGGCTGTATCTGCAAGTGTAGATAATAACAGCTCTAAAATCACAACGCTTCGGTAATTTTCGAGGCAAAGCGGCACGTTGCCACACCCCGTTTCGGCGGGTGCAATATCAAAGACGATTATTCGTCTTCTCTATGGGGGTAGTACCTTGTCAGATCAAACAGCACAGCATGATTATCATCTGGTTGACCCAAACCCGTGGCCGCTAGTTGGCGCAGTATCAGCCTTTGTTATGACCTTTGGTGGCGTTGCTTATATGTCGGGGATATTCGGTATTCCGGAAGGCTCCCCATGGTTGCTAATTCTTGGCTTTATTGGCGTGCTTATCACCATGTATGGTTGGTGGTCCGATGTCATTCGCGAAGGAACAGAGGGTTTTCATACTCCGGTTGTCGAGCTGGGAATGCGTTATGGAATGATCTTGTTTATCATGTCCGAGGTAATGTTTTTTGTTGCTTGGTTCTGGCTGTTTTTTGAAGGCGCAATGTTTATTGACACAAGAACTACAGAAGTTTGGCCGCCGGTAGGAATTGAAACCTTTAATCCGTGGCATTTGCCTTTGGCCAATACATTGGTTCTGCTATTGTCTGGTACTACGGTTACTTGGGCGCATCACGCCTTGATAGAGGGTGATCGCAAAAGCGCTAAAATTGGTTTGTTGCTGACGGTTCTGCTGGGCGGGTTCTTTACCTATCTACAAGCCCTTGAATATATTCACGCTGGTTTTGCCTTTTCTGGTAATTTGTATGGCGCGACATTCTTTATGGCCACCGGCTTTCATGGTGCGCATGTTATAATTGGAACTATATTCCTGGCGGTCTGTTTATTTAGGTTAATGGCCGGAGCATTTACTCCGAAAAATCACTTCGGATTTGAAGCTGCCGCTTGGTATTGGCATTTTGTCGATGTGGTATGGTTGTTCTTGTTCATATTCGTTTATGTTGTATATGCTGGCTAACCAAGGAAAACGTCCGGTCATACAAGGATTGCTCGGACGTTGCCCTGCCTGCGGCAAAGGCAAATTGTTCGCTGGTTATCTGAAATTTGCGGATCGTTGTAATAAGTGCGAAGTGATTTTCGATACCAGTGATACCGGAGATGGGCCTGCGGTATTTGTTATGACCATAGTCGGTTTTTTCGTGGTGTTTCCAGCCTTGGCCGTAGAGAAAGTATTCAAGCCTGAGATTTGGGTGCATGCTTTGATGTGGTTGCCACTTTCGACATTGCTAGTGCTATTACTTTTGCACCCGTCTCGTGGAATGTGGTATGGGTTGATGTTTAAGTTTAATGCCGGTGAAGCAGTTTTGCATACAGACAATGAAGCAGAAGATTAAGCACATGATCAAGTTCAAACCAGCGATAGGTATGAGCGTTGCCGTGATAATATCAACGGTTATATTATTGGCTTTGGGGCAGTGGCAGT
Source organism: Robiginitomaculum sp. (assembly GCA_002733735.2). Classification (GTDB taxonomy): domain Bacteria; phylum Pseudomonadota; class Alphaproteobacteria; order Caulobacterales; family Maricaulaceae; genus Robiginitomaculum_B. The sequence goes on along the minus strand of NVWT02000005.1, from coordinate 49,528 downwards.
TACAACGCCTGTACTGGAAAAATGAGCTAGTCTCACAATTGCAAACCGCAAAACAACAAGCACCGCTGGATATTGCCGGTATTGAAATAACCAGCGATTTAGCTTGGAAAAAAGTATCAGTAACGGGGCATTATCGGATGGAATACCCATTGACCCGTATCTATGGAATATCTAATGGATTGCCGGGATATAGGCATTTGAATGTTTTTGAGACTGTTGATGGGCGATTTTTGTTTGTAGTGCGTGGGTTTGTTCCAGACCGGGACGGTATAAAAATTGCTAAAATACCCAACGAGCAAATCACATTAACTGGCTTATTGCGATCTGTGGGTAGTGCAAGCTGGTTGACCCCTGTTCCTGATCTAAAAGAGAATATTTGGTATCGCCGAGATCTGCCGTCCATGGCGACAACAATAAACTTGCAAGAAAATTATGAGGCCGATTTTACACTTGATCTTACAATAGCTGATAGTGATAAGCAGTGGCCAAATCCGGTTGGTGAACCGCCAAGACCGGTAAATAATCATCTTGATTATGCTTTGACATGGTTTGGSATGGCKTTGGTKTTATGGGTRATATATCTTGTTTGGCATTTCAAGAATGGCCGTTTGTCATTCVGTRGASDTWAAMAATAGTTAGGAAATAATTTGTCTCTGTTTCGATCTGATTABGAGAATAGYGCTGATGTTTTAAGCTTTGGTAAGGTCATGTTGCGTCTGCCAAAACTTGATGATTATGATGATTGGCTGCGGTTGCGAGCCGGTAGCATGGCTTTTTTACAACCGTGGGAGCCAAAATGGGCGAAAGACGAGTTAACGCAGTCGGCCTTTAAGCGCCGGGTTCGTCACTATAATGAAGATCGAGTACGGGGTAGTGGCTATGCTTTTTTTGTTTTTAGGGAAAGTGATAATGTCTTGGTAGGCGGTTGTAACTTATCAAATGTTCGTCGTGGTGTTTCGCAAACTGCATCACTTGGATATTGGATAGGCGCACCGTTTCAACGCCAAGGGTTAACCACTGATGCTGTACAGGCCGTGGTTAAATTTTCTTTTGATAACTTGAACTTACACCGGATTGAAGCGGCCTGTATCCCGCAAAATGATAGTTCTAGTAAGCTATTAGAAAAGTGCGGGTTCAAGGAAGAAGGCTTGGCAAAAGAGTATTTGAAGATAAATGACAAATGGCAGGATCATAAATTATATGCGCGAGTGGCAAATTAAGCGGCGCTCGCCAAGCTTATGCATGACCTGTTGTGTGGCTGAACCTGTCGGGGTCAACACCGATTTTGAACATGGCACGGTTCCATTTACTGGCAAATTCTTGATCAAATAGCAACTCATCATCGGCTTCACAAACCAGCCAAGCATTTTGCTCTAACTCGAATTCAATTTGCCCTGCTATCCAACTGGACAACCCAAGTGCTAACAAGCATTGTTTTGGGGGATCGTCAGAGGCCATAGCCAGTAAAATTTCTTTAGAAGCGGACAATCCTATATTGTCAGTTACTGGTGTGGTTTCTTCAGGTTTGTTATATTCCAGAGAATGCAAGACAAAACCCCGCTCCGGATCGACAGGGCCACCGCTTAAAACTGGCATATCCGGTGGCGTTGTGTTTTCAGTGTCAATGCCAAGTTGCTTTAGTAACGTGGGAAAACGTAAGATATGCATTGGTTGATTGATAATTATTCCCATGGCGTGGTGTTCATCGTGCGCGCACATATACAACAAAGTTTGCGCAAAGCGGGGATCCCCCATGCTAGGTGCGGCAATTAACATTTTGCCAGCTAAATATCCTTGTTGTTTGTTCACAGATGTAATTTTAAGCAAAAGTAATGGCGCGGCAAGTATTTTAGCAGAAAATATAATAAATATCTCCACGTCTCGTCATCACACGGCTTGTCCGGGTGATCCATTTTGCCTATCTCTGGATACCCTGAACAAGTCGGAGTATGACGGAATTGGTAGTATGCGAAGCAATTTGACCGCGAGACAGAAGGAGTTAACTAGGTGCGACCGCGCCTCGGCAATTGTTTGCCGCGCCGTCGCAGGTCATTGCGAAGCAATTTGACCGCGAGACAGAAGRAGKKWRMWMRRKGSKMMCGYGMCYMKKSWWGCTTACCCCTTAATTAGCAATCATTGCCAAAGACTGCCTATAAAATGAGGGTTAATTGGCAAAAAATTAACACTCATTGACCCTTAGTCACCCTTGAACAGCGGGGATAAGTTTCAAGAATACTCGCAATCGTCCCGCCTGCTATAATGGTGTTGCAAATGGCTCGTAGCAGCTAGTTTGCGGCTGTTTGACATTGTGAATACCCCATAAACCCAATGAAACCTGAGTTTTGTTGGAATATGCTGCCAAATATGATTCGCAGACACCAAACCTGTTTCGTTGAATTTTTTTAAGTTTATCCGCGGGGGAAACATTAAAAGAACCAATAAGGTTTTTTATTTGAAAGAACTATGGACAATTCGGCTTGGATGTCAGTCATCGGCTTCCAGAACAGCCATTTTGCAATGCTCGAATTCTTCTACTTCGCTTAATCTGCCCAAAGCCAAAGCCCTTCGATCAATATTTAGGTCGCGCGGTGATAATGGCCGCGATAATTGCAAGCCCTCTAATGTGCGACAACGGCTAAGGGCTACATAGGCCTGACCGTGTGCAAACAGACCACGGCGCAGATCGACATATACCTTGTCCAGCGTTTGGCCTTGCGCCTTGTGGATTGTCATCGCCCAAGCCAACCGCAATGGATATTGCCTAAAACTTCCTACGACTTTTTTGCTAAGTTTTTTATCGCTTTCATCATAACCATATTTGAACCTCTCCCAAACCGCAGGCATTATTTGATGAATCTTTCCATTTATGTTGATTGATAATTTCTCACTATTTGCTTGCTCAACTGTGGCCAGTGTTCCGTTGACCCAGCGTTTGTCGGGGTCGTTTTTTAATAACATAACCCTAGCGCCGGGTTTTAAGGTTAAAGACTTTTCGGTTGGAAATAGCTGCTCGTTAAATTCACCGCTTAGAGTACCAGAGTAAGTATGGCTTTTTCCAGATAGTTCGGCCAAGCGTTGGTGGTTGATCTCAAATGCTGCTCTATTGGTCGAAGTAAGAACTATGTGAGTTTTAGATGCTTGCGCCGGAGTAATGCTTGCCACGCAATCTTGCAATATTTCTGCTTGATATTGATCTAGATCGCCGCGCCGGATCCCGCCCAATAAGTCAAGAAATACTGGGTCGGATTGGCGAAATACTCTTAACAACTCGATCAGCCGAAAATTACCTTCGCGAAATGAGGGGCCAGAGAAAAAATAACTGCCGCCATAAGTCTCTTGTAGATAACTTTCTGTTCCGCGCTCGATCACCGGCGGTAACTGGTAAGGATCCCCAACCAGAACCATTTGCACACCGCCAAATGGCTCATTTACCTGCCGGTTGATCCGTAATGATTTGTCTATTGCTGCCATCATGTCGGATCGCACCATCGATACTTCATCAATGATCAGGGTTTGCATTTTCTGCATTGCCTTGGCATGGCGTAATCGTTTCACGTCTTTTAATTCGATCAACCTAGGCGGCAGCCGAAAAAACGAGTGTATTGTCTGGCCTCCAGCATTAAGAGCCGCAATGCCGGTTGGGGCAACAACCACACTGGTGTCATGATTGCGGGCGACAAATTGGCGGATCAGCGACGTTTTGCCAGTGCCTGCTCGCCCGGTAAGGTAAACATTAGCGCGTTGGTTTTCCAACAGGCTCAACACCGGTGAATATGTATCAGTTTGCATGTTTAGGGCTTGGAATACGAAAGCTGTTTCGTCAAGGGCAGAGACAGTTTGATCCGGATATAAGGTGAGTAATAGCCAAAAGACATATTAGAAAAAACTAAATTAGTAGCTTAATACTCTATAAAGAATATTGGCCTAGCAGTATAATCATAAATTCATTCAAAATGCCGCTGGTGAAACGTCACTTTCGACATTTGTTTAATGCAAATGGGGTTTGAGCTATGGCTATGAACGCAATTAAATTAGGTAAATCAATGAAACTTGGCACAAAGGTTTATGCYCTTGTCGGMTTTTGTTTGGCTTTGACRGTTTTAAGTGCGGTGGTCGCATTGTGGCAGATMAATAARATCGGYGCCGAGGTCGAAGAAATTGCTGAACGKGATCTGCCTTTAACRATTGCCCTTGCCACYATAACCACGCACCAGTTGGAACAGGCTGTTGAATTGGAGCGAGCCTTTCGTGGAGCCGTGGCGGTTAACAGCACAAGTGATGGCCAGCAGGTGTTTGAGCAATCATCAGTAAAGTTTAAGGAGCTCGCGACAAAAGTCGAACAAGAATTTGTCGATGCTGTTATTTTAACTGAGTATGCAATTAAAACGGCAAGTACCGAAAAAGGTAAGCAAGAATTCAAAAAAGTGCTGCAAATTATGCAAAAATTGACATTAGAGCATAAGGAGTTTGACCGTCTGGCATTGCAGTCTTTTGATATGATCCGCTCGGGAAATTTAACTCAAGCGTTGGTGGTATTATCTAGTGTTGAGCATATACAAGCTAGTTTGAATGTGCAGTTACAAGAAATATTACATGAAGTAGAACGGTTCTCCGAGCATGCGGCTTTAACAGCAGTAGAACATGAAAAATTTGCCATGCAATTGTTAATGGCTATTTCTGGAGCTAGTTTGATAATTGGTTCTATTTTGGCGGTGTTTCTTATTCGCCAAAGCATAACCTTGCCGCTTAAAGAAATTGTTGYTGGCCTTGATGCCTTAAACGCCGATGACTTAACCGTTGATGTTAAGCTTTATAATAATGATGAAGTTGGTGCAGTGGCCAAAGCCTATGTTATTTTTAAAGAGCATATGATTGAARCTAAAGCATTGACCGAAGAGCAAGAAGCACAAAAACAGCAGGCCGAAATAGABCGCAAAGAGATGATGCTCAAACTGGCTGATCAGTTTGATTCTAATGTTGGCGGGATTGTTGAGAACGTATCTGCTGCCGCCACAGAGCTACAGGCAACTGCAAGTTCTATGACCGGTATTGCCGATAATACCAGCAATTTGTCGGCGGCAGTTTCTGCGGCCTCTGAAGAAGCCTCAACCAATGTRCAAACGGTAGCTTCGGCAGCCGAAGAAATGTCMCATTCTATTTCWGAGATTACCAATCAGGTGCAAGAGGCCTCAAATGCGGCCAATATGGCGGTAGATGAAGTGGAAAAAACCAGTTTACATATGGAAAACCTTGCTGCTACTGCCGACAGTATCGGCGAAGTAGTAAAAATGATTTCCGATATTGCCGAGCAAACTAACCTATTGGCATTAAATGCAACTATTGAAAGTGCCAGAGCCGGTGAAGCCGGACGAGGCTTTGCGGTGGTGGCTTCAGAAGTTAAAGCTCTTGCCAGCCAGACCAGTAAAGCTACCGAAGAGATCGGCTCACAAGTAAGCCAAATTCAAAAAGCCACCAAGGATGCGGTGGTTTCGATGGGCGAGATCGGAGCGCGTATTAAACGCATTCATGAAAGCTCATCAGTAATAGCTGCAACCATGGAAGAACAAGGTGCGGCAACTAATGAAATAGCCAGAAATGTTCAAGAAGCAGCGTCAGGTACAGAAGAGGTTAGTCGCAATATTGTCGGCGTTAATCAGGCTTCGGACGAGTCTAGTGCTGCTGCTGGTGAAGTGACCAATGCCGCTGGCGAGTTGTCACAACAAGCAGAAATCCTAAAGATTGAGGTTTCTGAATTTATCCAGAAAGTTAGAGCCGGATAACATTAGTTCCAAATTATAAGTTTCCCGTAAAATGATTCGCTCTTTGCGCGACGGTATTGTATTATTCCCGCATCGGGAGAACAGGTGTGGTAAACAGGGAAAAATCCCCCGGTTTACAGGCAGCATCGAATTTACAATCCGGCGCAAGTTCGGAAGATGCTGATTATTTAAGGGGGACAGCAGGCGCGAAGATAATTCGGGTGCGTGATAGCGAAGCCTATCGCGCAGGGTTTGATCTTGCGCAAACACTACCGCATTTCTCGGCAGCCAGTGGAGTTACCGTTGGGCAATGGGTTGTGCTATTGGGGTTGGCCGTAATTTTTGTGTTGGCAATAGTAATCGCGCCGGGAGCGGTATTGCATTTTCTGCAAATCCTCTTAGTCACCATTTTTTGGTTTGCGATTTGCTTTCGAGCTGTTTTGCTGCTTACACATTATTGGCCGAAAAATACTAATTCCAGCAAGCCGGACGTTAGCCCTACTTCAGAAAATTTACCAATATATACGTTATTATTGCCGGTCTATGATGAGTCTAAAATACTGCCAGAGTTGGTCAAATCCATTAGCAAGATGGATTATCCAACAGATTTATTGGACATTAAATTATTACTTGAAGTCGATGATGAAGCCACGTTGGCCGTGGCGCGCAAACTTAATTTACCAAGTAATTGGCAAGTATTGATTGTTCCTGACATTGGGCCACGTACCAAACCAAAGGCTTTGAATGTCGGTTTGGCCAGAGCAAAAGGCTCATTTGTAGCCATATATGACGCAGAGGATAGACCTGATCCGGCGCAATTACGCGCGGCGGTTACGGCATTCGCCAATGATGATGGCAACATGGCCTGTGTTCAGGCGCCGCTTGGGTATTACAATGCTGATCACAATTGGATCACCAAACAATTTTCCTTGGAATATAATGCGCAGTTCAAGGTTATAATTCCAGCTTTAGTTCGTCTTGGCATTGCTTTTCCGCTGGGCGGAACCAGCAATCATTTTCGCCGCTGCGCGTTGGAGCAAACCAAAGGTTGGGATCCGTTTAATGTCACAGAAGATGCAGATCTTGGGTTTCGGTTGGCAAAGATGGGTTGGCGGGCAGGGGTGATATCGCCGCCAACTATGGAAGAAGCTACAGCGCGTGTTCGACCATGGATTGGCCAACGATCACGGTGGATTAAGGGCTTTATACAGACACTGATAGTACATTTAAGAGGTGGTTTGCCCGGTGGTAAGCCTATTCATACATTTGGTTTCTTTTCTGTACTTGGGTTGGCTGTTTTTTCAGCATTTAGTCATGGGTTTTTATTGCTAGCTTTTTGTTTGTGCTTGTTGAACTGGGCGCTTGGCGGGCCTGCAACCTTGTCAGGGACTGATTATTTGTTGGCCGGCGCTGGTGTAGCTATGGCTTGGGTTTTACTATTAGCTGGGTGTCATGCAGCTGGAAAATGGCAGAACCTTTGGAGCATTATTAGCTCGGTGTTTTATTGGCCGCTACAAACTTGGGCAGCATTGCGGGCTGCTATTGAGCTGTTTTACAAGCCGTTTTATTGGGAAAAAACCGATCACGGACATTCCTTGGACGAAGCGGCTGATAAATAAAGCTTAAAGAATAAATCCCTCTTGTTTGTCGCTAATAGCTGTGGCATATCCGCCGCTTGAACTTTGCTAATCTATATTAGAGTCCAAGCCAGTGCTTCAAGGTTTTAGGAGTTAGTATAGAGCGGTGATAAATGGTTCGGGGCCATAGCTCAATTGGTAGAGCGCTTGCATGGCATGCAAGAGGTCGGCGGTTCGATTCCGCCTGGCTCCACCATTTAGTCCAGCGCAAACTGGACGTATTTACCTCCCACTAAATAATGTCGTAGTTTCCGTGAGTTAGCGGCCATACCCCTGTATCCAAGCGGTCAAGAGACGAGCAAAAGTGCTTGAATGTGCCCATTTTAGGCAATCGTCTCTTATGGCCAATAGCGTATCCGCTTGGTTGGGAAGTTATGCGTGGGTGTATCCAAGGTAGATCCGTTGCTCTGGCCATGAAAGTGTTAAATCGTTGACTCGCCGCAATCGTGATACGGTTAAATCGTCTGGTTGCTGGCCATTCAAAATGTCCTCAATGATGATAGGGGCTAAATATCCAAGGGGGATTAACCGCTTTGCATCCGTATGATGAATATTCATTTTAGATGCAAACTCTATGATGGAAGCAAAACTCTCATCTAATAATCCCACTCGTAAGGCATGAGCTTGAGCTACAAGCTTTATAAGCTTTGCATTAACCTTGGCTTCAGTCTTGGCACCGCCAATTTTCATTTTCATTCCATGACACGACTCCTCCATTCAACCCAAAGAATCGCGGATCAGACCATCGTACCCCTGTGATGGCTTGGGCAACAACCGATAATGACGCGTAAAGTTCGCCGCTCCATTCAAAACCATTCTCGACCACCATTACTGTATGGGTTTTACCGTTCCACTCACGGATCAATTGCACCGCTAGCAATGCTCAAAAGTTTCCGTGAGGTAGATGGCTTTAACTTGCCATATATTCGCTCTTGATATTGGTAAGACAGGCCGCGCTGTAGCGTAATGTCTCTAGCGCCTTTCAGAGGTGGGTGGTTAAAGGCCTTCACCCATTCAGATAACAAGTTTTCACGATCAAGGGTATGGAGGTTGAGCACAATTCATGTCGCGAGTTGGCGCCGCTCAGCCAGAGCTTCAGATCGTATGATGTCGATGCTTCGTCCGTGCAGTAAGTCCTCGACATTCAGTCTGGATAAAGGGAAATGAACATACATCATCACCGCTAAACGGATAATCTCAGGTGAAGCCTTGAAATAACGGAACGGATTTTGCATTACCAAACTGCACAAAATGCAGGTTATCTGTTCAAGTCTGTTTTAATCTGACAATGCCTCAAATCTAAGACATCTTGTAAGAAGTTGTTCAAAATATGATTGAACCCTTCTGGATTTTCTACAAACGGTGCATGACCGCAGTGATCCAGTTCGATGACCTCGTCTCGCCATAAATTCGCCCACGGGACTTGCTGTAAATATTCCATCAATACCCAGGGTTCGTTTTTGCCTTGTACGACACAAATCGGCAAATTAGATTTAGCTACCACATCGCGTTGCTGGTATCCTTCTTTGCCAGAAATCCAGTGCGTTCCCATGATAGTGCGGGCTTTGCCATCGGTACGACATGCTGCTTCAAAGAACGCTTTTGGAATTACATTCATGTCCTGATAAACCACGCGAACGAATTCATCCAGGTGCGCTTGGGTTGGGTTTTCCTCGCCCACCGCCGTGTTAAAAGTTGAAGGATCAAAAGCCGCAGCAAAGTCTTCCGGGCCGGGACCAACGGGAGGCGCTCCCATCAACAGTAAGGCGCGCATGCCAAACCCTTGTCCCAGCATTTCCATGGCGATATTCCCACCTAGGGACCAGCCGACAATAACTGGGTTTTCCACGCCGAGTCTGTTCAGGAATTTGATCAAAATTCGCGCATAGCCAGGTATAGTGTATTGAGCCTCGGGTTGTACGGCATTGTTAGAATTGCCATGGCCGGGCAGATCAACTGAGATTGCCGACCATTCACTTTCCTGTAGATGCGCCAATTGGGAAGAAAACACCTCCGCACAGCATGAATTTCCGTGTACAAACACGACTTGGTTTCGCCCTGTTCCCGATTGGGAATAGCTGAGCCTCACTCCATCAATTTCCAGCATGTTTGTCATTGGTTTGTCCTGTGTTGACCTAAAACGCGACCTTTATCTCGCCGCCCAAGTTTGAGGCGCACAAACCGGAACCCTACAAAATCACGACCATGCAGGTCGGTATAGCCTTTGTCGAATAGATTTTCTGCCCAAAGATCTGCAACCCCGTTGCGCAAGGCTATCGTGAACGCATTGGCTTTATAGTCGAGCTGGCTCTCATTAGGATTGCATATCGAAGCAGGTTTGTGGTATAATATGCCGATTCAGGGTCACTTAAGCAAGAGTGCAAGTGACCAAAATAGCGGGGGCAATTGTATATGGGGCGTGAGTATCAGTTTTCAGATGTTGTTTCTTCTATCTATGAAACGATATATTTCCCCGAAACATGGCAAGCTTGTCTGGAAAAAATCACAGCATTTGTCGGCGGCGACAAGGCGCTAGTTTTACTCATCGGCGAGAACCAGGGAACGGCGATCGCATGCTCTATTAATCATTCTTCTGATGTGGCGGCATTGTATGCCAACCATTATGGCGCGCAGGATCCCAGGCGGGAACTGGCCAGTTTTCTTCCTGTCGGCGAGGCACACCATGTGCAAAAAATGCTAGCCAATGAGACATTTAATCAATCCGATTACTTCCAAGACATTCATGTGGCTGGAGATATTTTGGACAGCGTTCACGGCATCATCAACAGAGTGCCAGGCTTTGCTCAGTCTAGCATCAGTATTCAGCGTAGTTTCAAAAAAGGATTTTTTGAGAAGGAACATGAACGACGAATGCAGTTGCTAATGCCGCATCTGGTCAATGCTGTGTCATTGGCTGCCGACTTGAGCGCACAGACTTTGATACAAAGTAGTTCTCAAAATGCTGGAAACAAACTTTTCTTTCTGGTCAATACGGATTTGAGATTTGTTCCTTTGCAGGAGGGTTGGGAAGAATTACTTGCCCAAATTGATGGCCTGAGAATTCAAAATGGATGTTTGCTTGCTGAAAGCGGTTTGGAAGATCGACTTAAAAAGGTTGTTTCGCGGGCGATCAGCATTGGTATTGGCGAGCGTTTTCTTTACCCTCTGGCCAATACTGAATACTGCGAGGTTCAAGTTAGCCCCTTTCCGGAAGAGTTGGCAAATTTTCAGTTTATTGGCATGCGGGGTCAATATGCATTGTTGACAATCGACTTACACAGAAAACCCTCGCAGAGGGGGGTGCAGATATTCGCATCTTCCTTTGGCTTGACGCAAAAAGAGTCGGATCTTTTGGCTGAATTTTCCAGGAAGTCTATTCTGCGAGAAGCGGCGGTTAATGTCGGGATTGCATATGAAACCGCCCGTTGGCATATGAAAACTATATTACACAAAACCAACAGTCTAAACCAGGCTGATTTGCTGGCCCGGCTGGCTAGAGCTGATTTTATGAAGCTGTAGGCCAAGCTAAAATTCATTTACACAAAATTTATGCCCCCACCCAATTGGGGGGCGCACATGCTGAGCGCGTCCCTATGATGGGTACAACTGTATTGAATTGGGGAAAATAATGGCCAGATTTGACGGCTTGCACGAAGCGCAGATAAGAGATGCACGTCTTGTGGAGGTTTTTGGTCGGACTGCCCGCCCCAAACGGTTGCCACATTGGGCAAATCAACTCGGCTCGTTTGTCGTTCGGGCTTTGATCTTGCTTTGCTTCCTGCTGATCGGTGGGAAGGTCATTTCGACGAAAGCGCACGCCACAGAGTTTCTGGTCAACACGACAACTATAGCTGATCAGGTTCGCCCCGCTATTGCGGTACTTTCTGGTGGTGGTTTTGTCATTACCTGGGAAGATGACAGCCAAACCGGCAATGATACCAGTAGTGAAGCCATCCGTGCCCAGCGTTATGACGCCAATGGCGTGACGCAAGGGGCAGAGTTTCTGGTTAACTCGATGACTATAAGTAATCAGCAAGCACCCGCTATTGCGGCACTCACTAATGGTGGTTTTGTCATTACCTGGCAAGATTTTAGTAAAAGCGCGGACGATGCCAGTGGCACTGCCATCCGTGCCCAGCGTTATGACGCCAATGGCGTGACGCAAGGGGCAGAGTTTCTGGTTAACTCGATGACTATAAGTAATCAGCAAAGCCCCGCTATTGCGGCACTTGCTAATGGTGGTTTTGTCATTACCTGGCAAGATTTTAGCCGAACCGGCGGTGACACCGATGGTTTGGCCATCCGTGCGCAACGCTATGATGCCAGCGGCGTGGCGCAGGGGGTAGAGTTTCTGGTCAACTCRACAACTACAGGTTCTCAGTTTTTCCCCGTTATTGCGGCACTCACTAATGGTGGTTTTGTCATTACCTGGGGAGGTGACAGCCAAACCGGCAATGATACCAGTAGTGAAGCCATCCGTGCGCAACGCTATGATGCCAACGGCGTGGCGCAGGGGGTAGAGTTTCTGGTCAACTCGACAACTACAAGTTATCAGCGAGCACCCGCTATTGCGGCACTCACTAATGGTGGTTTTGTCATTACCTGGGAAGATGGCAGCCAAACCGGCGGTGATACCAGTAGTGAAGCCATCCGTGCGCAACGCTATGATTCCAGCGGTGTGGCGCAGGGAGGCGAGTTTCTGGTTAATACAACGACTATAAGTTCTCAGCGAGTACCCGCTATTGCGGCATTTTCTGGTGGTGGTTTTGCCATTACCTGGAGTAGTTTTAGCCAAACCGACGGTGATACTGATGGCACTGCCGTCCGTGCGCAACGTTATGACAGTGCCGGCCTGGCGCAGGGGGGCGAGTTTCTGGTCAACTCGACAACTACAAGTTTTCAGTTTGACCCCGCTATTGCGGCATTTTCTGGTGGTGGTTTTGTCATTACCTGGGAAGATGACAGTCAAACCGGAGGCGATACGGATGGCGTTGCCATCCGCGCAGATATTTTTGAATCTTTTTCTGAGGCCGAGTTTCTGGTCAACACCACCACGACTGGTAGTCAGTCGGCGCCCAGCGTAGCGGCGCTTTCCGGTGGTGGCTTTGTCATTGTTTGGGAACATAACATTCCGGATCGCAATACTATTTTCTTGGGACAGCGTTTCAGTTTAACTGGGGATAAACAGGGAGACGAGTTTGGATCAAGTAGAAAATTCACTGATGTCACTGGACTCTCAAATGGTGAGTTTGTCGTCGTGTTTAACCAGAGTGGTAACGTATATATGAGACGTTACGATGGGGCGGGGTCAATCGCAGGAAGCTTTGGTCGGGTCAATACGACAACTACTGCAATCCAAAGAAATGCTGCTGTCGTAAACCTTTCTGATGGTGGTTTCGTTATTTCTTGGGAAGATGCTAGCCGTGCTGGAGAAGACAACCAATTCAATGCAATTCGAGCGCAACGTTTTGATTCGAATGGTACGGCGCAAGGCACGGAATTTTTGGTCAATACCACCACTGTCGGCGATCAGAAAAACCCTAGTATGGCAGCGCTTTCCGGCGGCGGGTTTGTCATTACCTGGCAAGATCAAAGTTTTAGCGGCGGCGATACTAGTAGTGATGCCGTTCGAGCTCAACGATACGATGCCAGTGGTGTGGCTCAAGGTTCGGAATTTCTGGTCAATACCGCCACGGCCAATTTTCAAGGCTCGCCCAGTATTGATGCTCTGTTCGGTGGTGGCTTTGTTATTGCCTGGGCAGATCTAAGTCGTAGCGGCGGCGATACCAGTGGCTTTGCTATTCGAGCGCAACGTTATGACAGTGCCGGCCTGGCGCAAGGTTCGGAATTTTTGGTCAATACCATCACGACGAGTAGTCAACGTGATCCCAGTGTCGCGGCACTTTCTGGTGGTGGCTTTGTCATTGCTTGGAGTGATGAAAGTGAAAGCGGCGGTGATACCAGTAGCTCTGCTATTCGAGCGCAACATTATGACAGTGCTGGCCTGGCGCAAGGCTCGGAATTTTTGGTCAATACCACCACGACTAGTAGTCAACGTGACCCCAGTGCTGCAGCGCTATCGAACGGCGACTTTGTTATTGCTTGGACAGATTTTAGTGTAAGCGGCGGCGATACCGATGGTTTGGCTGTTCGCGCAGATATGTTTGATGCACCGGCACCTGAAATGGATGTGGCGGGCCTATCCACCTCAATCACGGATGGGGACATCACGCCTTCCAGTGCCGATGATACCGATTTTGGTAGCCTAAATATTACCTCTGGCAGCAATGCCAACACGTTCACCATTACCAATTCCGGCATCGTTGACCTCGCCCTTACCGGCACACCACGGGTGAGTATTACTGGTACCAATGCTGCCGAGTTCACCTTGACCAGTGACGCGGCTACCAGTGTCGCGGCCAGTGGTGGCACCACCGCATTTACCATCAGTTTTGATCCTGCTGGGCTTGGGCTTCGAGAGGCTTCTGTCAGCATTGCCAATGATGATGCGGACGAAAACCCGTACAATTTCTCGATTAGCGGCACCGGCATCAGTGCGCCAGAAATGGATGTGGCCGGTATGGGGGTTAGTATTAGTGATGGTGACACCACTCCAGATACCGCTGATGATACTGATTTTGGTAGTCTGGATATTACGTCTGGTAGCAATGCCAACACGTTTACCATCAGTAATACCGGCGAAGAAACATTAAACCTTTCCGGGGCTCCACGGGTGAGTATCGGCGGCACTCATGCTGCTGATTTCCTTCTGAACAAAGATGCTGATGCGACAATTGCTTCCATTGACGGCACCACGACTTTTATCATTACTTTTGCCCCCGGCGCGTCCGGCGTGCGGACGGCCACGGTCAGCATTGCCAATGATGATCCAGATGAAAACCCTTATACATTTGCTATCCAAGGGATTGGATTGGAGCCGGTTTTGGAGCAGGACTTTGCTGCAATTCTTAATCTCTATACACTGGATGGCATTACAGGTACGACGGTAGATGCGGATATACCTCTAGAAAATGTATTTGTTTCCTCTATCGGAGATATCAATGGCGACGGTCGTGAAGATGTTGCACTTGGCCTGCAAAATTCCGATTCTGTCTATGTGGTTTTTGGTCGGGATGGCAATTTCGCAATACCTTTGTTCTTGAGTACCTTGAATGGTTCTGATGGTTTTAGAATTAATAATTTGCCCGGAGGCGGTCGGTTTGGGTTTTCGGTCGATGGCGCTGGTGACATCAATGGTGATGGTGTTGATGATATGGTTATCGGGGCTCCCTTTACGGATCGAGACGGGAAATCCGACACAGGCGCTGTCTATGTAGTGTTTGGCAAAACCACAACCTTTGACGCTAGCTTTGATGTATCTGCCTTGGATGGCAGCAACGGATTTGTTATGCGCGGACCCATACCCGCCGGGAATATACCTGGAAACACTTCAGGCCAATCTGTTAGCAGTGGGTTTGATATAAATGCTGACGGGGTGGACGATCTGGTGATTGGAGCAAGCCGTTACCGCCATGGTGTATTGAACAATAGCGGCGCATCATATGTTGTGTTCGGCAAAACCACGGCGTTTGCCGCAAGCATGGAACTGTCAGCACTGAACGGTAATGATGGGTTTATGGCATTTGGAACAGTTAACTCGCGATCTGGAACATCGGTTGGCAGTGCCGGAGATGTGAATGGCGATGGCATGGACGACCTGATTATAGGCGCGCCGGAGGCTTCTCCCAACGGTCTGGCCCAAGCCGGTGCAAGCTATGTGTTGTTTGGGAAGTCCACTTCGTTCACGGCCACTATTGAGCTGTCCATTTTGAATGGCAGTGACGGGTTTGTGATCAATGGAGAAAAAGCTAATGATAATCTTGGTATTTCAGTCAGTGGTGCCGGTGATATCAATGGTGATGGAATAGCAGATGTCATTATAGGCGCGCCCAATGCAACACCCAATGGTATACCCAGTGGCGGAAGTAGTTATGTAATATTTGGCAAAGCCACGCCATTCACGGCTACATTGGAGGCATCGGGACTTGATGGAAATAGCGGGTTTGCCATGGTTGGAAACTCACTACCGCTCGGAGTCGCGGTAAGTGATGCCGGGGATGTGAATGATGACGGATTGGATGATGTCATCATTGGGTTACGAGGAGAAGGTTCAGCGATATTGAATGCCGGGGTCAGCTATGTGTTGTTCGGCAAAGCTTCTGCATATTCCGAGGTGATCCGTTTGCGCTTTTTGAATGGTCTCGACGGGTTTGCGATTCGTGGCTCGACGGCCGGTGAGCAGACGGGCTTTTCAGTCAGTGGTGCCGGTGATTTGAACGGCGATGGTGTGGATGATATGATCGTGGGTGGTGTGAGCGGTGTTTACATTGTCTACGGTGGTCCACCTTTAACAACTCCTATTGCCAAGAATGATGATTTTGCGATCAATGCGGATGCTGATCTTGTTGGTGATTTACTGGCTGACAATGGTAACGGCGTTGATTTCGATCCCAACTCTGATCCCTTGCGCGTGATCAGTGTCAATGGTGACGAGAGCCAAATCGGTCGGCAATTCGCCCTTGCTTCTGGAGCAATTCTGGTGGTCAGGGAGGATGGGTCTTTTTCCTATTTGACCGACCACCGGTTTGACCAAATGTCGCCCGGCGAGACCTTCGTTGACAGTTTCACCTATACTGTTTTTGATGATGTTCTTGGAACCAGTACCGCGATTGCCAGAGTCACTGTCAATGGCGCCAATGATCCCCCTACTGGCAAACTTGTTATCACTGGATTGTTGGAAGTTGGCGCGACGCTAAGTGTTGATGTTTCTCTGATTGCCGACCCGGACGGTTTGGGCGCGTTCAGTTATCAATGGCAGAGAAATGGTGTGGCGATTTCAGGTGCGACCCTCGCCACATATATCCTGACAGCCGCCGATGCGGGCGCAGACATTCAAGTTGTGGTCAGCTTTACCGATGGCGGTGGTACGATCGAGAGCGTAATTTCGCCTATTGCCGGGGCAGTTGTTCAAAGTTTTGCGCCGGTCATCAGTGAAACAGATATTGATGGCAGCAACGGCTTTACCATGGATCTGGGTGAGGGCTCGTTTGATGAAAGTAATTTGAGAATCTATGGCATCAGCGTGTCTTCTATTGGCGACTTTAACAATGATGGCATAGACGATTTCGTCGTGGGCGTGCCCGCTGCAACGCCGACTGATCCTGATGAATTCGTCGGTTCCACCTATGTGATATTTGGCAAAGCCGGCGGTTTTTCAATGCCGTTCAATCTTCTTGGCCTGAATGGCAGCGATGGGTTTGCCATTCACGGACTTTCTGGTTCAATCCGAGGCGTGAAGGGCCCGGATAACTTGGGTGTTTCCGTCAGTGGTGCCGGGGACGTCAATGGAGACGGGGTTGATGATCTGATTATCGGGGCCACTGGCACGGTTAGCCCCGGTGGTTCTGCCTATGTAGTTTTTGGCAAAGCAGGCCCGTATAATTCAGTCCTCGACTTGTCACTATTGGACGGGATCAACGGCTTTGTCCTGCGCGGAGAGACCAGTGGGTTTGGGCAAGCGGTGAGCGGCGCCGGTGACATTAATGGCGATGGAATTGATGACGTAATTGTCGGCGATCCCGGTTATTTTGTGCCAGCAATTGGTACAAATTCGGGAGCGGCCTACGTTGTGTTTGGTCGAACCACCCCTTTTCCGACCTTTTTTAACGTGGCAAACTTAAATGGCGGCAATGGGTTTATCGTAGAAGGTGGTACTGCACAGGGCCGATTAGGTCATTCGGTCAGTGATATTGGCGATATCAATGGCGATGGAATTGATGATCTTATCATCCAGGTTTCGGCTTTTGACCTCTCTTCGCCGCTCCGCTCAGTCGCATTTGTCATTTTTGGCAAAACTACCATATTTCAGCGAATTTTTGACCCTTCTTTGCTCGATGGCAGTAACGGATTTGCTGTTCAAAACATAGTGGCAGGTGACAATGCAGACCGTGGCGGCGTCAGTGGGGCCGGCGATTTTAATAATGATGGGTTTGGTGATTTTATCATTGGCTTGCCTACCCTAAATATACCGCACCACGGAGCGCCCGGTTTCGTACTACCTGGTGCGGCCTATATTATTTTCGGTACGGATCAGGCATTTGCCCCGGTTTTGGACTTGGCAAGTATAGACGGCAATAATGGCCTGACCTTAATCGCAGAAAATGCGTTTCTATTTGGCCTTTCAGTAAGCGATGCTGGTGATATCAATGGTGATGGTATTGATGATGTGATTATTGGAACGTCGGCAAAGACCAGACCAGATACCAGCCACAATGTTGTGCCCGGGACGGGTACTTCTTTTGAGGGTAGCGGTTATGTAGTGTTCGGTCGATCAACCGGGTTTGATGCTGAGTTGAGAATGTCGGAGCTGACCGGCGTCAATGGTGATGGCAGCAAGGGATTTATGATCGAGGGTGTTTCACCCTTCGGCGAAATTGGTCAATCGGTGAGCAATGCTGGCGATATCAATGCGGACGGCGTGGATGATGTGATCATTGCCGGCAGGACGCGCACAGCGATTCATGTCGTCTATGGAATTGCAGTAACCAACACTGCACCCGTGGCTCAGAATGATCAATTTGCAACGGACGCAAATACAGCGTTTGCCGGCAATGTACTGGCGGACAACGGTAATGGTGTAGATGTAGACTCCGAAAGCAATCCGTTGAGCGTGATTGAGCTTAATACCGATGCTGCGGCCATGGGGATTGTGACAGTTATTGCCTCCGGAGCATTGGTGCAACTGGATTCCGATGGGGTGTTTACCTATGACCCCAACGGGCAGTTCAAAGCGTTAATCCCCGGTGAAAGCACCACCGACAGTTTCGCCTACACGATCTCTGATGGCAATGAACGCACCGACACTGCAATTGTTACGGTGACGATTGATGGTGTGAACGATCTGCCGACCGGAACTGTGTTGATTACCGGTGTCACTACGCAGGGGCAAACCTTGTTTGTCGATGTGTCTGATATTGAAGACGCTGATGGAACACGAAGCTCAACATTCAGCTTTCAATGGCGACGTGGGGGTATCAATATTGATGGAGAAACAAGCACTGCGTATAGATTGGTGCAGGCAGATGTGGGCACAGTTATTGATGTAATCGCTAGCTTTACCGATAGTGGCGGCACGTTTGAGAGTGTGGTTTCCGCATCTACCGATCCAATTACCAATGTCAATGACCYGGTGACTGGYARCCCGACAATTGTCGGCACCYCGACACAGGGGCAGGTGTTAACGGCGATCACTTCYGMACTTGGCGATCTCGATGGTCTTGGSRCGTTCAGYTACCAATGGCAGCGSATCGGAGGGGTCGATATCAYCGGTGCCAATGGGGAAACCTATATGTTGGTACAGGCCGATGTTRRTAATAGACTGAATGTCATTGTCAGCTTTGTTGATGGCGGTGGTGCTTYMGAAAGMTCCGKRTCCGTGGSAACTTCAMYCATTGCCAATATAAACGATGATCCCACGGGCGAGGTGGTGATCACCGGCACTTTGAGGCAAGGCCAGACRCTGAACGYCGATRCATCTGCTGTTGCAGATCCGGACGGACTTGGCACATTCCATTTCCAATGGCGGCGCAATGGTGTCGATATTTCCGGCGCAAGCAGTTTTGTCGAAGGTCTCTATGGATTGGTGCAGGCTGATGTGGGCGCAGTTATTGATGTAGTCGTCAGCTTTACCGATAGTGGCGGCACGCTCGAGAGTATGGTTTCCGCATCTACCGATCCAATTACCAATGTCAATGACCCGGTGACTGGCAGCCCGACAATTGTCGGCACCTCGACACAGGGGCAGGTGTTAACGGCGATCACTTCTGCACTTGGCGATCTCGATGGTCTTGGCACGTTCAGTTACCAATGGCAGCGGATCGGAGGGGTCGATATCACCGGTGCCAATGGGGAAACCTATATGTTGGTACAGGCCGATGTTGGTAATAGACTGAATGTCATTGTCAGCTTTGTTGATGGCGGTGGTGCTTCCGAAAGCTCCGTGTCCGTGGCAACTTCACTCATTGCCAATATAAACGATGATCCCACGGGCGAGGTGGTGATCACCGGCACTTTGAGGCAAGGCCAGACACTGAACGTCGATACATCTGCTGTTGCAGATCCGGACGGACTTGGCACATTCAATTTCCAATGGCGGCGCAATGGTGTCGATATTTCTAGCGCAAGCAATTCTGCCTATGAATTGGTAGCCGCTGATGTCGGAAATACCATAGATGTTGTGCTCACCTATTCAGATATGGGCAGCACCATTGAGAGCCTGACTTCGGCGGCCACTGGAATTATACAAGGCCTTGCTCAATTCACTCTTTCCACAACCACGACCGGGCCGGGTTCAGGTGTTTTGTCCAGCTCACCAGCCGGTATTGATTGCGGAACCGATTGCTCAGAGGGTTATGATGATGGAAGCAGCGTAACCTTGGATCATGAGGCAGTAACCGGCTCAACCTTTATCAGTTGGGACGGGGGCTGTACCGGTGCTGGCGCTTGTGTCGTGACCTTGGATCAAGCGCGCAATGTCAGCGCCCGGTTCGAGTTAATCGCACCGGAAACCACCACTTTATTCTCTTCGATCCTGCCGAGCGCACGTTCCGGATCGGTCGCGGTGTCTGGCCCAGACAAACCAATCCTCAGCCGTCCGGCGGCACGAGGCACACTGGGCGACCCGATCACTGTGTTTGCATCCGTG
Source organism: Robiginitomaculum sp. (assembly GCA_002733735.2). Taxonomy (GTDB): domain Bacteria; phylum Pseudomonadota; class Alphaproteobacteria; order Caulobacterales; family Maricaulaceae; genus Robiginitomaculum_B. Next base: position 29,369 of record NVWT02000005.1, on the reverse strand, counting down.
GTCAATGCTGGAGCCAATCCAGCCCAGAGTTGTCAAATAACCATCCCCGAGGGCGCACCGGTAAGCCTCAATTATCAGCAAACCGACGCAACCAATGCGCCGATAGGTGAGGCTGACCAGCGCTTCGATCTGGATGCAGGACAAATACGTTCATTCATTCTGGCATTTACTCCGATCACGACCAGTGCCGGTGAGGACGTGTTCCCGGATTTTGTCTGTGACAATGGCAATGTCGGAGCCATCCCCGGTGTGAACACGGTGTTTCTTTCCATCGACACCAAAGAGGTACCGGATATTCTCTCTATTGGCGCCACACCTGCTGGAACAGGAATCGTTACCATGCCCACAGCCGGGACTAGCTTCATGACTGCTTCAGCAACCAATATCGGAGTTGGTGATGTAGATGAATCCAAGGATGTCGCAGTTACGGTATCCGTGGATACCGGCGACGCTTCCTTGCCGGTTTTGTTACAGATGTGCGAAACCAATGCAATTAGTGTTTGCTTGGGCCCGTTGGCACTCTCGGTTGACACAACAATAGGGTCTGGTCCCAGCTTTTTTGCGATCTTTGTGACTGATCAATCCAGCTCTGGCATCCCGCTGGACCCGGCCAATGCGCGGGTTTTCTTACGCTTTGCCGACAGTGCCGGAGTAGTACGCTCGGTGACCAGCGCAGCACTGACCGCACCGGCTCCGGCCGATACCCCGATCTTTGATAATGATCTTCCCGAAGGCCGATGGGCAGTCACCATACGCCAAACCAATGGCACCTACATTACCCAGCAACCGGGGACACTTTATGTGGAGGCCGACGGCCTTGCCCGTTTACAGATCGCAGACCGAACCGTCCCGATCATCTTGCAAACCACTGGCCCTGGCACCTTTACCGGCCTTGAGCCAGAGGGTGTCTTAGCCGGGCAATTTACCCCGAACTACAATATTTTCCTCGTCGATCAACGAAAAGATCATCGCTTGGATATCTGGGGTGTGCATGATACCCGGAAGGTGGATGGGGAAGTGCTGGCACAAGAATAGGTTGGCCAGCTCTTTGGGCGCCCTGTTCCTAGCTAAGAGAAATGATTACCCTGCGCGCTTAGAAAAATTCTCTGTTAATAAGGGAAATTGGTGCGAGACTGGTTCGCTGATGATTCTGACTAAACCCAAGCCAGCTACGTTGCTCTGACCATAGTAAGGGTAACTGGTTCGATTGCCTGAGTCGCGTTACCGTTAGATCAACGGGTTGGTGGCCATTGAGTATCGCCTCCACAATATCAGTAGCAAGATAACCCAAAGGCACTAGCCTGCGGGCATCGCCAAGATCGAGTTTCTTTTTGGCGGCATATTCATCAATGGATTTGACCCGGTTTTCCGCCAAAGCGGATTTTAGGTCATAGCCTTGCGCCACCAGTCTGATGAGTCTTACATCCTCAGACCACACCAACAATAAATAACCTCATAGGTTCGGCCTTGAATAAGGGTGTTTTTCTATGTTAGGTTGCGAAGTTGCTAATGGAGGCTTTTTATGAGAGTTTTTTTTCGCTTTTTTAGTATTTTGGTGATCTCCTTCCTTGTTGGGGTCTTATTCATAGCTCGGTCGGCTAATGCGGGTAGTTTCCCTGCCACCGTTGATCTGGCGACATTGAATGTTGGCGATGGCTTTTCATTCAGAGCGTTCGGTGTAGACACCTCGTTGGTTCGCATTGCGGCAGTTGGCGATATAAATAATGACGGCATTGGCGATATGGCTGTGGGCCTGCCGATGGCTAATCCTGGAGGCATGCTGGCGCAAGCGGGTCAGACCTATGTCATCTTTGGCAAAACCGGTGGGTTTACCGGCTCGGTCGACTTGCTGGCGCTTAATGGTAGCGTTGGCTTTGTTATTAATGGGGTTGCCGCAGGTGCTAAGTCAGGCTGGGCTATTAGCCCAGCGGGAGATGTTAACGGCGATGGCATTGATGACATGGTTATCGGGGCGCCATTTGCGTCAATAGGTAGCAAGAGCAACGCCGGAATGGTCTACGTGGTGTTTGGCAAAACGGGAGCTTTTACCCCGGTTCTGGAGTTGTCCTCTTTGGATGGCAACGCCGGCTTTACCTTGAAAGGGAACGCCTTGGGCGATGCTGTCGGCATCTCGGTTGCCGCTGCCGGTGATATCAACGGCGACGGCATGGATGATATTATTGTTGGGGCGGCCAATGCCGACCCTAGCAATCGCGTTGATGCAGGTGCCGCCTATGTGGTGTTTGGCAAACCTACCGGATTTTCTGCTAGTATCAAGCTATCCTCACTGGATGGCATTAGCGGCTTCTCCCTAAATGGCGCAGCGGCAAACGATGCCGCTGGGAAATCTGTTGCCGGCGCCGGTGATGTCAATGGGGACGGCATTGATGATCTGCTAGTCGGCGCTCCTGGGGCAAGTCCCGGTGGGCGACCATTTGCGGGAACGGCCTATGTGATTTTTGGTCACACTGGAATTTTTACGCCGACATTTGATCTGGCCGCCGTCGATGGTGCCAATGGGTTTGCCCTGAACGGAGCGGCTTATAATGATGCCGCCGGTATCTCAGTATCCTCTGCTGGCGATATCAATGGCGACCGTATTGCAGATGTGATCATCGGTGCGAACATGGCGCGTTCGAACAGAGGCGAGGCTTATGTGGTGTTTGGTAAAACCACAGGCTTTGGCGGGAAGCTTGAACTGTCGCAACTGTCCCTGCTCTCTACCGGGGGGCAACAGAGCGGTTTTACTGTTCGTGGAAAGACAAATAACAAGCTGGGTATATCAGTTGCCCATGCTGGTGATGTCAATCGTGATGGGCTGGATGATATTATCATCGGTGCACCATTTTCCTTCCCGACCTTACGGTCAAACCAAGGCGGAGCTTATGTCATTTATGGCAACAACAATGGGTACCCGCCGCTCATCTCTACAGATTTTACTTTCTTTAATGGTGCCAACGGCTTTGTCATTGCTGGAGCCCTAAATGGAGATGCACTTGGTATGAGCGTCAGCGGAGGCATAGACATCAATGATGATGGAGTTGTCGACATCTTTACCGGTGGTGAGTCTGTTTCCGGGCTTTCCGGGGCTACTGTTTTTGGCGTTACGGCAGAGATTTCTGATGTTTCTCCTGATGTAGGGCAGACCACGTTGTTTTCGTCTGTATTACCTTCAGCTCGCAGCGGTTATCTCGGAGGGCCTGCCATTACCGTGTTTTTGTCGGTAATTAATGCTGGGGTACATCCAGCTCTGAATTGCTCAATTGTGGCACCAGTGGGTGTATTACCGGTTTCGCTAGATTATCAACAGACCAACCCAGCCAACATTCCCTTCGGTTCCCTTAACGCACCGTTTGATATCGGCATCGGGCAAACCCTTTCGTTTGTATTGGCGCTAACACCAGTATCTGTCAGTACTGGGCAGAACATATTTTATAATATTGTTTGCGATCAAACCAGTGTCTCAGAAATCCCCAGCGTAAATACGGTGTTCATCTCGGTAGATGACCGCCCGGTTTCAGATATTCTTTCCATTGGAGCCACGCCCAGCAATGATGGCATTATCAAGTTACCAGTGAACGGCATCAGCTTCATGACCGCCTCGGCGATCAACATAGGTGTTGGTGATGTGGCAGGTTCATCCGACGCAGCTATAACCGTGTCAGTGGACACCGGCAATCAGGCTCTACCCCTGGACTTGCAACTTTGTGAGACCGATGCGCAATCCATTTGTACTTCTGCGCTTGGGGCTAGCGTCAGTACAGTGATTGGTTCTACGCCCAAATTCTTTGCCATGTTCGTAACCGATCAAAGCAATGGAACAATCGCTTTGGATGCGGCTACAAAAAGAGCATTTATGAGCTTTAAGGACAATGCCGGTATCATCCGCTCTATCACAAGCAGTGCAGTGGCTAGTGAGGCACCAAAACCTATGAATCTTGCACCTATTCTGTCGAATGCTGTTAACAACCAAGAGGCTGTAGTCGGTTTATCGTTCAGAATTGATACATCACAGGGCGATACCACTTTTAGCGATCCCGATGGGGATGTTTTGACGTACTCCATAAGAATGGATCGATCAGATGTTGGATTCTCGGTCTCAAATACAGAAGTGCTTGGTGTTGGTACGGAAGAATCGAATATAACAGTTACAATTATAGCCACGGACCCCGGAGGCCTTTCAGCAAGCACCTCATTTAATTTGAAAATCAACTCATCTACACTATCCGGAAAATTTATTGATACCTACGTCGAAGGGTTAAATTACATAATTGGAGGGGTGGAGCGAAAAACAAGTGCCGCAGGAGTTTTTAATTACCTACCTAGTGAGAAAGTTTCTTTTTCTGTAGGCGCAATACAATTGGGAGAATTGCTAGCCCAGGATATTGTTCATGTTTTCGATTTAGAATCGACTGTTGAGAGACTAAACGGAAAAAGCATACGAATTGGGCAATTTTTACAATCTTTGGATGAAGATGGTGAATTAAGTAACGGTATTCAAATTGCTGACACGACTCATGAATTATTGACTTCAAGTTCAATAGATTTTGATGCGGATGAAGCCAAGTATAATAATCAATTAGAGGCGGCAATGACGTTGCTCGGCAAAACCGCGGTTACTCAAGTGGCGGCCCAAGCTCACTTGGTTGAAAGTAAGGAGAGAATCGATTGCTTGTTCCCTGAATATAAAGATTTTTTTCAAATATCTGATCCGAATTGTGCGGACAGGAAACGAATGCACTACTACTTACAAGTGGTACGCCCTGTATTGTCCCAAGACCAGAAAATGTTAATGGAAAACTTTCATGCCCTTGAAGCTGTAACAGCAGACCGTACTCTAGAAAACCGAATAATCGCTTTCGGAGATGCGGTAGTATCCGGTGTTGAGGTCATCACCGACAGTGTCGTGAATGTAATAGATACACAACCTAGCGACGACGATGTAACTCGGCTTAGAAATGCTGCGAAGGTATTAGGTTTGCTTAATAGTTCCATTGACCTTCTTACTTCAGCGATGGCGGTAAAGTACCCAACCGAAGACTATTTGGAGTTGCGCGGCGATGCTACAATCATAGTAGATTTAATTTTGTCTACACCAGGCTGTATTGATTACATTAATTCAACGAATGACGATGCGAAATTTTCTGACTGCAAGAAAGCTGTAAAAAGCGGGATTAAAGCAGTAGGAAGGATACCTGACAGTGCAAAATTGGAGGGTCGTGTAGATGCCGCCTTAAAAGCGTTTGACACCATTCTAGCCCTGCCTGATGCCATGGTGGGAGCAATTGACATTCTTACGACGGATGGTTTCAAAGCGTCGAGTGTGTTGGCTGGGCTAAAATTTGTTGAAAGTGCATATGAGTCGTATTACACTATTTACGTCAATGAAGTGGGGAAAAATGATACTATAATTGCGGCAAATTTAGGAGTTGAGAATTTTTTCAATTCAGCACAGTGCCTTTATGGGTGGAAGAATTTTAAAGCACAAAAAGATTCCGGGCTATCAGCCGATGCAATAGCTGGATCGATAAATACAATTGCAGCAGATTGCGCTGACGCAATTGTAGGCAATATTACACAGATCACTCAAACGACCAAAATAGTATTGGGAGGGGGTATTGCCCTAGATGTTGGGCGACGATACAATGATCAGGTTATGGTTCAGGCTGGTTTGGAAGAATACCTTGCCTTTGGGCATAGAAACTTGGCTCGGGCATTAAAATGGGGAATAGCCGGCAATGATTCGACTTGGACACAATTAACTGCAATTGGACAGCAAAAAGACCTTGCAGCTTTTTCTAACAGTATTTTAGATCGCATTTTGTTTCTAAGGTTTAAGGAGTTTAATTTAACCTATACGCGAAACAAAGTCCTATTTTGGGCGGACGTCTTGGACCGAATTGAGGCGAGTGAAAACTTTGATCTGGATTCTATATTGGAGATAACTGCGGCCCCGGAAGGGAATTTGCAAGATGACTTTCAAGTCACATATTCCTATTCTGACTCTCGTAGACGACCGCTTCGACGGCTGGAATGTTACGCGAGTGATACGGAATTTTCGCGCACATCGCCTCTCATATTGGAAAACCCTGCGATCCAAGGCTCATTCATCTTAAATTTCAGTGTGGGGGGAAGAAAGACAGTTGTGTGCCGCTCCTTTGGAGATACTGGCGGTGCAACAGGGGCTAATTCTATCTCCCCGTTAATTGTAGAGCCTGAACCGGATGTTGCTGATCCTGAAGTTTCTATCAGCCGCATTTCTCCTACGATTGCATTCTTAAATGAGCCGACCAAATTTACTGTTGTTGGCAAGAATTTGCCGATATCCATGTCTTTCCAACTGACAGAGTGCTTTGCTCAAAGCATAGAGAGTAGCTCTAGTCTTCGAAAAATATATGAATGTACACCGTCAAATACAGTGGGAATGAAAACGGGTTTGCTTACAGACAACCAAGGAAATATTTTAATGAATTTCACTGTTGAATTTCAGCAGAGAGTTGTTGAACCATTCATAAGCAGAGTTTCACCCCTTGCAGCAGTGTTCAGTCAGGCTACGACCTTTACCGTGACCGGTACGGATCTGCCTTCAACACTGGCTTTCTTCATCCCGGATTGTGCTGATCTGACGACCGTTAGTCGAGGTGCGACCGAACAACAATTCCGTTGCACGCCCAGCTTATCGACCGGTACCAAAAACGGTGTAGTAAAAGTGAAACAGGGGCCGAACGAAACAGTCCTGAAGGAATTCAGTGTGGTTGTCTCAGAAGCCATCCCTGATTCTATAGTCTTGAGCATATCCCCGCTTACGGCAACGTTAAACGAGGTCACGAACTTTACAGTGACTGGGACAGACTTGCAATCAACACTGGCTTTCTTCATCCCGGACTGTGCTAACTTGAGGGCCGTTAGCCGGGGCAAGACCGAACAACAATTCCGTTGCACGCCCAGCTTTTCGGCCGGCACTAAAAACGGTGTAGTGAAGAATGTTTCTGGCGGAACAGTCCTGAAAGAATTCAATGTGGTTGTCGCGGAACCCACTCCTGATCCCGTGGTCATGAGCGTTTCCCCGCTAACAGCGACCTTGAATCAAGCCACAACCTTTACAGTAATTGGGACGGATATGCCTTCAACACTGGCTTTCTTCATCCCGGATTGTGCTGACCTGACGACCGTTAGTCGAGGTGCGAGCGAACAACAATTTCGTTGCACACCCAGCTTATCGGCCGGCACTAAAAACGGTGTAGTGAAGAATGTTTCTGGCGGAACAGTCTTGAAGGAATTCAGTGTGGTTGTCACAGAAGCCATCTCTGATCCTGTGGTCTCGGGCGTATCCCCGCTTACGGCAACGTTAAATGAGGCCACGACCTTTACCGTGACAGGGACTGATTTGCCTTCAACACTGGCGTTCCTTATTGCCGATTGTGCCGACCTGACCACCGTGAGCCGAGGGACTTCGCAGCAACAATTCCGTTGCACGCCCCAAAGTCCAGTGGGAGTAAAGTCGGGAAGGATTGATGACAAGCCTAGTGGCACACAATTATTTGGATTTGATATCCGAGTTAGTGCACCAGAACCTGTTCCGGTCATATCGGATTTATTTCCTCTAAAAGCAAAACTTGATGTCGCAACTACATTTACGATAACGGGCGGCAATTTGCCTGATACCTTAACCATGCAATTCCCTGATTGCTTAAATGTAACTTTTGTAAATCGCACATCATTGCGCCAGCAGTTTACATGCACACCAAGCGGCAGCATTGGCTTTAAGTCAGCAGTCGTCACGGTTCAGCGCCAAGGTAAATCAGATATTGCAAAATCATTCCAAGTTGAATTTGAGGTGAAACCCCGCGACCCTGTGGTCACAGTGACTGTAAATCCGGTTATTGAGGGGTCTGAAATGGTTTTTGTCTTCGATTTGGATAACAACTCCACTTTTTCAAGGGTCGATATTACATATCAAATTGATGGTGGCACAGCTACAGAAGGCGTAGATTTTGCGGAAAAATCTGGGTCACCAACTTTAAGTCTTCGAAGTGACTCACGACAAGCCACAGTACGGGTTCAGACATTGGGTGATGGCGCAGTGGAAGGTGACGAAACCGTAAAATTGGAGATATTAAACGTGTCGGGAGGGGTTGCCAATGAAACAGTGATCTTTGGAACCATTCAAGACGATGATGTAGTGGGCGGTGTTCCTCAGGTCTACTTAAATGCCCCCCCTAGTACGATAACAGAAGGTGGGAGTATTCGATATGTATTGAATGGGGATGTAACGCAAACAAATAATGACTTACTCATCGAGTGGACTGTACTGGGGGATGTTTCAATTGATGATATTGAATCAATCGAAGTTGTTGATTTTGCTAAAGATAGCTTTGGTTCTGAACAGYATAGAACTCGTCTATTCAYAGGTACAAAAACAGTACAAATGCGGTTTCCGAAAGCGATGAATGCCTTATGGAGAAATATGATTGTTACGGTAAAAACCAAGGATGACAGCCTTGTAGAACAAGATGAAATTCTATGGATGTTTGGTAGAATACTATCTGGAACTGCAATTTTTAATGAACAAAGCGACAGACGTTTCGGACAAGTTACCGTTCAGGATAACGATTAATGATGCGCCCCTAGAATTGTAGATACTATCCCCCGTTCAGCGGTTATGTGCCAGGTTTCCTTTTTATACATGCGAGGATTTCTCATCGTTTGTGTTTATCTTTGTATCAGAATTTTATAAGGCTCATCAAATGGCGTTAATTAAGGTCACAAATTCTATTGCATTGTCTGCTGACGAACTACAGGAAAGTTTTGTGCGTTCCAGCGGCCCTGGTGGGCAAAATGTCAACAAAACCGCAAGCGCTGTGCAACTTCGTTTTGATGTAGCTAAATCGGTGAATTTGCCTGAGCGGGTGCGTCAGAAAATCCTGAATTTAAATGACAGCCGTTTAACAAAAGACGGGGTATTTGTCATTTTTGCTGATCGCCATCGTACGCAGGAACTGAACCGCAAAGATGCCCATGATCGGCTGTTTGTAGTTATTCGAAAAGCTGCCTTTGTTCCTAAAAAACGTATCGCAACTAAACCAAGTTTCAGTGCAAAAAAACGCCGTCTCGATAGTAAAACCAAACGCGGAGCGATCAAGAAACAGCGYCGCGGYAARATCGATATGGATTAGAGNCTGTCTAGGCDATHGTVYVCDGWBCSHAWKVHCTBADTTTGANTKBTVTKTTATTCTTTDCGTTTTTTTCGTACHAATTTTGCWCCAGTRCCCRCARYYDGTTTRCCTTTMKGCRCRGBTCTGGATTTGYGCYYRGAYTTKYTCTTRGGYTTWKCTTTTGTRTTTTTTTGCATGCGCGCGGCGGCRCGTGCTARTTTCTTTTTGTGTGGTTTTTTRCCGNCMBGBTTTGGTGYAWMGRGATTAAATTCAGGGGCGGYATCTTGGCTTARMTCCTGCTCAAAATCAYCAGATCKCTTATCAGATTTCTTCTTATAGGTAGACTTATCWCGGGGTTTATATTGSGGYTTTGAATCTGGTGCRCCAAAATCCGGTTGACCATCTAGGCGTTGGGCGGTAATCGCCTTTTCAATTTTCCCTTCAGGGCCAATAGCTGCGATAAAACCTTCGACGCCAGATTGCGAAATTTCAACAAAAGTTTTGGTTTCGCTAATTTTAATTGCTCCGATGTCTCTTTTGTTTAGCCCGCCAGATTTGCACAGCATCGGTAAAATCCAGCGCGGCTCTGCTTTTTGTTTGCGTCCTAGATTAAGCGAGAACCATACACCATTTTCAAAATCATCGCGCCCACGAGATTTGCGAGAGCCGGCGCTTGATCCTCTATCGGATCTGTCGCTTGGATCATAGCTACCTGGCTTCATCAATTCTTCGGGCGCGGTATGTGTGGCGCGGTATTGGCGCAAATATGCCGCTGCAATTTGTTCATGGCTATGAGCTTTTAACAGTCTTTCGACTATCTCAGTTTCTTTTTCGGTGGTTGGTGGACTTAATGCAAGCTCGGCCAATAAACGCTCATTGTCGCGATTAAATACATCATCGGCGGAAGGAGGCGTTGCCCACTCGGCTTTGATCTTGGCTGCATTGAACAGGCGTTCAACGCGCCTGCGCCCGGCATTTGGCACGATAAGAACACTAACCCCTTTGCGCCCAGCACGACCGGTGCGTCCGCTTCTGTGCAGAAGAACTTCGGCATTTTTTGGGATACTGGCATGGATAACCAATTCAAGATCCGGCAAATCAAGACCCCGCGAAGCAACGTCTGTGGCGATACAGACTTTTGCCCGTCCATCGCGAAGAGATTGCAAAGCATGACTACGTTCGTTTTGACTTAATTCGCCCGAAAGCGAGACAACTGAAAACCCGCGATTGTTAAACCTGCTGGTCATGCGATTGACCGCAATACGGGTGTCGCAAAAGACAATGGCATTTTTAGCGTCGTAATAACGCAAGACATTGATKATTGCRTTTTCTTCGTCGCTCKWTGCCACGYTCAACGCGCGGTAYTTGATRTCYAGRTGTTGTTTGGCTTCAGATGCSGTATTTATACGTACAGCATTTTTYTGATATTTYTTGGTCATGCCGATAATGGTTTTTGGCACGGTTGCTGAAAACATTAATGTTCGTCGCTGGCTAGGTGCGGAGGTAAGTATTAACTCTAACTCTTCGCGAAACCCCATTTTGAGCATTTCATCGGCTTCATCTAACACAACGGCCTTAAGGTCACTCATATCAAGTGATCCACGCTTGATATGATCGCAAAGTCGTCSGGGTGTCCCGACCACAATATGCACACCGCGCCCCAAAGCTTTGCGCTCATCGCGCATATCCATGCCGCCTACACATGTGGCGAGCCGGGCGTTGGCCTCCTTATACAGCCACTCAAGCTCTCGCTTTACCTGCATCGCTAGCTCTCGTGTCGGTGTGATAACGACGGCCAAAGGAGCCTTTGTTTGGGCAAAACTTTCGCTTTCGCCAAGTAGGGTAGGGGCAAGGGCCAATCCAAAGGCAACGGTTTTGCCCGAACCAGTTTGTGCCGAAACCAACAGGTCAGCAATTTCTAAGGCCGGAGCGATCACTTCCTCTTGAACAGGGGTAAGAGCCGTATAGCCACGGGTGGTTAGCGCAGCAGCCAACGCCGGGCGCACATTTGGAAAATTTGTCATTTGTATCCTTTGGGGGTATTCTTAGAGTAAAACAACTGAAATCTAAAAAATCCACAGACCCTAAGTTACAGTGTTAGCTTTTGTTATTTTTCTAAAGGGCTTGGTAAGATGTCGTATGTTTGTGAATTGAAGTTTGAGCTACTAGAGCTTTTCTTGAAAAGTGTGAAGCGGTTTTTCTATAAGAAATGTGACAAAATAAGTATTTAGGGTAGATCTCTAGGGTCAGGATCCCCTTGGCGCTGTCAATATGGCAAATATTAGCTTCGAACGTAGGTTCCGGCTCAATGGTACCGATGAACCAGAACCTACAGTTCTAACCCTAGCTTAGCGTAGTCTTTTGGCTATCCCTGTTAGGGTTGTGCTAAGAGCAGCTTGCCGGTCATTATTGGCGGTCTCTTTTTTGTTTCTAGCCACATTTGCAGCTAAGTTCTCCAACTGTTTGGCCAATACCACATCACTTTTGCCCTCGCTCAAGCGCTCATCTGCTTGATCTAAGGCCGTATTCAACTGTGCCATGAGGGTTTCAGATAATGCTTCGGAGCGTTGAAGTTGATCCATATATGCCCGCGCAATTACCGGTTCGTGCGGCCAAGTAATGGCAAATTGTTGTTGCGGATTGAACCTATCACGTTGATCGGCGATGTTGGCAGCGGCAATTTCATTTTCGCTTAGAAACTCACTTGGCAATAAGGCGAACACATCAAGACCGCGTACAATTTCGGTGCCATATATCTTGCCATTATACCAATATGTTGACCAATATCCGCCAGTTACCATTCGTTCTTCATGAATGGGTCCACGATCAAAATAAGCGATCTCCACCGGATTGGCCGAGTCTGTAAAATCCATCAGTGATAAGCCACCTTGATACCATGCTTGCGCAAAAATATCGCGCCCCGGCACCGGAATCACCGAGCCATTATGGGCAACACAATTTTCATTTTCAGTCTGAGGGGCTGGTAATTTATAGTAACTTTGGAAGGTAAGTTTACCATCGGTAATATCATAAATGGCGTTTGCTCCCCATTCTTTGGGGTCGTATGTGCGACACCGCGGCCGACCGCCGCCGCCCCATTCGTCGGTGAAAATAACCTTTGTGCCATCATTGTTAAAGGTTGCCGAATGCCAATAGGCAAAGCCGGTATCAAGTACAGCATCAATACGTTTTGGCTTTCTGGGGTCAGAAATGTCAAAAATAATTCCGTTCCCTGAGCAAGCTCCGGCGGCAATATTTGCTTCGGGGAATACCGTTATGTCATGGCATTGATTGGTTTGGTTAGTTCTTTGGGTTTTATCTCCATGATCGCCGCCTCGCCATAAGCCAGCCATTTGACCGGTTTCCTCATCGGCAAAGACCGCCGGACTGTCGATAATGCGTGCTTTTGAGGGGTCATCAACCGGAATTTCAATGACATCAATACGAAACAATGCTGTTCGTTCATCACCAGCAATATTACCAATACAGCCAGCCATTTCTTCTTCCTTGCGTACCCGCGAGGTGCCGGAGTTATAGACGATAATTTTACCATCTTTGTCGGGGCCTGAGACAACAGAATGGGTGTGTGATCCACGACAAGTTTGAACCTGCCCTACCTGTATTGGGTTGGTAAGGTCGCTAATGTCAAAAATACGTAGCCCGCGAAAACGTTCTTCGCTGACATCTTCGTCAATGCCTTGCAAACCGCAATCAACCCGTCCGCGTGTTTGCTCAACCGACATAATCAATAGATCGCCGACAATCGAAACATCGCCTTGCCCACCGGGGCAAACTACCGAGCTTAACAGCTTTGGCACACCATTTTCTTGCAGCTCATAAGCGTTAAAGCCATGATAATTACCAACGATCATTTTATTGCCAAAGAACGCCATATCGGTGTTGGAGAAGCTTAACAACGGTGCGCGTTTTCCCCACTGGGTTTTCTTTTTCTTCTTTTTCTCATCAGCGTCTTTTTTGTCGGAAGCGCTCTCGTCTTCAGGTTTTTTAGTCTCTACTTCTTCCTCTTCTGTGGCTTTATCTTCGCCATCTTTATCGGTTTTCTTTGGTGGTTTAATTGGCGGTAATCCAGAAGGGTTTTCCGGATCAAAGAAACCAGCCGGTTTTGGTAATGACGCGATAAGTTCAAGATTGAGAATAGCTTGCTCTGCATCGTCAAATCCTGCGGCTAGACCTGCTCTTGGGTCTGAAGACAGATCGAGCAGCAATTCGTGCATGCGTTTTATTTCTGCCTTTTGGTCATTAGTGACGTCATTAACGAAATCAAACAATACCGGATCATAGGCGGAACCGCGTTTTTTGAGTAACTCTTTGACCATGGTTACCGCGCCCTCATGGTGGGTAATCATCAAGGTTAGGAATAATTGATCAAACTCTACGCCTTCAACTTTTGCCAATTCGGCCATTTGCTCTGGTGTTGCCATGCCGGCCATCGAGTGCGAGGTGTGCATAGCATCGTGCGCATCAGCTTGTGGGACGTCTTCTTCTCGCTCTTGCAACCAGCTTTCCATGAAGTCAATCTCATCGGCCTGTGAGACCGTGATGCGTCCAGCAATATCAATAACTTCTTCGTGGTTTGTGCGCTCGTCTACCAATTCGGCCATTTGCACGGCCTGATTATGGTGCGGGATCATGTCCCGCATGAATGTCGCATCATTTTTCGAATAACGGGTGCTGACAATCTCAATAGCCTCGCTGGCATTAAGTGATCTGGCCTGCTCGCCCGGTGCGCCAGGTTGAACAATCGGCACATCTTGCGCAAAAGCCAAGCTAGCTGCACTGATTAAGGCTAATGCTGTGGATGCGGATAGAACGTTACGAAATTTGGACGTGGAAAATTTGGTCAATGAAGCCCCCTTAATGACATATTGAATTGTTTGTTAAAATGACTGTAACAGAATAAGTCAAAGTGAAAAATAAACATATTGTAATTTATTGGTATCCTGCTTGTAGGTCATAATATTTAGTTGTTTCTGATACCTATCATTAAGCTCTCATTCCTGGGCTATTATCTGTTATTTTTCTTTGGAACGTTCAGCACTATATTGACATGATTTTGAACTGAAAAAGCTTGTCACTGTTGATGGTTTTGCCTGCGTAAGTTGTATTTCAAGCAAAAATGTGTATTGTAGCTTAATCTAGACCAAAGGTTTGCCGGATTAGTATAAAAAGTGGGGAGTGCCATGATTGGGTTTCTTAGGGTTTTGTTGGTAATCCCAGCAATAGTTTTACTAACATCTACGACATTGGTTTACGCGCAAAAAACAGATTCTGTCCAAGCAGAAGCTAAAAGGCTTATAGTAGTTAACAATATCAATGATAGGGATGTTAGAAGGCTGCATTCAATTGGGCGAGCTGCGCTTGCTACAGGTATTGCGCCGAAAGTAAATAATGTAACAAAGAGAGATATTGCCAAGATTGCTTTTATCAGAGCTATGCCACAGAGGGATTTTGCTCAATTACTGGCTAATAAAAACATAAAGCCGGGAAACAAAGCAAGGTTGCGGCAAATAAGACGAATTCCACAATCAGAAATTAGCAAAGTTTATGAGTTTTATAATACCACTGAAATAACGGCCACTTCATCTGTTTTTAGCCAAGGCGAAGTAACAATAGGCGACGTTATTATTCCTACAAATCCTAAAAGTTTAGATAGACCTATTACTGGCTATGTGCTGACCCATGAACACCCAATGGTGGCGATGGCATTTGGCGGGAATTACGCCTTTACCGGTGCGTCCAATAATTTTTCTAATGGCATTATGACCAATGGTTATACCGCTAGTTGTTCTGGTTGTCGTGTCGGGCAACGTTGTGACCACGGTGAGGTAAAAGGCAATATTCTTGGCGCGTTGGGCGCTCTAGGCGGTGATATGGGCAACCATTCTTCTCGCATAGGGCCGCATCAGGATAGTTTTTCCCATGTGCGTTATAGTACCCAGTGGATCAAAGAAGCCTACTCGCCGCCACAACCCATGTTCCGTGATACCAGAATGCGGATCATGGTTGCCTTTGCTGTCGACAATGAACCAATGTGTGAAACGCTGTATTACGAAAACCTAGGAGGTGGCGGCACTGGTGGTAATGGTTATGCCTGTACTCCTGGCGATAGTATTAGGTCTTTGGAACGGCAAATTCAAAAAACCAAAGACTGGGCGGCGGCCAATAGTAGTTGGATGCAAATTGCTTATAATGCCACCGAAGCGCGGCGTATTGCTAATAGTAATAAGCTGGTGATTATTTTAGGTGTTGAGTCTGATTATACATTTGGTGCTGAAAACAAAACATTTGACCCGGTTAATCGACTGAATCGTCTATATAACAAGGGTGTGCGTACGTTTTATATGGCACATAAAGTTAATAGTCGTCTGACCGGCGCTGATGTCTTTGCTCCAAAAAGCACTACATTAGGCAAAGCCGTTAGAACTAATCAAGCCATTGCCGGGTGTTTTTATTATGATGATAATGTGGCGTTATTTCCGCTTAATCGTGTACTGTCCCGCATTGAAAGAGCGACGACAAGTGCTTATCGGCATTATTACTGTGATAATGATGATGAGTGTGGGCAAAACAATATCAAGGGATTTGGCTTTGCCAATGATTGCAATGCAAAACTGAGCGACATCTCAGAGACCAACATGATGAACTATGTTGTTAGAAAAGGTGCTGATGAATTCAACGGGTTTGCTATTTATCCAAGCCCACCGGGTTTTTCCGATCCTGGCGGCACCAGTGGCGGCGATAAGAATAACCATTATAATATCGAGCGGAATAATTTAGGCCTGTCCACTGATGGCGATAGAGTTGTACGCGCCGCAATGCGCAAAGGCATGATTATAAACATTGATCATGTCTCTAGCAAAGCACGTATTGATATGCGGGAGATTTCGAGGGAATTTAAGAATTATCCGCTAAACGCCTTTCATAATCGACCAAATGCCATGTTGGTTGGTAGATCCAGCCTGACAAAATCAGCTAAGAACACTCCTTATCCGAATGAATATGATTTTGATGACAATGAACTTCGTTTTATAAAGAGGACAGGTGGGTTTTTTGGAGCCATTCTTGGGCCGATGGATGCAAAAGAAGGCATGGTGGATAGCGGCGTTGGCGAAGATTGCCCCCGAACTTCAACCGAGAACGCCAAAATGCTAGCCTATCTGCTCGACAAGGGTTTAAGTGTTGGTTATTCATTGGATTTTGCTACAGTCACCAAGGGCTTTAACTCGCGAACCTTTGAAGACTGTGAATTATCCACTGGAACAGACATTATGGAAAAATTTGGAGTTCATACGATCAATGGAATGCAACACATTGGCATGATGAAGAAATTTCATAAAGAGCTTGAGGCTATTGGTATGAAACAAGAATATTTGGATAAGCTGCGTAATGACGGAGCCGAGCAATTCTTGCGCATGTGGGAGCGTTCGGAGACCAAAGCAGACACCATGCAGACAGTTATTATAGTTCCCAATCAAATAGAGAATTAGAATTTATTACACCACTTACTAATTGTCTCGCGGTCAAAGAGATTAAACCTTGCCGATGTCTTTGCTATTTTGCAAAGCCGCGATAAAGGTTAGGGCTAGTCGTAATTTGCTCTAATTCGCGCAAATAAAACCTATTGTTGGCTTTGTGCGATTTTCTCAGCGGATAAATGCGTAAAACCTCACCACGAAACAATGTTATTCTTGCGCATTGCTAAAGTAATACTTTAGGGAAACCCACGTTTCATTGAGTTGTTTACGTATTAACAATGTCAAACAGCCGCAAATGGCTGAGTTATTGCCAGTTGCATGACCATTATAGCCGGTGGGAAGATTGCGAGCATGGTTGTGACTTATCCTCGTTGTTCAAGTGTCGGTAAGGGGCAATGAGTGCTAATTCTTTGCTAATTAACCCTCATTTTAAGGGAAGTTTTTGGCAATGATTGCTAATTAAGGGTTCCCTCTTAAGGGTCACGTGCCCCTTGTTCACCCTTCTTCTGTCTCGCGACGAAGTGCGGCGAATGGTTGCCTCCAAATCTAAAATGGGCGGTCGCACCTAGTTAATTTATCTTGTTTATTTTGAACATTATAAATCCCCCCTCCGTCGGCTTCGCCGCCACCTCCCCCGCAAGCGGGGGGAGGATAACAGTTCTTATTCTTTTATGGTGAAATATCATAACACACGAATTTGGCTCCCTCCTTATCCTGAGGTGCTGCGTAGCAGCCTCGAAGGACAGGAGAGGATAAGGTCGGTGTTCAGCCTTGCAGGCGCCGCTAGAACTAATAGTGGAAGAACTGGATCCCGTGTCGAGCACGGGATTGTCTGTTGAAAGTGTGTATAATGATGGTGCCGGTTCCCTTATGCATAAGGGAACCGGTTGGTAGCTGCTACCGTCWCGGGATTGGGTTTTTACGCCCGTCGTCATCGAGGTTACGGCTCTTTGACATGGTGAATACGCGATAAACCCAATAAAACCTGGGTTTGRCTGGAGATYATTACGGATAAYTGCACCGCAGGAACCCCTTTCCTGCTGAGCCGTTTAGTAATCTTTCCACTGGGSAAACGTCAAAAATTGTYGARRTGTTTTTAGTTCARCTAAAAATTACAAATTTTGATGRCAGAAAACACTTAACCGAACGAGGTTTTYCCCGTTCGGTTWAATGCCTACTTCNAAAAAAAAATCARYTAAATCAGCCAACTATTTCGCAAGAAGAAAAGAAGTATGGAATTTCTTCRGCAGCAGTTTCTGGTGCATCAGAACCATGTACTGAATTTGCTTCAATGCTTTGAGCAAATTCCTTACGGATTGTTCCGGCATCGGCRTCGGCTGGGTTAGTTGCACCCATGACTTTACGATATGTGGCAATAGCRTCTTCGCCYTCGAGGACTTGCACYACAACCGGGCCAGAAATCATRAAATTCACCAGATCGGCAAAGAACGGACGCTCGCTATGCACKGCRTAAAARCCCTCKGCTTGGGCTTTGGTTAGCCAAATACGTTTTTGGGCAATAATCGACAGRCCAGCGGCTTCGATYTTGGCATTAATKGCGCCGGTATGRTTTSCGATGGTTGCATCTGGTTTAATAATAGAAAAAGTACGTTGAATGGCCATTGTGCAGGCTCCTGATAAAGACTAAACGGGTGATATRTTGGCGGCCATATACCAGTGCCTTTGCTTTAACTCAAGMGCTTTACCATCAATATSGGCTCTTTTGTTASGRCRAGAATCAAACAACAAACCCTTTTCAGGATTTTACGAGAAATGCACCTATGTTACATGTAAATAATATCACCATCCGAATGGAAGGTCGCATTCTGATCGAGAATGCCAGTTTTGCCTTACCGCCCAAAACTCGCATGGGTGTGGTCGGCAGAAACGGCACTGGTAAATCAACCTTGTTTCGAGCAATTACTGGCGAGTTGGTTCCTGATGAAGGCGAAATTCGCATCCGTAAAGGCGCGCGCATGGGTGCGGTCGCCCAAGAAGCACCGGGCGGYGMRCARTCAATATTGGACTTTGTACTCGAGGCAGATRCTGAACGAAGYGGTTTGCTGGCCRRTGCKGAAACCGAAACTGATCCGAAYAARATTGCCGAAATYCAGTTACGCCTRCAAGACATCGAAGCMCACAGYGCCGAAGCCAGAGCCAGTACCATATTGGCCGGACTACGCTTTACCACCGAAGCCCAAGCACGACCCTGTGGCTCGTTCTCTGGTGGTTGGCGTATGCGGGCATCGTTAGCGGCGATATTGTTCTCTACCCCGGATTTGTTATTGCTTGATGAGCCAACTAATTATCTTGATCTTGAAGGCGCGATTTGGCTGGAAAATCACCTGCAAAAATACCCGGGCGCAGCACTGATCGTATCGCACGACCGCGACTTGCTCAACCAATCGGTACATAAAATCGCTCATTTGGCCAATAAGAAAATCCGAACATTCGAGGGCGGTTATGATGACTTCCAACGATTACTGGCGGAAAAACAACGACTTGATATGGCAATGATGGCCAAACAAGAAGATCAAAAACGAAGAATGCAAACTTTCGTCGATAGGTTTCGTTATTCTGCGGCCAAGGCAAAACAAGCGCAATCACGCATTAAGATGATGGAAAAAATGCAGCCAGTGGCCACATTAGTGCAAAATCCGGTGGCTCCGTTTGACCTGCCAGATCCGAAAAAAGCCATGGCTCCACCGATCATCAGATTTGAAGAAGCCGCCGTTGGTTATGAGGCCGGCAAGCCGATCTTGCGAGATATCAATTTAAGCATTCAAAATGATGATCGCATTGGGCTTTTGGGGCAAAACGGCGAAGGAAAATCAACATTTGCCAAATTGCTGTCCGGTAAATTACAAGTAATGTCCGGCAATAAATACCAACACAAAAAGTTGGAAATCGCCTATTTCGCTCAACACCAATTAGACGTTTTGGATCGCACCCAGACCCCGCTTGACCTAATTATTGATCTAATGCCCCAAGCTTCCGAAGCCCAAAGACGGGCGCGATTAGGACGGTTCGGGCTTGGTATCAATCAAGCAGAGACCAAAATTGAAGACCTGTCCGGTGGTGAAAAAGCCAGGTTGCTACTGAACCTGATATCGTTCCAAGGGCCGCATTTGCTGATCCTAGATGAGCCGACCAACCATTTGGACATGGACAGCCGCCTGGCGCTTGCTGATGCGCTTGATGCTTACTCTGGGGCAATATTGCTGATCAGTCATGATCGCAGCTTGATAGAGCGTTGTATCGAACGGCTTTGGCTGGTCAAAGATGGTGCAGTTCAGCCCTATGATGGCGATATGGACGAATACAAGCAATTGGTCTTGAAGAAAGAGCGAAAACGTAAGCCAAAAGCCAATAAAAAGGTTGAAGTGCGTAAAAATGCCGCAGATGAACGTGATGGCATGGCGCATATTAGGCGCAATATTGAACGGCTAGAAAGTGAAATACAACGTTTGCAAAAAGGTATAAAAAGTCTTGATTCAGCACTGGCTTCACCGGATTTATATGATCGTAATCCGGCGCAAGCTCTTGATTATAATCGCAAACGTAGTCGGGCTATTGAACGCTTGCAAATGCTTGAAGAACAATGCCTGCATGAGATGGAAAAACTGGAGAAAGCAAGTTAGCTTATGAAAGCGGTAGTTCTGCCCAGAATTTGATCCTATTGAACAAAAATGCTAGATTGTCCTGTAAATTACCATTGAAAGTAAACTGAAACAAATTTTGCGCTTTAGGAAATATCGATGAACCAGAACATATCATTACCCAAAAGCCTTCTCATCGCCATGTTGGTTATTGGCTTTATGGCTGTTGCCGCTTCGTCATTTGCATCGAATAAGCCCACGGCCATTGATGCACAAAATTTCCTAAAGAAAATGGCCGAAAACAAAATGATGTCCAGTTTAATAGATCCATTAGAAGATTATGTAATTGTCGAGCCATGCAAATCCACTTGGAAATATGACTCCTCATGGTCGACTCATACGGCTAGTGTAGATTGGGCAAATATAACATCTGTCAAAGCGACCAGACATATAGGCCGCTTGTCTTTGCAAGGTGCCGTTATTATCACCAAAGACGACAAGCAAGAAATTAGCACAGGCGAAATCTTGTGGTTCCCTGATAATGCTACTCGTGATCGAGCAGTTCGAGCCATTCAGATTATAATTGATGAATGCGATGTGTTAGGTGATGCCTTTGGGGCTGATTTTGGTGCGCACGAAGACTAAATAAATCAACCGGCAAGCACTAAGGAATGCTCCGGCGCAAAATGCCTGCTGGCGGCAATACCGATGGCGGTGGTGACTTCCCCATTGAGCGAAAAAGTTCGGCAAAGCCCATTGGATCGGACATCTGTTTTAAGGTTGAGCCCGGAACAACCAGCATTTCATCAATAGTAATTTGATGGCCTCCCGACCATTCTTCTGCGGCATTATCCAAGCCAAAAGATACAGCTAAATATCCGGGACTAAATGGAAAATCAAACGAACCCTTGGCTGAGACCCTAGAGTTAAACGCACCTACATGACCATTAACCGGCCAGTTGCGATCAAACCGATTGTCATACATGTCGGCACCCAAATAAGACGGCTTTATCACCCAGCCTCGTAATTTTGCGGCGATAAAATACCCCATTGGATCATCGCCCTTAACATAGACCGTTGTCCGGAAAACCGGACTTGGCTGGCCATAATAAAATTCGGTAAAATTACCAATGACATCGCTTTGCGAAGGCCTACTGATCCGCTCAAAAGGCAAGCCGGAATGCGAAACTGTATTGACTGCTTGGTGGTAAAGTCTGGCGTAATAACTGGCAGACTTCTCCATGCGAAGACAAAGCAATGCCCAGTTTTCGTATGCAGCCCTGTTTGGCCCTCTATATTCTGCTAAGGCCATGGCTGGAGTTAAGCTGGCAATACCACCTAATCCGATCTTCAAAACATCTCTGCGTTTCATTTGCTCGCCTCCCGTTGAATATGTCATAATATGATAACATAAACTGGCTACGCATTCAGCTACATAGACTGCGGCAAACTGCCCCAGCACCAGTATGCTGGAAAAACTGAAGGAATAGTAACAAATATCAGCCGGTTGCAGCGACCTTTGTTTTGGTCATGACTGAATTGCTCGTGCCTATATTTGCCGCTTTTAATGTGGACGACAAAGCAAATGCTGCCAAACGAGTACTGGCATTTTTGGCTTTCGCCAATACAGATTGCAATACTTCAAAATTAGCCATTGCATGCGATTGGCTGTCATTGGAAACCATATCGATCAGCCAGTCTTCAGCGTCAAATTCCAAGAAACCGTATTCTTCGCCCTGCCCCAACAAATGATCGGTAATTGCCGCAACAAATACTTGTTTCCACGCGCAATCTGATTTGGGAAACGAACCACAAACATCGAACAATATTTCGGCTTCGCCGCGACTTGCTACTCCATCAGCAAATACCCGTCTTTGCACGGCCAAGCCTTCGGAAATACTCATTGGAGAAAATTTTGAAATTTGCTGGCCTAACAGCTCACCACGACAAACATCCATAACCCACACACCTTTTCTACTGACCCTCTTCGCGAGGCCATATAAAGCCAATATAACCGATTAAGGTTAGAGAATTGTTAGCGGCGGCTAAAAATTATCCCACGCCAACTAAAGAGGTATATTATCGTGTTTCTTCCAAGGGTTGGTTAATTGCTTATTTTGCAAAGTCCGTAACGCGCTAACTACTCGCTTTCTGGTATTGCGAGGCATAATCACATCATCGATATAACCACGTCGGGCAGCAACAAACGGATTGGCAAAATTATCTTCATACTCTTTGGTGCGTTCGGCTATTTTCTTCGGATCATTAGCTTCAGCTCTAAAGATAATCTCGACCGCGCCTTTGGCTCCCATCACCGCGATCTCGGCCGTTGGCCAAGCGTAATTAACATCGCCGCGTAAATGTTTGGAAGCCATCACATCATAGGCTCCGCCATAGGCTTTACGAGTAATTACCGTCACTTTGGGAACAGTGGCTTCGGCATAGGCAAACAGTAATTTCGCCCCATGTTTGATCAAACCGCCGCTTTCTTGCTTGGTGCCGGGCAAGAACCCCGGAACATCGACAAATGTCACCAGCGGAATATCAAATGCGTCGCAAAACCTCACAAACCTTGCGGCCTTTTTCGAGGCATCAATGTCCAGTACGCCGGCCAGCACCATTGGCTGGTTAGCAACGAAACCAACAGTTTTGCCTTCTAACCTGCCAAAAGCCGTAATAATATTGGCTCCGAATTCCGGCATGATCTCAAAGAAATCACCTTCATCGGCTACCTTTTGCAATAATTCTTTCATGTCATACGGAGTATTTGGATTATCCGGTATCAAGCTATCTAGTGATGCTTCCTCGCGCATTGCTTCATCAAAAACCGGACGTGTTGGCGGTTTCTCACGATTGCTGGCCGGAAGAAAATCGATCAGTCTTCGCACCTGTACCAAGGCTTCAAAGTCGTTCTCAAAAGTCCCCTCAACCACACCGGAGACTTTACCGTGCATGCTGGCGCCACCTAATTCTTCGTGAGTTACAATCTCATTGGTAACGGTTTTCACCACACCTGGGCCAGTAACATAAAGATACGAAGTATCGCGAACCATGAAAATGAAATCAGTAATTGCTGGTGAATACACATCGCCACCGGCGCACGGCCCCATAATTACTGATATTTGTGGAATGACTCCAGAGGCCAATACGTTACGCTGAAAAACCTCGGCATAACCGCCAAGCGCATCAACGCCTTCTTGAATGCGCGCGCCGCCACTATCGAACAAGCCAATTATTGGCGCACCGTTTTTCAAGGCCATGTCTTGTACTTTGCAAATCTTATTTGCGTGCGCCAATGATAAGGAACCGCCCATTACGGTAAAATCCTTGGCAAAAACATATACCAAACGTCCATTTATCGTGCCATTTCCCGTAACAACACCGTCACCGGGTACTTTGTTGTCCGCCATGCCAAAATCCGAACATTGGTGTTCGACAAACATATCGTATTCTTCAAATGATCCTTCATCGAGTAGCAATTCCAAACGCTCTCTAGCGGTTAGTTTGCCTTTATCGTGTTGGCGTTGCATACGTTTTGCGCCGCCGCCAGCCAATGCAGCTTCGCGGCGTTCATCCAACTCTTTAATCATGTTTTTCATAACTTAACTCCAATATTTTGGATAACATCTTAGGGTCAACATTTAGCCGCTTGCATAAACTGATAGGAAGAACAAAGCGCATCAAGCATATTTCGCGAACGAAGCAAGGCTTCATCATCCTCACCCCATTGTTTGATCTGCCAATCTTCTTCAATTCGTGACAGATCAAATGCAGTTTTAGCGTCCATTTGATTTTGAACCATTGCAAACCCCAAAACCGCCGAACCAACAATAGAAACCGCATGCAATAAAGCGGTAAGCGTAAATGCATCTAGTTTAAGAGCAGCATTACGCATGTTTTCCAGCGCTGCAAGCGGCATATCAGGAGGCCTAAGCTCGGCTGTTACAGCTAATCTGGCACCGAATTCTTGCTCAGCCCAATCCAGCCATGGATCACATTTTCTGGCCTGTAGCTCTTGCAATCGCTTGGGCTGCGCCACCCGAAAGCAAATCACATCATTAGCCGCAAAGCGCATCAGCTCGCCCGCACTTGGCCCCCTATCTGGTGCTACATGGTCTTGTGCCACATTCGCCAATTTTGTCAGCGGCATTTGATCGGGCTTAATGCTGTCTTCTTGAGCTTGCCACTCGCCCGCTAGCAACATGGCTAGTTTCTCAGTGGGCAATCGTAACACCTGTCTGGCCGGAGTGCGTAATGCCTTATCATCAAGCATTACTTGCCAAATTCGCCCTTGCTTCTCGTATGAAGCCTGCTGGTAAAACCTTTTAGGCATTGTTTTTTCGCCCATTATTCCAGCCCTTCGAATGGATCAGCCGGAATATTACTTTCAAAMCCCAACATATCCATAGCGCGGGTGAAATGTTCGGGTAATGGACAATTAAGTTGAAACTTGCCGCTTGTTGGGTGTGGCAGCTCAATACCCCACGCATGTAACATCAATTTGTTCGGCAGCCCGCCAAGTTCCTCACGGTCACAAACATATTTGTGGTCTCCGGAAACAGCATATCCAATCTCGGCCAGATGAAAACGTAATTGATGGGTGCGGCCAGTTTCAGGGCGTAAAGCCACTAATGCCGCTTTTTGTCCGGCTCTGGACAACACAGTGTAAGAAGTACGCGAATATTGGGCATCGCGATCACCGTGGCGCGCCCAGATCATCATTTCACGCCCCTTTTCCCCTATGCCCTTTTTCATATAGCCTTTGATAACTCCGATTTCTGGCCTTGGCACACCAAGCACAATCGCCAGATAGGTTTTCTTGGCTGAACGCGACTTAAAAGCCTTAGCCAATGATGCCGTTGCCGCAGGAGTTCGTCCAAGCAGTAACAAACCAGAAGTATCACGATCAAGACGGTGAACCAATTTCGGCGTGTATTCCAAATCATCAAACGCCGGAAGCATTCCATCAATATGACGAACAGTTCCGGTCCCGCCTTGTGTCGCCAGACCACTAATTTTGTTTAAGGCTAAAACCTGCTTGTCATCAAAAATTACCATGGACTTCACCAAGGACTGATCTTTTGCCGTGACCCGCGACTTTACCGCAGGCCCTGCTTTGGAAACTGTAAACGGCGGCAAACGAACCAACATGCCAGTGAACAATCTGGTATTTGCTTTGGCACGTTTGCCATCAACCCTGATATCACCTCGGCGTAAGGCTTTTTCAATTTGCCCCTGCCCAAGACCAACAATCCGCCGCTTGATCCAGCGATCTAAGCGAACATCATTTTCGTCCGCCTCAATAGTTATGTTTTGCACCTTGCTCATACAGCAAAAATCTTTCTCATTACAAACAAGCCCAATAAAAGAGCCAATACTGAAACCACTACAGAACTAGTACTGTATATAACAGCCGCGCCCCATGCTTTGCGTTGAATCATTTGCACTAATTCCAACGAAAAAGCAGAAAATGTAGTAAATCCACCAAGCAAACCAACTCCGAACAATAACCGCAAATCATTGCCGCTATCAACTTTGTGAGCCAACCAGCCAACCAGCATGCCCATCAAGCAACCGCCAATAACATTTACGCCAAGAGTTGCAAATGGAAAACCGACATTTGGCCAGTGTAATGCCAAGCGACTTATCAAATGTCTGGCGATCGCACCAAAGGCTCCGCCCAGACCTACCAGAAGAATACTATTCATGGCTGATCTTTCGTAATTCTCGCCATTTGGCTAATCTCTCGGCTACGCCGCGCTCAAAACCACGATCCACCGGAAAGTAAAACTGCTGTGATGGCATTTCATCTGGGAAATACTCTTGCCCTGAAAAGCCGTCCCTTTGATCATGATCATACGCATAACCATCGCCATAGCCTTGTTGTTTCATCAATTTCGTCGGCGCATTTAGTATGTGTTTGGGCGGGCTAAGTGATCCGGACTGCTTTGCAGATGCCATTGCCGCCTTAAATGCTGCGTAAACCGCATTGGACTTGGGAGCGCACGCCAAATGCACGCAGGCTTGCGCCAAAGCCAGCTCACCCTCAGGCGAGCCAAGCAAGCGATATGTCTCAACCGCGGCCAATGTTGTCTGCAAAGCTGATGGATCGGCATGGCCGATGTCCTCTGAGGCCATACGCACCATGCGCCGCCCAAGGAATAACGGATCCTCGCCACCGTCCAGCATTCTGGCTAACCAATACAGTGCAGCATCAGGATCAGAACCGCGAACCGATTTGTGCAAAGCGGAGATTAAATTGTAATGTTGCTCTTTGTTGCGATCATAATGTGCGGCACGTTTTTGCACCAATTTCGCCAAGCCTGCCGGATCTAATATTTCATCACTCACCAATGCCAACACTTCTTCGGTTAAGTTCAGCAAATAACGGCCATCACCATCAGCCATCGCGCACAAGGTAAGTTTGGCATCATCATCTAACGGCAAGCTCTTGGAGGCTTGTTTTCCAGCCCTTTGCAGCAATAACAACATTGCCGCTTCATCAAGGCGCTTTAGAACCAAAACCGAACAACGCGACAACAGCGCACCATTTAACTCAAACGAGGGGTTTTCTGTAGTTGCACCAACTAAAGTAACAATTCCCTGCTCAACAAATGGTAAGAACCCGTCTTGTTGCGCTCGATTAAACCGGTGTATTTCATCAACGAACAACAAAGTACCCTTGCCGGTTTCTCGTCTTGATTTAGCGGCATCAAAGATTTTGCGCAAGTCGGCAACACCGGAAAACACTGCTGATAATAGCTCAAAATGCAAATCGGTATGTTGCGCCAGTAATCTAGCAATAGTGGTTTTACCAACGCCGGGCGGCCCCCAGAGTATCATCGAAGACAATCGCCCTTGATCGACCATTCGCCCGATCGGTGCATCAGGCGCTAATAAATGATCTTGGCCGACAACCTCGCTTAGACTTTGCGGCCGCAATAGGTCTGCCAGCGGTGTCGGTGCGGATTTTGAAAGCCCTGCAGATTCAAACAAATTGCCCATGCATCAACTTAAAACACCATCGGCCATTAAGGGCAATCACTTATCGGCGCATACGGATAGTTGCCGTGATTTCCCGCTCGGCTCGAACTATCTTTACCGGCCAACGTAAGCTTCCTTCATTATAGTCAAGAGCATCTGTTAAATCATCAACATTGTCTATCTGATCATCGCCGACTGCTACGAATATATCTCCGGTTCGAATGCCATAATAGCCCGCAGCAGAACGCCTGATCACCTCTAACACCACAACTCCCGTCGCAAATGGATCAAGGCCTTTTTCCAATGCCAAGGCTGGTGAAATATTGCCAACTTTGGCGCCAGCAAATGGATTATTGCCCGATATATCCGTAATATTGCGTTTTGGACTTTCCGGTGCAGCAATTGTTTTTAGCTTTTTCGTTAGATGCTTGCCATCACGGTATATTTTCACCGCAACTTTCTCGCCGATCTTATGAACCGCCAAGCGAAAGCGTAAGCCCTGTTCGGTATTGATATCCTGATCGCCAATCGCTAACACCACATCACCACGACGAATTCCTGCTTTTTCAGCGGCACCACCGGGATATACTTCCGACACCAAAGTTCCTAATGGTCGATCCAAACCTAATGATGCCGATAAATCACGATCAACATTTTGCAATCTGGCTCCGAACCATGGCCGGATCACTTCGCCACCAGCAATAGCAGACTCGACCACCCGACTAACCATAGCTGCCGGAATTGAGAACCCGACACCGTTAGAGCCGCCTGATCTGGAGACAATTACCGTATTAATCCCAAGCAGCTCGCCTTTCATATTGACCAATGCGCCCCCAGAGTTTCCCGGATTTATTGCCGCATCCGTCTGAATGAAATAGGAAAAATCAGTAGCTCCAACATCAGTTCTAGCCAGTGCCGAAATAATCCCAGAAGTCACCGTTTGACCCACGCCAAATGGATTGCCAATAGCTAGCACCAAATCGCCGACCTCGGATACGCCACTAGACGCAAACGCCATGGTTGGCAAAGCTTCGCCATCGGTATCAATTCGTAACACCGCCAGATCAGTTTGCTGATCGGCCAATAACAGCTCGGCCTTAAACTCACGCCTATCGGCCAGAACCACCCGTAACTCATCGGCGCCGCGCACCACATGGTAATTAGTAACAATCACCCCGTCATCGGCAACTATGACACCGGAACCTAATGATTGCTGCACTCTTTCTTGTGGGCCGAAACTTCCACGCCCGAACATGCGATCGAACATCGATGATCCACGAAAAGCATTGTTTGTTTTAACCGTGCGTTTTGAAAACACATTGACCACAGCTGGAGCCGCGGACTTTACCAATGGAGCATACGATAATTGTAATTGCCCTTGGGTTTCTGGTACCACTCGTAAATCTTGCGCCGCAACAGGTAGCGAGTACAAAACGACAAATATTAAACTGTAAAATATATTTTTCATAAGACTACATCAAAAACTTTCTTGGCAAAATCAAGGCAGATGAAAATTATAACAAAACTATTACAGATTGCATCGTTAAAAATTTTCCATTTTGCAGTCAAATAAAAAACGCAACGACCATTTACAAGTTTACACAGCGGATAGAAATTACAAAAGCCAAAAGGACGAGTATAACAACCGCCTCGCCAGCTTGTGTAAACAAAACTAAAACTGCATGTTTTACTGGTGTTTATAGGTATTTACTGTTTTCAAAGAGCCGCAAACTGGCTGGTTATAACCATCTGCGAGACCATTATAGCAAGCGGATAAGCTACGAGCATTCTTGCAACTTATCCCCGCTGTTCAAGGGTCGGTAAGGGTCAATGAGGGTCAGTTAAGAGCTGCTTGAGATATCAAATATTACTTTTGTTTGCCAGTTGAAGGTCAGTTAAGGGTTACCCCTAAGTATCACCTGACCCTTGTTTGCACCCTTGTTTTTTTGTCTCGCGGTGAAACCCAAAACGCCGTCATACCGGCGAAAGCCGGAATCCAGCCTTTTAATTCATGCAGGGGCAAATGGTGGGAAACTAGATCACCCGGACAAGCCGTGCGATGACGGTGGCTGGTGGAATCCCCCCCTCCGAGCGCTTCGCGCCCACCTCCCCCGCAAGCGAGGGGAGGATAACAG